>CALJMD010000226.1 GCA_937981915.1 uncultured Acidimicrobiales bacterium
AATCGAGTCATCGGCCAGGGAGCGAGCCGACTCATTTGCGACGTCCAGATCATCGGAGAACTGACCGCTTGGGCCTTCCAGCACACCGCCCTGGGCGATCAGGGCATCACCTGCCACCAACAAACCGCTGTCGGGATCAAGAACACAGATGTGGCCCGGAGTGTGTCCGGGCGTGGCCAGAACCCGCAGACCGAAAATCTCTTCTCCGTCGTCGACCGCCACGATCTCCCTGGGTGCGCTCATATTGTCGATGTCGCCTGCTCCGGCGTAGGCGGTGGCCGATGCCGCCGCTGTCATGACGTCTTCCAGACCGCCGACGTGGTCGCCGTGGGCGTGGGTAACAATGACGTGGTTGACGGCATCCCACCCCAGGTTCATGCCGTTGAGGGTTGTCTCGATGGCCCCGGCCCCTCCGGTTCCGGTGTCGACGACCGCCACCTCAGAGCCTCTGACCAACACGTAGGCCGAAACGAAGCCGAAGCTGACCTCCTCCCACTGCAGCCCGTCTGCGGTTCCTGGCTCTTCTCCAGCGTCGGGTTGGGTGGCGTCTGAGCTCTGTGAGGCCTCAGGTGTTGATGAGCAGGCCGCCGCGGCGGCTCCCAGGACGGCGACGGCCATGGTGTTGCGCCCCAACCCGGAGAGAAACAGGCGGCGACTCAAGATGCGGTGATCGATGGCGTGTCCCGGGTGCTCAATCGAACGGTGATGGTGCGACATGTTCCAAATCTAGTGCCCCGACATCTTGGGGTGTGAGCGGAAGCCCATCAGTCGATGGTGAGGGCGACCCCGGTTCGGTTGATTCGAGCGGTGTTGGTGGTCTGGAGAAACCCGTGACCGTCGGGGTCCACGTGCGTATTGGTATTGGCGCAGCCTCCGTCGCCATGACGTTGATAATTGAGCCGCACCGATTTGGCCCGGACTGTTCCACCAGCGGCCAGGTCGGCCTCCAGGTTCGACCAGCGAATGGTGCAACTCGGATGATCGCAGTCGGCAAAAACTTCGCTCCAGACCATTGGCCTGACCAGCGAGTCGGCATCGACCTTCAGGTCTCGAATGATGGTTTCAACCCCACTGGTCAGATCGGTAACCGTCGCCCGCCAACTGCCCGGGTGGCCTTCGGGACTGAACACGCGGAATCGGTAGGCGTTGTTCGGTTGCCAGGGGTAGTCGCGGGTGTTGACGTTGTTCAACGTCGACGGCAACGCCGAGGTCGACCCTTCCAGCTCACCGCCTCCGGCGTGGTAGCCGCCCCAGTTCACGGCTCCTCCGTTCGGGTACGACGGGTGGTATTGAAGTCCGGTGTGGGCCCCACCTCGGTTTGCGCCACCGTTGGCCCGGTCGGCGAAGTTCACCTGCAACGCCCAGAAGTACAACCGGTCGATCGATGGTGGCTCCACCACCTCAAGATCGGCCCGAACCTCGATCAGGGGTTGAGGCGGAACCTCCCATGTGAGGTGGAACGACGAAGCAGCATTGCTCGACGTCGGTGGTCCGCTGGTGCGGCCCGATGAGCGGCTGCTCGGAGCCGATGAGCCGTCGCTGTCGGATGCCATCCGTTGAAGGAGTCGTGAGAAGAAGCCGTCGGCCATTGTCCTATCATGGCAGCGGCCGGTAGCCTTCCCATTCATGGATCGACCTGCCCCGGACCCCGCCAAACTGCTTGCACACTGGATGGAGTGGGAAAAAGGCGAGACCACGCCCGGTGAGTTAATGAAGAACCTCAAGAACGGCGGGATGCGAGACATCCTCGAATCGATGGTCGGTTCCGCCGCCGGGGCGACAGAGTAGGGGCGCCACTCATCGCCGCATGACCTCCCGTCGACGTCGGATTTCGCAGGAGCGAGCGCGCCGAATTGCGCTAGCGGCCCAGGGTTTTGCCGACCCCAAGCCGACCGGTGCCGTTAGTTCGCGCCTGTTCCGGCGGGCGATGAACCGAATGAACATCCTCCAGTTGGACTCGGTCAACGTTGTGTGCCGGTCTCACTATCTGCCGATGTTTGCCCGTCTTGGCCCGTACGATCGGGCCAAATTGGATCGCTACCTCTACCACTCCGGCGAACTCTACGAATCAGTAGCCCACGAGGCCTCGTTCACCTGGCAGGACGTGCAACCCAACCTTCGGTTTCGATCCCGCCACGCTCGGTGGAGTCGAGCTCAGGAGTTGGAAAGCGAAGTCCCCGAGTACTTCCAATCGGTTCTGGGCGAGATCGTCGAGCGGGGTCCGCTCTCAATCAAAGACCTAAGCGACCCCGGCCAGCGAACCGGACCGTGGTGGGGCCGTTCCAAGGGAAAGATCGCCTTGGAGTGGCTGTATGCTAGCGGCCGGTTGGCGGTCAGCGAACGAACCAACATGTTCGTCACCGTCTACGATCTGCCGGAAAACGTGCTACGACCAGAGGTTCTCGCCCAACCCGATCCAAGTGACGACGATGAAGCAATGAATCGCCTGGTCGAGATTGGAGCCCGATCTCATGGCATCGCCGCCGATTTTGACATCGCCGACTATTACCGGCTCAAGGTCACCGACACTCGCCGGATTCTCAAGCAACTTGTGGCCGAACAGACGCTGGAAGAGGTTGACGTCGAAGGGTGGAAGACGCCGGGGTATCTTCACGCCGAAGCATCTCAGCCGCGGTCGATGAAGGCGAGAGCGTTACTGAGCCCCTTTGACCCTGTGGTCTGGTATCGCGATCGAGCCGAGCGGTTGTTTGACTTTCACTACCGCATCGAGATTTACGTTCCGGAGCCTAAACGGGTCTACGGCTACTACGTCTTGCCGTTCTTGCTCGACGACTCGCTGGTCGGCCGAGTCTGTCTCAAAGCCGATCGCAAAGCTGGCGTTCTCCTGGTGAGAGGCAGCTTCGGTGAGGATGACGTGATGGCCAACCGGACCGATCGAGACCGGGTGGCAACCGAGTTGGCCGCCTCTCTGGCTGAACTGGCCCAATGGCTTGACCTCGACGGCGTTTCCGTGGGGGAGCGAGGTGGCCTGGCTCGGCCATTGGCTTCGGCGGTAAAGGCGCTTACGTAACAACCACCCGCCCGAACACCGTGGGTTGATCAGGCGGGGCTCAGGACCGAGTGGCCGCCCTTCCAGATCCCGGTGAGGCGCGAGCGATCCCCCCAAATGGAACGATCGTTGAGTGGGTTGGCATCAAAGGTGATGACATCGGCGTCATAGCCGACTCGTAGCTGGCCCGACATTGGCGCTTGAGGTCCGAGTGTCTCGGGTGCGGTGGCCGTAGCCGCTTCGATGGCCTGAAGGTCGGTCATACCGGCATTGATCAAGTGCCGGATTTCCGTGCCGTTGCGCCCATACATGTCGGTTCCGCTCATGAAGATGTCGCACCCGGCGGCGATCTTGACCCCTTTGGCCACCGCAATCTTCATGGCTTGCTCGTGGACTTCGGCCACCATTTGACCTTTCTCGTAGGCCCAGCGAGGCAACACGTCGACTTGCCCCAGAAGCTCGTCGACCACAAAACGGGTTGGCACGAAGATCGCCCCGGTCTCCACCATTAGGTCGGCCGCTTCCTCGTCCAGGTAGGAGCCGTGTTCGATGGTGTGGCAGCCAGCCTTCAGCGCCGCCATGATTCCCGGCTTTCCGTGACAATGGGCGGCCACGATGCGTTCGGCCCGACCGGCTTCCTCAACGATGGCCGCCAGTTCGGAGTCCGAGAATTGCTGGTGGATCGGGTGGTCGATCTCCGACATCACGCCCCCGGATGCGCAGATCTTGATCAGCTTGGCGTTGGAACGAAGGTTGGTGCGAACGGCCTTCAGCACCTCCGGGACACCGTCGCACAGCAGTCCGAAGCTGTGGGCGCAGCTGATCGAGTGCACGAAGTCCAGCGGATAGCCGTGGATGTCGCCGTGGCCGCCGGTGGTGGAGAGAATGCGACCGGCGGCGTAGATGTTGGGGCCGGCCAGCCGCCCCTGTTCGACCGCCGGCGCCATATGGAGACCGAGCCCACCCACGTCACGCACGCTGGTGACGCCTCCCATCAAGGTGTTGGTAACATCGGCAGCCGCCCGGGCCGCAGCGGTAATGGGGTTCGTTGTGCCGATCTCTTCCAGGTTGGCCGACACGTTGCCCACAAAGTGGACGTGGCAGTCCCACAGCCCGGGCATGACGGTATTGACCTCGGTCACTGTGTCGTTGCCGCTCGTTACCGGAGCGGAGGAGCGGGGGCCGGCGTAGGTAATGGCGCCGTCTTCCAAGCAGAGGGTGGCGTTCTCAACCGGGTCTCCTCGGCCGGGAATGAGCACCTCGGCTTCGATGCGATGTTTGGGTGGCGTCTGAGGGCGCATCGGCCCAGTTTGGTTCGTGTCTGCCCTGTTAACAAGAATCAGCCGGTCGCCGAAGCGAGGCTGACCGTGGCCAAGACCATCATTGCAGCACCGCCACACCTCGTTGCCGCTTGCAGAATTCGTTGTGACAGTAGGCCCGACAGCTGAGCGGCGGTTACCCCTACTAGAAGATGCCAGGCGGCCGATGCCACGACACCGCCAACCAGAAAGGTGACGACTGACCGGGTGTCTCCCACGAACGGAAGCGTGCCCAGCAGGCCGAACCATGCGGCGAAGACAGTTGGCGTGGCGGACGTGATAGCAAAGAACGCCCGACCGGGGCGCCTCACCGACAACGCCGCCGCCTTCACAGATCCGGGCCTGACAACCAGCGTGAAGCCGAATAGAGCGAACACGACGGCCGATCCGACCCGTACGCCACTGAACAGCATTGGTGGCAGGGCGGTGCCGGCGGCCAAGGCGGTCGCAGCCGCACCTGAGGCCAGAATGTCTCCCGACGCAATGCCCAGGGCGCCTCGGGCCCCGGCTGATCGCCCTTGTGTCACACCTACTTCAACCAGGGCCATAGCCACCGGGCCAGGGGGCATGAGGACGATGAGAGCGACGGTGAAGCCGAGGAGCGCAAGTTCGGGGGCCATAGCTCCAGTGTGGTGAAGGTGGCGCCGTGGATGCATCGGAATGTTCTTGCCGAATTTGCTTCAAGCCGAATAGTATTTGGCCATCGACTCATTGGACCGAAAACTTATTGCTGAACTACAGTCTGACGGGAGAATGTCAGTCACCGAGTTGGCCGATCGACTGCCGTTGAGCCTGTCGGCCACCTCCGAGCGACTCAAACGACTGATCGAGTCCGGCGTTATCGCACGATTCACCGCGCAAGTCGACCCTGAGCGCTTGGGGCGAACCATTGAAGCCGTGATCGACGTCCGATTCGCCTCCGGCTCCTACAACCCAACTCTTGACTTTGACCGGACCGAGTTCTTCGGCGTAGTTGACGCCGTGCACCTGACCGGTCGGTTCGATCTCCAGCTTCGAGTCGTCGCTCGAGACGTGGGCGAACTGGACCGATTACTTGAACTACTCAAAGAGGATCTCAAAGCGGAGGAGACCAACACCCGTCTAATTCTCCGTTCACTTGACGGCTTTCCCCGGCCGCTGCCGGTCATGCAGGCCGATCAACTGTCCGACTCAGCCTGATTCCCGCGGGGAATCCGGGGTGGAGGGCTTGTGGCGCGTTAATCTGTAGTCTTCACAGTCCGACGCGTCATCACCGGCTTTGGCCGGCTGATCTGGCGATGTCGGGCATCTTTGTTATCGGCAACAGCATCGCTCAGGAGGATCCATGGCTGAGATCGATCTTGGTATGGGCAAGTCGGCTCGTCGCGCCTACGGCCTCGATGAGTTGGTTCTGCTCCCCGGACGGCGGACCCGTGACGCCAGCAACGTCGACTTGTCCTGGCAGATCGACGCCTACCAAATGAAACTGCCGTTCATCTCCTCGGCGATGGACTCGGTCACCAGCCCCGAAACCGCAGTGGCCATCGGCCAGCTCGGTGGCCTGGCTGTTCTTGACCTTGAGGGTCTCTGGACCCGGCACGACAACGCCGCCGAGATATTGCTCGACCTGTCCAAAATGAATGAGGTCGACGCTGTTGCCCACATGCGCAAGCTGTACTCGGCTCCGATTCAACCGGAACTGATCTCCAAACGAATCGCTGAGATTCACGCTGGAGGCGTCTATGCCGCCGGAGCCGTGTCTCCCAAACACGTTGTCGAGCTGTCCGACCTGATTCTCAAGGCCGAACTGGACATGCTGGTCATCCGTGGCACCGTCATCTCAGCGGAACACGTCAGCTCAGGAGACTCGCTGAACCTCAAAGAGTTCGTGCGCGAACTGGTGACGCCGGTCATTGTCGGCGGCTGTGCCGCCTACCAATCGGCCCTGCACCTTATGCGAACCGGGGCCGCTGGCGTACTGGTCGGCGTCGACAGCGGGTCCAGTGCATCGGCCGCCGACGTCATCGGTGTTGGCTCTCGGATGGCTACCGCTTTGGCCGACGTTCGAGCAGCCCGTATGCGTCACCTCGATGAAACCGGCGTGTACGTTCACGTGATCGCTGACGGTGGTATCCGCAACGGCGGCCAGATCGCCAAAGCCATTGCCTGTGGAGCGGACGCTGTGACGTTGGGTTCGGCGTTGGCCGCTGCGTCGGAAGCCCCCGGTCACGGGTGGCATTGGGCATCGACGGTGGCTCATTCCAGCCTCCCGCAGGGGCGCCGCATCCCCACCGAGACCGTGGGGAGCCTGGAAGAAATCTTGTTTGGTCCGGCCAACAACGCCGATGGCCGGCTCAACTTGTTCGGTGCGCTGCGCCAGGCGATGGCCACCCTGGGCTACGAAACGCCTAAAGAGCTGCAAAAGGCGGAAGTCCTCATCCGGTCCGGTTCGGCATGAGCCAACCTGACCCCGGCACTTCAGACGCCGCCGCGTCGAAGGCCGCCGCCGCAACACCCAGTCTCGTCCCCGACCAGGTCGTGTTGGTCGTTGACTTCGGAGCCCAGTACGCCCAGTTGATTGCCCGCCGGGTGCGAGAGCTCAACGTCTACTCCGAAATTGTCCGCGCCGACATCAGCGCTGAAGAGGTCCGACGTCGCGGGCCCGCCGCCATCATCTTGTCAGGCGGCCCGGCCAGCGTGCATGTCGAAGGAGCCCCGCTACTCGACCCCGGCATCTATGAGTTGGGCGTTCCGATTCTTGGCATCTGCTACGGGAGCCAACTGATCGCTGAGCAACTCGGTGGTCGGGTCGATCGTTCCGGGCAAGGCGAATACGGTCGAACCACGCTGACGGTCGCTACTGACGTCCCATCATCTCTGCTGGGCCCAGCGCCGGAGTCGGGCCAGACGGTTTGGATGAGTCACTTCGACGGCATCACCGAACTTCCCGAAGGTTTCGTCGGGTGTGCCTCGACCCCTAACGCTCCGGTAGCCGTCCTCGAAAACGATGAGGCTCGAATCTGGGGTGTGCAGTACCACCCCGAGGTCATTCACACCCCCGACGGAATGAACGTTATGCGTCGGTTCCTGCATGAGCTGGCCGGGTGCGAACCGAACTGGACTGTTGGTTCATTCGTCGACAGCGCGGTCGAAGCCATTCGAGCCCAGATTGGGGATGGCCGAGCAATCTGCGGTCTTTCTGGCGGCGTCGATTCTGCGGTGGCCGCTGCGTTGGTGCATGCCGCCATCGGACACCGGCTCACCTGTGTGTACGTCGATACCGGCCTGATGAGGCTGGGGGAATCCGATCAGGTTGTCGACACGTTCCAACGCCACCAAGGCATCGAGCTAATTCACGTCCGAGCCGGCGACCAGTTCTTGGAACGGTTGGCCGACGTCACCGAACCAGAGGCCAAACGCAAAACGATCGGCGAACTGTTCATTCGAGTCTTCGAACAAGCCTCAGGCGGAATTGACGACGCCAACTTCTTGGTGCAGGGAACCCTTTACCCGGACGTCATTGAGTCAGGTACTGCTCAGGCGGCCAAAATCAAGAGCCATCACAACGTTGGCGGCCTTCCCGACGACCTTGAATTCGAGTTGGTCGAGCCACTCAGGAACCTGTTCAAAGACGAAGTCCGCCAGGTCGGAACCAAGTTGGGTCTCCCCGACGAGATCGTCTGGCGCCAGCCCTTCCCGGGCCCCGGCCTCGGGGTTCGAATCATTGGTGAGGTCACCGCCGAAAAGGTGGCGGTGCTACAGGAAGCCGACGCCATTGTCCGCCAAGAGATTCGACAGGCGGGCCTGGAGCGAGAGGTGTGGCAGGCCTTCGCCGTTCTCGCCGATATTCGTTCGGTGGGAGTCATGGGCGACGAGCGAACCTACGCTCGCCCCATCATCATCAGGGCTGTCACTAGCGAAGATGCCATGACGGCAGATTGGGCTCGACTGCCCTATGACCTGTTGGAGAAGATGTCCAACCGGATTATCAACGAAGTCGAAGGCGTCAACCGGGTGGTGTACGACATCACGTCGAAGCCGCCGGGCACCATCGAGTGGGAATAGCCCTCAGTTGAGTTTGGCCAGCTGAGCCGATCGCTTGGTCGAGGCGCTACTTGCCGTTCAACCGCTTGGCGTGGTACTTCATCTGCCCAACAACCTGAGGAACATACGCAGCGGCACACGACGCCGCGTAGGGGCCCCGCTGGTCGTCGGGAATGCGCTCAGGCAGGTTCTTCTTGATCCGCCAGGCTTGAGCCGGATAGAAGGCCGCGAGGGCGGCCCAACGCCAGTCGGCCAGCACAGCGAGAGCGGCAGCGGCGAAGAAGTAGCCGCCGAACAGCCAACTGCGCTTGGTTTCGGCTCCGTACATGACTTCCGGGCCGTCCTGAGTGCGGTGATGGCCTTCGGCGAATGCCTGACCGGATCGTTCCATCCGCGTCCACCATTGACCGAATTGATGCATGTCGGCATCGTGCAGCGACATTTCGTGGTCGATGCGGTGAATTTCGTGATCAGCGTGACGCAGCCGGAGGCACAGATCGGGCTCTTCGCCGGCCAGTAGTTGGTCGTCGAAGCCTCCAACCTCACTGAAGGCTGCGTGTCGGATGGTGAAGATTCCGCCGCAGGCGTCAAGCTTGCCAATCGGGGTGTTCCACTCGACATCGCAGATGGCGTTGTACACACTGGCCGATGGATAGCGTTCCCGGTTGCGGCCAACGACGATGCCAACGTGATCGTGCTCTTTGAAGTGTTCGAGCGCCGCTTCCATGTAGCCGGGTACGAGTTCGCAGTCACCGTCAAGGAACTGGATGAAATCCAGTGTCGGCAAGGTCTGCGTGAGGCGCCGAACGCCAGCGTTTCGCGCCCGAGCCGCGGTGAACGGAACGGAATCGTCGAGTTCTACGACGTCGACATCAAACTTGTGAGCAAGCGCAACACTGTCGTCGGTTGAGCCCGAATCGACATAAACAACGTGATCGAAGTCGAACACGTCGTGCAGCACCGGAAGGGTGCGGCGAAGGTTGGCTGCCTCATTTCGCCCAATTAGGACAAGGCCAACTGAATTCACTATCACGAACCTATCTTTGCTTGGTCGGGGATGGAGGAGTCATGTGACTGATTGCTCATGCCGGTCGGGGCAAGCCGAGAGACGGCTACTACGACTACAAA
>CALJMD010000227.1 GCA_937981915.1 uncultured Acidimicrobiales bacterium
ACCTACGAGGCCGCCGGTTTCGGCAACCTCCCGGTATGCATCGCCAAGACTCACCTGTCGATCTCATCTGACCCTACGTTGAAGGGTGCCCCGACAGGCTGGACGCTTCCGGTCCGCGAGGTTCGGGCTTCGGTTGGCGCCGGGTTTATCTACCCGCTGTGTGGCGACATGCGGACCATGCCTGGCCTGGGCAAAACCCCAGCCGCTAAGTCGATCGACATTGATGCCGACGGCGAAATCGTCGGCCTGAGCTGACCCGAAGCGGATCAAGGAGACGATCACATGTCGGAATCCCCGGAAGCAAAGCTGTACCGAACCAAGCTCATCGAAGAGCTGACGTTCGAAGTCATCCCCCTCAAGAGCCTGGACGCAGCAGTTGAGGCGCTGCCACAGCGAGCAACTGTTTCAGTAACCTGCTCGCCAGCCAAAGGCATCGACGAGACAATGCGTCTCACCGACGAAGTCAGGGCCAAAGGCCACACGGCCATCCCTCACATCGCAGCGCGAATGATCGAAGGCCCCGAGCACGTGGCCAAGATCGCCAGCTGGATGCGTACCGAGGAGATTGGCTACCTGTTCCTGGTCGGCGGCGACGCCGAACCACCGGCGGGCCCGTACAACAATGCCGCTGACTTTCTCCGAGCGCTGCTCGACGCCGGGCCTGAGCTTCACACCATCGGGGTGACCTCCTATCCCGACGGACATGCGCTCATCCCGACTGAGGCGTTGGACGAGGCTCTTGCCGACAAGCAAGCCATCTTGGCCGAGGCCGGCGTCAACGGCTATGCCAGCACCCAAATGTGCTTTGACGCCGACAAGATCATGGCATGGCTGACTGCTCAACGGGCGGCCGGTATCGACTTGCCGATCCACCTGGGCATCTCCGGTGTGGTCGATCGCACCAAGTTGTTAACTATGGGCACCCGTCTGGGAATCGGAACGTCGCTCAGCTACCTGAAGAAGAACCGCAAGGCGATCTCCAAGTTGCTGACTCAGTCCGATTACGACCCGAACGACCTGCTAGTACCCATGTCGGACAAGCTGGCCGACTTGAACGTCACCGGCCTGCACTGTTTCACGTTCAATCAGGTGGCCGCAACTGAGGCCTGGCGCCAGGAAGTTATCAGCGACGGCTGAGACAACTTTTGAGGCGAACGTCGGGCAGGGAACTGGCCCTACCCGACTGGCGGTCTTCAGCAATGTGGCCGCTGCATCATGGGCGCTGTTCAGTGGCATAGCACTGTTCATGCTGGGCAACGGGCTTCAGGGTTCGTTGATCGGCATCCGGTCGGAAAACGCCGACTTCTCGGACCTGTCCGTCGGTCTGATCATGAGTGCCTACTTCTTGGGCATTCTGATCGGCAGCCCGGCGGCCAGCCGCGCCCTGTCTTCAGTTGGCCACATCAGGGTTTTTGCCGCGCTGGCTTCGATAGCTTCTGCTGCCGCCCTGGCCTATCTGCTGGCCGTACACCCGGTCACCTGGACGCTGATGCGGTTCGCCACCGGGTTTTGTATGGCCGGCCTGTACGTAGTGGCCGAATCGTGGATCAACGACATGGCCACCAATGCCACCAGGGGCCGAATGCTTGCGGTGTACATGGTGGTGTCCATGGGCGGGTTCGCCGGTGGCCAGCAGCTGCTGAACGTGGCCGACCCGTCAGGGTTCGAGCTGTTCGTCTTGGCCTCGATCCTGATCTCGTTGGCGTTGGTCCCGGTGTCGCTTTCCGCCCGCTCCGCTCCCCCAACCCGGATCCCGACCCCGATGTCGCTAAAGAAGCTGATGGCCATCGTGCCGACCGGTGTTGTGGTGGCGATGCTGGTCGGTGTTGCCAATGGCGCCGTTGTCGGTCTTGGAGCGGTCTACGCCACAAGGGTCGGTCTCGAGCCAGGCCAGGTGGCGCTGTTTGTCGGGGCCCCGTACCTTGGCGGTGTCGCCGGGCAGATTCCGGTTGGCGCTGTCGCCGACGTACTGCCGAGACGGCTTCTTATTGTTCTTTTGGCTTTGGGGGCCACGGCGGCAACGGTCGGTCTGTTGACGGTGCCGATCGGCTCGGCGGCCGCTTACGGGCTGATGTTTCTCGTGGGCTGTTGCACGTTCCCGCTGTACTCGATGACCATTGCCTACACGAATGACTGGATCGAGCCGGAGCAGATCCTGGGCGCCAGCGCTGCGTTGGTGACCACCAACGCCATCGGCGCCGTCGTGGGACCGTTGATTACGTCGCTACTGATGTCGCTTTACGGGGCAAACCAGTACTTTGTGGCGCTGGCGGTCATCCATGGCGTCATCGCCATCTACACCCTGTTCCGAATGATTGTTCAGACCGACGTACCGGAAACTCGTGACTTTGTGTTGTTCCCGGCTCGGGCCACGGTGTCGGCCGTCTCGTTGCTGCGCAACCGAACACGGGGGCGCAAATGACCCTCTTCTATTTCACCGGATTCCATGATACGGTACAGTTCCACAATGTGGGACAAGGCTGGTGGCACCTCCAAGGCGGTCACTTTGCCCTGCAACACCTCTCGGTCTGCAACTCGGAAGGGTTGCAATCGGGTAGCGGCGTTCACGAAGAGTCGGCCCCGGCCGATTTCTAGCTAACGTCCTAGTGAACAAACACACCGACGTCACGTCGGTCGCAACTTCAACGGAGAAAATGCACATGTCAGACGAGCACCTCGGTAGCGACGCCGGCGAGGACGAGGAAATTGACCTCTCCAGTTTGAATGACGAAGACCTCACGGCGCAGATGCACGACGATCTCTACGACGGCCTGGCCGACGAGATCGCCGAAGGAACGAACCTCCTGCTCGCCCGTGGCTGGTCGGCTGACAAAGTGCTAAATGACGCCCTGGTCGGTGGAATGCGAATCGTCGGAATCGACTTCCGCGACGGCATCCTCTTCGTGCCCGAGGTGCTCCTGGCCGCCAACGCCATGAAGGCCGGGATGGCCATCCTCCGACCGCTCTTGGCCGAAACCGGCGCAGAGCCGGTTGGCAAGATGGTAATCGGCACCGTAAAGGGAGACATCCACGACATCGGCAAGAACCTTGTCGCCATGATGTTGGAAGGTGCTGGCTTCGAAGTCGTTGACCTCGGAATCAACACCGACGTCGATGAATACCTTGCCGCTCTCGACGAACACAAGCCCGACATCTTGGGCATGTCGGCTCTGCTGACCACGACCATGCCGTACATGAAGGTCGTGATCGACACTATGGTCGAAAAGGGCATGCGGGACGATTTCATCGTCTTGGTCGGCGGCGCTCCCCTGAACGAAGAGTTCGGTGACGCCATCGGCGCTGACGCCTACTGCCGCGACGCCGCTGTAGCGGCCGAGACGGCAACCAAACTTGTCAGCGAGCGCCGCGCCGCCTGACCGGCCGCAGCAGCAGATCACGCGGACGACAAGACCATGAGCAGACGCAGGTCCAAGGCGAACCAGATGGTCGTCATCTACTGGCGAGACATCCCCGCCCAGGTAACCGCCACCAACGATGGCCAGACGGTCAAACGGTTGCTTGAACCTCGCTTTCAGCACGCCATTGACCGAGCGGCCGCTGTCGCCGGACTGACCGAGACCTCGGCCTACGTGGCCCAGTGGCGACGTCAGGCGACCCCGCTCGGCTCGGACGACAACGCCGAGGAGACCGCTGAGCAAACCGCAGCCGAACTTGAGCAAAAGTTCGACCGCGACAGTCTCGAAGCCCTCGTGCGAGCCGGGGGCGACGCCGGCGAAGGCTCGAGCGGCTAACCGACCAGATCTACTGATCAGGTCAACCAAACAAGAGTTTTTCGAACAACAGATGATCCGCCGCCGACATACGTAATCAGCAACCAACAAACTTGACCGAACGACAAAAACGGCAGACAAAGAGGTCTGAATGACTGACACCATTATCAGCTCGGCCACCAAAGAGGTGGTCATCGGATTCGGGCGACCGTTCGTGATGATCGGCGAAAAGATCAATCCGACCGGACGCAAGATTCTGGCTGAAGAGATGAAGAACGACGACTTCTCCCGGGTGCAGAAAGATGCCCTGGATCAGGTCGCCGCCGGCGCTCACATGCTCGACGTAAACGCCGGCATTCCGCTGGCCGATGAACCTGCTCTGCTGACCAAGGCGGTGGAGTTGGTGCAGTCCATCACTGACGCTCCGATCTCCATCGACTCGTCAATCATCGAAGCCCTCGAGTCGGCAATCGCCGTCTATAAGGGGAAGCCACTGATCAACTCGGTGACCGGTGAAGAAGATTCCATGGAACGGGTGCTGCCGTTCGTGGCCAAATACGGTGCAGCCGTTGTCGCCATCTCCAACGACGACACCGGAATCTCCGAAGACCCCGCTGTCCGTTACGCCGTGGCCGAAAAGATCGTCAACCGGGCGGCCGACTACGGCATCCCCAAAGCAGACGTTGTCGTCGACCCACTCGTGATGCCAATTGGCGCCATGGGCACTGCCGGACAGCAGGTATTCCAGCTGGTCCACCGACTGCGTACTGAACTCGGCGTCAACACCACCTGTGGTGCCAGTAACGTCAGCTTCGGGCTACCCAACCGCCATGTAATCACCGGCAACTTCTTGGCCATGGCCATCGCCCACGGCATGACCTCGGCCATCATGAACCCCATGCATTCCGACGTCCGCAACTCGGTCATGGCCGCGGACGTGTTGAACAACCAGGACGCCAACTGCGCTGCCTGGATTCAGATCAACCGCGACCCGGGTGAAAATGGTGAGAACGGTGCACGAGGAGCAGGGGGACGCCGTCGAGGCGGCCGCCGGGCCCGAGTCCAGTCCTAGCCGGGCCATGGCCTCATCCGACGCCCGGATCGTCTTCACGCCGTCCGGTCTCAATGGAGCAGTACCTACCGGCACCACCGTGCTGGAAGCGGCCCGCGAACTCGGTGTTGACCTCGACTCCGTTTGCGGCGGTCGCGGCATCTGTGGGCGCTGCCAGGTAGGCATCTCGCCGGGCTCCCACTCGAAGTGGGCCATAACCGTCGACGAAACCAGCGCTTCCGAACCAGGCGTGCTGGAGTCGGACTATCGCGGCAAGCGACCCATCGCTGATGGAAACCGCCTGGGTTGTGGGGTCCAGGTACTCGGCGATCTAGTCGTCGATGTACCCCCCGAGAGCCAGATCCACCGCCAGGTGGTTCGCAAAGACATCGACCTGGGTGACCTGGTGGTCGACCCCACAATCTCGTTGCACTACCTGGACCTCGAGCCGCAGAATGCAGCCGAGCAAACACTTCAAGAGCAACTTGATGACGGCGACAGCCTGGCCGGCCGGGTCGTAGACGGGCTGGCAGAGCAATGGGATATTGCTGATGCCATTGTTCCGTTCCCCGTCCTGGCTCGACTTCACAGCGCCTTCCCCCGCCTGACGGTGGCGGTGCGACGGCACTCAGCCAATGACAACACTGCTGCCGCTCCGACGGTGGTGGCCGTCTGGCCCGGCTTTGTTGATCGAGCCGTCGGCGCTGCCGTCGACATCGGCTCCACAACAGTGGCCGGACACTTGTGTGACCTGCAGACCGGCGAGGTCTTGGCTTCAGCCGGGAGAATGAACCCGCAGATTCGCTTCGGCGAAGATCTCATGAGCCGCGTCTCGTACGTGATGATGAACCCTGGCGGCGACCGTCAACTCACCGACGCCATTAGGGGTGCGCTGCAAGAGCTTCTGGACGAGCTTCTCGACCAGGCCGAACTCGACTATTCCGCCTTATTGGACGTTGTCCTAGTCGGCAATCCCATCATGGGCCACCTGGTCCTGGGGATTGACCCCACCCCGCTCGGACAAGCCCCGTTCCCGCTGGCCACCGACCGAGCGGTCACCGCTACCGCCACCCAGTTCGATCTCAGAGAAGGACCGCAGGTCTACTT
Source organism: uncultured Acidimicrobiales bacterium (assembly GCA_937981915.1). GTDB lineage: Bacteria > Actinomycetota > Acidimicrobiia > Acidimicrobiales > SZUA-35 > JAHELU01. The sequence continues at coordinate 5,890 of CALJMD010000227.1, forward strand.
CGGGCCGTGCATCGCCGGTCACGTCGGCGCCGACACCGCAGCCGCCATCTTGGCCGAGAAACCACATCGCAGCGACAAGGTGCAACTGCTGGTCGACGTTGGAACCAACGCCGAGATCGTGTTGGGCAACAGTTCCGG
>CALJMD010000228.1 GCA_937981915.1 uncultured Acidimicrobiales bacterium
AAGGTAAGGGATTCGAACCCTTGGTGACCCGGAGGCCACAACGGCTTTCGAGGCCGCCCCATTCGTCCGCTCTGGCAACCTTCCGGAGTCGAGGCTAGCACCGCTGCAGCATGGTTCCGACCGCCAATCGGCTCGGCTGAGGCCGCCTGACAGCGCGCTCAAGGCGCCGACTGTTGGGCAAAGTCGCTGCAAGCTTGAGCCTGAGGATTAGGTCGACTCGAGCGAACCCGCGTCCGCGGGCGCGTGGCTAGCCGCGCAGACCGGCGAAGAAGTCAGTCAGCAAGTGACTACAGCGGTCACCTTCCACGCCAGACAGCAGCTCGATCTGATGGTTGATCCGAGGGTCGTCGCACACGTTGTACAGGCTGTAGCAGGCCCCAGCCGCCGGATCGGCAGCCCCATAGACGATGCGAGCCAGGCGAGCATTCAAGGCCGTTCCAGCGCACATTAGGCAAGGCTCCAGTGTGACGTACAGCTCGCAACCGTCGAGCCGCCAATCGCCGACGGCAGCAGCGGCGTCTCGCAACGCCAACACCTCGGCGTGGGCACTCGGATCACCGGTCAGTTCTCGTTCGTTGTGTCGTTGAGCCAACACAGTTCCGTCGGGCCCGAGCACAACTGCGCCAACCGGAACGTCACCGTGATCGACGGCTTTCGCCGCTTCAACCAGCGCCGCTTCCATGATCTCAGGCCTTGCTTCAGGAAGTTTCACGTACCGCTCATTTCCCGCTCATTTTCTGCTCACTTGCCGTGAGTCGATTGGTGGATGGCGATCAGGTCATCGACCGAGGTCGCAGCGATCGTCTCGCCGATCAGGTCCAGAGGTAGCTGCTCGATCGACTTGAATCGAACGCACGACTTGCCCATGTCCAGCTTCTTGCCGGTCGCCTTGTAACGGTCACGAAAGTCGGCGGCAGATTCCTCGGTGGCATACACGCTGGTCAGATAGACGGCCATGTGGTTCTTCTGGGAAGCCAACGCGGCGTACATCAACGGTTTGCCGTTGTAGGTGTCAGGCCAGGTTTCGAGCGGGATCTCATACGTGATCATCCCCCAGTTCATGGTCTCGACGTAGCCCTCAGGCAGGTTCTCAAGAATGGTGTCGCGCACGTCGGCGATGTCGTCACGTCGATCGTCGGGCAGCTCTGCCAGGTAGTCGTCGACCGTCTCTGCTTTGCTGCTAACCATTCGAGTTACTCCCTCACTCTTAGACGACGGTTGCCCCAAGCACGCTGCCGATACCCCACGTCAACACACAGGCGGCGACAGCCCAGAGAACTTGACGGGTGGCGGTGCGGACCATGGACCGTTCGGTGAAGTACGCCAGGGTGGCTCCAACTGCGGCCGCCCCGATCAGTCCGACGAGAACCGAGATATTGCGGGCCCAGGTACCTTCCAACACGAACCATGGCACCAGCGGGACGACAGCACCAATGGCGAACGCCACGAACGAGCTAACGGCGGCCCCAACGGCGTTGCCACCCGATTCGGGATCAATACCTAACTCTTCCCGAGCGTGAATGTCGAGTGCGACTTCCGGGTCGGCCATGACCGCTTGGGCCAGCGTCTCAGCCTTGTCCTCTTCGAGACCTCGACGCTGAATGTAAATCTGTTTCAGCTCTTCGGTTTCTTCTTCCGGCCGTTCAGCCAACGACCGGCGCTCGATCTCAATTTCACGCTCGACCAGTTCGTTTTGAGCGGTGACCGACACGTACTCTCCGGCCGCCATCGACGCCGCACCGGCCAGCAGGCCAGACAGCCCGGCCACCAACACGGTCGCCGAGTCCGTACCGGCCGCAGCCACACCGAGAATCAAGGCGACGTTCGACACCAAGCCGTCGGAAACACCGAACACGGCAGCCCGAGCGGTTCCACCCTGCACGTCACGGTGATGATGCACCATGTAGTCGGCGCCGTGACCCCCACTATGACCCCCACCGTGATCCTCGTGGTGTTCGTGATCGTGGTGCGAGCGGGTAACCATACTCTCAGGTTACCCTCCGGGCTGATCGGTTGCCGGTCGACGAGTGCCCCATGTCAACCAGATATGCCAATCAGACGTGTCAACCAGATATGTCAGTCAGATGAGTGTGGACAGGCGGCACCGCTTGATGTGACGCACCGGGCCGAGCAGTGAGAACACTGCACCTTCGGGGTCGACGATCACCGCTTGGCGACCAACCGGCAGATCATAGGGTTCGCTCATGACTACGGCGCCGAAACGGGTGGCAGCGTGAGCCATGACGTCGGTGTCGATCACGGAGAATGAAGGGCACCACGATGCCGGGATGTCGCTGATGGCCGAGCGTACGGCTCCACCAACCGGACCCATCGGCGTACCAAAAACCAGGTAGGAGTCGAAGGTGCCGTCGGCTCGCATGCCCATCGGCTGTTCGGTGACCGTCCAGTCAAAAACCGAGCGATAGAAGCGTCCCGCGCCTTCGAGGTCAGGGGTTTCCAGGTCGAGCCAGGTCAACGAACCGACGCTGTGCAGATTGGCTGAGCCGGATGAGTCTCGGGACTGCCACAACGACAGCACTGCGTCGTACGGATCGACGATGGTGGCCACCGTGGCCATGCTGCCCCGCTCGGTCGGCCCGGAAAGGACTTGGCCCCCAACGGCTTCCACTCGGCGCAAGGTGGCGGCCAGATCAACGACGTGGACAAACGGCTCCCATTTGGCCGGGAGCTTCATGTCGTGGAAGCGACCGTCGCGTTCGTGAAGCTCGGCTGAAGGCTGGCCGTCTAAGACGGCCATGGAGGTGGCTTGCGCTTCGTCCAGGTCGGGTTGACCGATTTCACTGGTGCGGAAGCTGAATCGGTCCCGGAAGCGCCATCCAAACAGATCGCGGTAAAAGGCACGTGATCGGGCGGCATCGGGAGTTTCCAGATCCACCCAATTCGGGCTTCCGTGTACCAGAAACTGACTGGACGCCGTCGGCGAAACGACCGTCATGTTTACTCCTAAGTTGTGCGGCGGGTAACCCTGTTCCCCAAGGGTTGCGGGCCAACATAGACCAAGTTGTCCCATCCGTAAACAGGTTCGACAACATTGTTTGCCATATAGGAAGTTTTACCCAACCGACGATCAGGATCCGCTAAGTTTAGGGCGCCTCACGCTCAAAATATGGAACAATTGATCGTATGGATATCGCCACCATGAACACCGTCAAAGGCTCGCAGCTCCGCTACTTCAACGTGGCCCACGAGGCCGTGCTGTGGAAACTGGCTGGTTTGGACGAATACGACCTGCGGCGCCCTATGACCCCAACCGGTACGAACCTGCTCGGGCTTGTGAAACATTTGGGGCTGGTCGAGGCGGGATACTTCGGTGAAACGTTCGGTCGACCGAACATCGTCGACATGCCATCAGAGCAGGGGGTCAATGCCGACATGTTTGCCACTGCGGAAGAGTCCAGCGGCGAGATTATCGAGCAGTTCAAACAGGTGTGGGCCGCCTCTCAAGCCCTCATTGAAGAGTTCGACCTCGACCATGAGGGTCACGTTCCGTGGTGGGGCGAGGCCGGCAACCCGGTAACGCTTCAACGCATCATGGTTCACGTAACCACCGAGATCTATCGCCACCTCGGCCAGATGGACATTGTGCGTGAAACCATCGACGGCGCCGCCGGCATGCGAGAAGGTTCGGACAACATGCCCGAACTCAAACCTGGTGACTGGGCCGCCTACTGCGAACGGCTGGAGACAATCGCCAGCCAGGCCTAGCGTCGCTTAGACTCGGCGCCCACTAGCCAGCTGGCGTCTACTGCCACGGATTGCCGGAGAGGTACTTCCAGCCGGCATCGGGAAGCAGCACCACGGCCGTGCCGCCGTTGGTTGATAGTTCCCGCTGCGCCGCTTCAATAACTGCGCCGGATGATGTACCGACGAAGTGGCCCTCCAACTTCATGGTCTCGGCCACTTTGGCTTCGGCGTCGGTACGGGTGACCACGTAACGGTCTTTCACCAATCCGAGATCGGCCACCGGGGGCTGGAAGGGATCCTGCTGGTTGCGCATGCCACCGATGGTGTCGGATAGATCCTCTTCCACCGAGTGCACGGCCAAATCCGACCAGTGCTTGCGCAGACCACGACTATTGCCGGTGATCGTGCCACCGGTCCCG
>CALJMD010000229.1 GCA_937981915.1 uncultured Acidimicrobiales bacterium
GGCGCTCACCATTGGGATGCCGTGGTTGTCCGGATCAAGCCCGAACCGCACCACAACCAACGTCCCGTAATACGCCACCACACAAACAAACGTCGTCGCCAACAGTCCGCCGGTCACTGCCGCTCCGACCAAGGCGAACAGTCCCGGTGAGGTGCGACCGAGCGCCAAACCAAGCGTTCCCGCAAGCACCGCCAGCAGCGTGAAGATCGGGAGGGCCAACCCGTAGGTGATGCGAATGTCGTCGCGGGCATCGCCGGTTGGGATGGGCGAACGCTCGATCAAACCAAGATGCACTTTGGTGGCAAGGCGGTTGGCCAAGATACCGCCCAAGGCGCCACCGACGGCCAGGTAGCCGGGCAGAAGAACTATCAGAACAGAGAAGGTCAGGAACCGATCGATCGAGCGTTCCAAGACGGTACCAGCAAACAGACTGAGGGTTCCCGCCGCCACCAAGACCGGCACCGACTCCCGGACGATACTTCGAGCCAAGGTCAACGCTGACCGGAAGACCACAACCGCTGCCACCACCACCACAACAATCAAACCCAGGGCCAGCAGACGAGTAAACCAACCCCGGGCAATCAGTGCCGCTGTCAAGACAATGGCCGGCAACGTGACAAAGTCTCCCGAGGCCGAAACCAGCGGTGCGGTGACGTTGTCGAGATCCCATCCGAAACGAGCTGACGCCACCGCCAAACCCAAGGTGATGGCTAAAACGACGATCGAGGCCAGGAAGCCACCGAGGACCGACACCACCACAAAGTCGGCCAAACCAATAACATCTACGCTTCGGTCAGACAACAACAGAGCGATGCCTTCAGCCACGACAGCGATGGCTACCGCAGTCACCACCGACGACAGCATGGCCCCGATGATGTTCTGGCCCAACAACGAATCCGGTCGACGTTTCCATTCCAGAGTGCCGACACGAATAGCCGTGGACAGACGACCGCCCAGAGGGCCGAACACGTTGCCTCGCATCCCGATAGCGGCCGGGATGAACAGCAAAAGCCCAGGAAACTCTTCCAACGTGTCGGTAAACGCCGCCAAAGTGAGTCCAGTGATGAGGCTCGTGGTGGCCGAAAAAGCCAACGCCCCCAAGCTTTGCCCGGCATCACCAACAGCCGGGCCGAGCAGACCACCCAGCGGGCGCCACACTCGCCGAGGGGCCGACAAAATGCGCCTACTGCGAGCCAGCGCTTCTCGCCGGTCGAAGTCGGATCGACCCAAACTGAGGTTGCGACGACCTCGACCAAGGGCATCGCGCCACATGCCGAGGCTATGTCGAAGGCGCTGGGACACGCCCAAACCCTACTGGGGCGCCACTCGCTCGCGATAGCATCAATTACCGTGTTTGGTCAACGGCATGCCCATCTGACTTACCGCCTACGGCGGGTACTCGGCGTCGGTCCGATGAAGGTGGTTGCGGCCACCTTTTTGGTGATGCTGGCGGCCGGTTGTTCCTCCGACGGACGCGAGCTGGCCCAACCTGAGGACTGGCAAACCACTACCACCCGTCCCGCCCCTCCAACGTCGGCCCTGGCCGAAGAAGTAAGCACCTCGGGCGTTCTACTGTCGAGCCCACAATTCCAGCCCGGCGCCGACATTCCCATCGAGTCGACCTGTGCGGGAGCCAACATGTTTCCCACCCTTGAGTGGTCGACCGTGCCGGCTGGCACCGCCGAGGTCGCACTGACATTGTCCGATCAGACGAATAGCGAAGAGCCCGTTCTCATCTGGCTGATGGCCGGCATCGACCCGAATCGGGGATCGGTAGAGTCCGGGGTTCTGCCTAACGGGGCTGTTGAGACGCTCAACGATTACGGCAACCCGGGTTACGGCACACCGTGTCTTGAAGAGTTGGCCGGTCAACGAGATCTTCAGTTCCGCCTCTACGTTCTCGACGTTCCTTCCGGCATCCAGCCTGGAGATCCAGGCAACACCTCGTGGGACACCCTGCGCTCATCGGCGGCGGAGTCGGCCAGTCTGCTGGCTCGAATCACCGGCCAGGGCTGACGGGCGGTTCGTCGGTGACAGAACCGGAGTCCGTACCGGTACAACCGGCCGCCACGGTGATGATCGTCGACGATCGTCCCGACCTTCAGGTCCTGATGGTCCGTCGTGCCGCTCGCCTTGCCTTCGCCGCCGACAGTTGGGTCTTCCCCGGAGGTCGGGTCGACCCCGAGGATCTGCCAGTTGACATTGCCGAACTGTGCCACGGTCTCAGCGACACAGACGCCTCCGCGGTCTTGGAAGTCGACCGAGGCGGGCTGGCATGGTGGATGGCTGTCTGCCGAGAAACATACGAAGAGACCGGGCTCCTCCTCGCTCGACCTGGCGGAGAGCAGCACGCCGATTCCCAGCACGAGGCAACTGGTGACTACATCGACCTCCTTCGGAGCCGCAGCCTCGTTATCGACGTCCCGGCCATCCAAGAGGTAGCGCGTTTCATCACTCCCCTCGGACCACCTCGACGGTACGACGCTCGGTTCTTCGTTACTCAGCTGGACGCAGCGGAATCGCCGGATCAACGCCTCCGACTACAACAGATCATGGACGAAGTCGATGGCGAGGTCACCGACTGTCAGTGGTTCAGGCCCGCCGAGGCACTCGATGAATGGCGTGCCGGCACCCTACAAATGATGTCACCAACCGTTCGGATGCTTGCCTGCCTCGAGCGCCATCGCAGCGCCCAAGCGGTCATGGAACAAGCCAATCGGCGCCTGCCCTATCAACGGGTACGGGTCGAAGAACCCCAAGGGGCGTACCGGGTGCTCCTGCCCGGCGAAGACGGATACGACGACGCTGAGTTGGAAGTCGAATCTGGCTGGGTTCGCCTCTGGGGTGGACCCGGACACTCCGGCTAGCCAGCCTCCACGCAGCGAGCAACGAGAAAACACATGACAGCACAACTTGACCACCTGGCCCTGGCCGGACGCCGAGCATGGGACAACGTGATCCGATACTGCTTCGACCTCGGCGCCACGTGGCTCGGAGGTCCAACAGAGCCACCGGAAGACTTCTACTTCTGCCATGTCGGTTTGGCCGGTGGAACCAAGCTGGAGTTCCTCGAACCGGTGCCCGGACCCGGCTCTGAGTTTCTACGTCGCTTTCTTCACCGCAACGGACCCGGCCCCCACCACCTCACGTTCAAAGTGCCGGATCTGGACGTTGCCATTGCCGACGTCTCTGCCGCCGGCTACGAGGTAATCGGCGTTCGGCGAGACAACCCCACCTGGCAAGAGGCGTTCCTCCACCCCAAGCAAAGCCACGGCATCGTCATCCAGATCGCTCAACCGGGTCCGGACTCCGACGACTGGCCGACCGGAACTCTCCTGCCGCCGAGTCGTCAGAGCACCGAACCGGAACTGCAGTTGATCAAACATCTGGTGGCTGATCTGCCAGCGGCCGCCGAGTTGTTCACCGGACCACTGCATATGAAGTCAATCGATGAGGGCGACGGACCCGAAGGTGCCTACGTCGAGCTTCAGCAGGGTCCGTGGCGAATCAAGCTGATCGCCCCCAACCCCGGACCGGCGGCCCAGTGGTTGGCTAATCGCCCGGGGCGACTCTTGCAGCTTCAACTGGCCGTGGACAAACCTGCGCTGGTGCCCGGTTTGCTGTCGATGTCGAATGACGACGACACGTTTGTTCTCTCACCGGAAGACAACCAAGGCACCCGGGTTTTGATCACCGGGCAGGCGTAAAGCCCGCAACGATCCTTCAATAGTTACTTAAATTGATTACCTATCGGTGTTAGGTGGTTGTATCCATGGGGTTACATTCAAGACATGCCCTCCCCTCGCAACACAGCCACTGCCCGGGACGAGACCGTCGACTCCAACGAAGATGTGCGGTGGCTCGACGGACAGGAGATGCAGATCTGGCTGTCCTTTCTTGAGGCTTCCGGTCGAGTGCTGGGCCACATCGATCAGTCGATCAAGAACCAGTCCGGGCTCAGCCACGAGGACTATGAAGTACTAGCGCATCTCAGCGGCGCCGATGGTCACCGGCTGCGGATGACCGAACTGTCAAACCGGATGATCCACTCCCAAAGTCGGCTCACCCAGCGCATCAACCGAATGGCCAAGCGGGGTCTGGTAACCCGTGAAAAAGTGGAGAACGACGGTCGGGGAACCTTCGCCGTCCTCACCGATGAGGGCTGGCAAATCATGCAACAGCTTGCCCCGGCCCACCTGGCTGATGTTCGGCTTCGGCTCATCGACCTCATAGAAGAAGACGAACGCCCCGTTGTCGCCGCTGTTCTCAAACGAGTGGCCGAATTTTCTCGAGACGGAGCGTGGCAGGGCCGTATCACGTCCAGCCGGGCCGCACCGCGCCCCTAGCTCTACCAATTCACTGATCACCGATTCGCCGACTCACCGGAAGTCTCGGCTGGCGGGAACCCGTCCGACATCTAAGGGCTCCAATTTCTCTGCGACGATGTTGACCGCTGCCGCTTGACGTTCCAGCCGGCCTTTCACCAGCAGGGCTGGAGCATCACGAGCGACCCGGCGAAAGCGAGTCCAGCACCCGACCGAAACCACCACGTTGATCAGCCCGGTCTCGTCCTCCAAACCCATGAATGTGGTGCCCGACGCCGTCGCCGGCCGCTGGCGATGAGTCACCACTCCACCGACCACAACTTTCTGCCCGTGGTCAACCCCGGTCAGGTCACAGGCCATAGTGGCACCTCTGCGCTCCAAGTCTTGACGGAGAAACAACGTTGGATGATTGGCCGCCACGCCGGTGGCCCACAAATCGGCCAGCGCTTCCTCATGGTCGCTCATCCCCGGAAGTTGCGGCGCTACCACTCCGGTCACAATCCCCTCCAGGCGGCCATTCCCACTTCCGGCCACCGCTCCGGCTTCCCATAAGGCCCTTCGGCGAGACCCAGCACTCCCAGATCCGGCACTGCCATCAGGTAAACCTTCAGTGTCTTGACCAGCCAACTTCTCGAATGCGCCGGCGGTGGCCAACGACTCCAACGCCTTGGCCCCAACCGAAGCCCGCCGAGCGACATCTTCGATCGATCGGAACGGGCCCTGTGCCCTGGCGGCGGCGATCCGCTCGGCTACTTCATCGCCGACATGGCGAACCGAACTCAACCCCAACCGCACCGCCCAACCGTGATCTCGGCGCTGAGACAAAATGTCGGCGGCGGCGGCCTCACTCTCAGCTGCCGAAGTGGTCCCCCCGGCCACGATCACCGTAGGTGGATCGGATCCGGGCACCAGCGGCTGCAACGTGGCTTCGGCCGACGAAGTGTTTACACAAGGCCCGTACGTCGGTACACCATGACGCTGCGCATCTTGAGTCAGCGAATGAGGCGAATAGAAACCCATGGGCTGAGCTCGAAGTAGCCCGGCACAAAACGCCGCCGGGTAGTGAAGCTTCAGCCACGACGAGGAGTACACCAGGTAGGCGAAGCTGATGGAGTGGCTCTCAGGAAAGCCGTAGTTGGCGAACGCCGCAAGCTTGTTCCAGATCTGCTCGATGGCATCAGCCGTCACACCTTTTTCGGCGGCCCCGGCTACGAAACGCTGCTGAAGTTGGTCCATACGGTCACGGGACCGCTTCGCCCCCAACGCTTGACGCAACTCGTCGGCGTCACCGGCGGAGAACCCGGCCACGTCGATGGCCATCTGCATCAGCTGTTCTTGAAACAACGGAATACCCAGAGTCTTCTCCAAGGCGTCCTTAGCCAGCGGGTGAATGTAGGTCACCGGCTCCTCACCGTTGCGTCGACGAATGTAGGGGTGCACGGAACCCCCTTGAATGGGGCCGGGACGAATCAACGCCACCTCAACCACCAGGTCGTAAAAGTTCCGGGGCTTCAGCCGTGGCAACGTGCCCATCTGAGCTCGGGACTCCACTTGAAAGACGCCAATGGAGTCGGCCCGACACAACATCCGATACACCGCGTCCTCTTGCTCCAGAGCAGCCAGGTCGATGTCCACTTCGTGGTGTTTGGTCACCAGGTCGATGGTGTAGTGCAGGGCTGACAGCATTCCCAGGCCCAGCAAATCGAATTTCACCAACCCGGCGGCGGCACAGTCGTCTTTGTCCCATTGGAGAACCGTGCGGTCTTTCATCCGGGCCCACTCCACCGGGCACACCTCGATGACCGGCCGATCACACATCACCATGCCGCCGGAGTGGATACCAAGATGACGGGGCAATGTCTCAAACTCCGAAGCCAATTCAGCCACCGCCACCGGAATCTCACCAGATTCAGGCTTCTCCGCCCGCCCGACTCCAGACCCAGACCCAGACTCTTTGTGCGATCCCCAACGAGATAGCGTTTTGGCAAACCGGTCCTGTTGGCCTGGGGCATAACCAAGTGCTCTAGCCGCATCCCGTACCGCCGAACGGGAACGGTAGCTGATGACGTTGGCCACCTGAGCGGCATGTCGTCGACCGTGACGTTCATAGACGTACTGGATTGCCTCTTCCCGGCGGTCAGACTCAATGTCAAGATCAATGTCCGGTGGGCCATCCCGCTCCGGCGACAGGAACCGCTCGAACAGCAAACCCAACTTCACCGCATCGGCCTTGGTCACGCCCAACACGTAACAGACCGCCGAGTTTGCGGCCGAACCCCTCCCCTGACACAAGATGTTGTTCCGGTTGCAGAACTCAACAATGTCCCACACCACCAGGAAATAGCCGGGGAAACCGAGTTTCTCGATGAGGTCGAGTTCTTTATCCAGTTGGGTCCAGGCCTTGACGGTCAACGGATCGCTGGAGGTTCGCTCCCCGTAACGCCGCACACCACCTTCGGTCACCAGTCGACGCAGGTACGCCATCTCCGATAGCCCGTCAGGACAGGGAAAAGGTGGCAGCTTAGGTGCCATCAGAGCCAGATCGAAGGCACAGTCCACACCCAACTCGGCCGCCCGCTCGACCACACCCGGGTAGCGGGCGAACCGTCGAGCCTGTTCATCCCCGGACCGCAAATGGGCAGCAGATGCCGACGGCAGCCAACCCTCCAGTTCATCCAGGGAACGTCGGGCTCGAACCGCGGCCAGCGCCGATGCCAGGCGACGACGGGCCGGGGTGGCGTAGTGGACGTTGTTGCTGGCAATCACATCCAGACCGGCGCCAACAGCCAACTTGGCCAACGCGTCGTTGCGAACACTGTCAGT
>CALJMD010000230.1 GCA_937981915.1 uncultured Acidimicrobiales bacterium
GGCAACAAGACCCACAACGCGGCCGCGGCCGCCACCACATCCACTGTCGACACCAGCAACTGTTGCGCAGCAACGCGCGGGCTGGGCAGGCGCGACACCGCTGCAGGACACGCCTGGCGTTTGGTACCCCGCCAGCACAACACGAGGAACCCAGCCGCAGCCACCAGCACGCCCGCGCCCGCCACCTGCAGCAGGGCAGCCGGCGTACCCAGCAAACCATGGGCGGTGGCCGAGCCCCAGACCATCGCCGCCGCACCCACCACATAGACCGCCGCCACCGACCATCACTCGGCCGTCATGGAGCAGCAGCCCTGCGCTGTGATAGGTGCGAGGCACCGCCATCGGAGCCAGCTGACTCCATGTTTCGGTGTCGGGATCAAACAGCTCCGGCACCATCACCGCGGTGCTGTCTCGGAACAACTCGACGAAGCTTTGACCGCCGACGGCGACCACCTCGCCGGACGGCAGTACCACACTCGAATGCAACGCACGAGGACGAGACAAGCTCTGCACCTGACGCACCGAACCACCGGCGTTCAAATCGACCACGTGAGCATTGCCCGAGCCCGCACCGGTGATGTAGTTGGGTGCGCCACCGGTGATCAGGATCTTGCCCTCGTCGTACATGACGGCGTTGCCGTTCATTGCGTCAGGGTCACCACCTCGGGTGCCGACAGCCTGAACCGATCCTTGACCGGCCGGATCCAGCCAATGCATCGTGCGGGCCGGGCCGGCGTGGAACACCCGATTGTTCTTCCAGGTGAACAACCACATGTGGTTATCCGAACGGTACTGACCCTGATCGTCAGCGGTGAGCAAGGTGCCACCGCTCTTGATGCCAGGCAGCGTGGTCCAAGAACCATTGCGGTAAATCTCGCTGTCCTTGACCCGTACACCACCTGACCACGAACCTCCGACCGCCAGCACTGAACCGTCACTCAACGTGACGTTGGCGTGGTAGCCGCGGCCGATGTTCATGTCACTTGCGTCTTCCCAAGTGTCGTTGGCCGGGTTGTAAATCGACGTTTCGGCGTTGCCGGAGCCGCCGGTCACCATGACCCGCCCATCAGGCATATTGGCAATACCGGGACAGAACATGTCGTGCTGTGTATTGCCGACCTGGCGAGCGGAAAGGCTGCCGGTGTCAGGATCGTAGATGACAGTCTGGGTGTAGCCGTTGCTGCCACCGAACGTCATGTTGGCGTAGGCCGACCACATGAGGACGTCCCCGTTGGGGATGTTGGCCATGGCCACCGGCACCAGGCCGACATCTTGGACCGGACCCCAGGAGCCGGTGGTGTTCTCGCCACCGCCACCGGATCCGCCGCCACCGTCGGTCGGAACCAGCGTCACCGTGTCAAGACGGCTGCCGTCTTCACGATTGTGGAAGGTGATCGTGCGCTCACCGGCGCTTAGATTGACGAGCACGGGGTTGGCCCCGCCTCGATCGGAAACGTTGCGGGTCACGTACGAACCGCTGACCCCAATGTCGAACAAGTTGCCAGCGGCCGGCTGGCCGTCGACGGTGACATAGAACGAGTCGGACTGGCCGTCGATGCCGCGCACCGAGGTTTCGATGCGGTACTCGCCTGCAGTGGTCACATCGAAGCAGTATGAAGCGGTGTTGGCCGAACCGGCGCCACCCCACTCATTGGTGATCCCATTGGGAACATGCACGTACTGGCCGCCAGAGGCACCACCGTCGCTACCGACCGCCATGAAACCGTTTAGGGCGCCGGTTTCGGCTTCGACCGACAGCGTGCTCACGCAGGTACCGGTGCCGCCGCCACCGCCTCCTCCGCCACCGCCGCCCCCAAGGGGTACGAGAGTGATCGAATCGAGGCGGCTGGCGTCCTCACGGTTATGGAAGGCAATGGTGTGGTCGCCTGCGCTCAGGTTGACGATCACCGGGTTGGCTCCGCCACGATTAGACACGCTACGAGTCACAAACGAGCCGTTGACCCCAATGTCAAACAGGTTGCCGTCAGCCGGTTGCCCGTCCACGGCGACAAAGAACGAGTCCGACTGGCCGTCGATGCCCTGAACCTTGGTTTCGATTCGGTAGTCACCGGCTGCCGAAACCGTAAAGCAATAGGAGGCGCTGCTGGCGCTGAGCCCGCTCCAGTCGTTGCCAGAACCCTGAGGGGTGTGCACATACTGGCCACCCGATGCCGATCCGTCGCTGCCGACGGTCATCGCACCGGCCAGGCTGCCGGCTTCGGCCTCGATGGTGGCCGCCGTGGTGCACGAACCGTCGCCACCGGTATCGCCACCGCCGTTATCACCGCCGCCGTCGTCTCCGCCACCGGTATCGCCACCGCCGCCTACGTCAGCGGACTGCCAATCGAAAACCTGATTGGGGTTTCCGTGACATGGCCACTGAATCAGAGTGGCCCCAGGTGCTGTTGATGCACTGTGAATGTCGAGACACATCGCAGTGTGCTGCACAGTAATGCGAAGCCCGCCAGCTACCTGGTCAACCGTGTAGTGCGAATTCGCAGTGCCGTTGCAGGCGAACAACAGGACCTCGGCTGCTGGTTCCGTCGACGCTTGGGCCACATGAAGGCAAAGCTCGCTGCCTCGGTTGTAGAGCTCAACGAGCCCTCCGCCGACATCGCGCATCTCAAACGACTGGTTCTCGGAACCGTCGCAATTGTCCTGCACCATTCGAACGTTGGCCGACGTTGCACCGCCCTCCGCCTCAATGCACAAACCGGAGTTGGTTGCCACCAACGGGCCAGCGGTAGCGGCATCAGCCGGTCCGACAGCGACGGTCACCGCCACTACCTGGACCAAAAGAATCATCGCCCCGAAGACACCAAAGCGCTTCTGTTTGAAGGCTCGCATATCTAGTTCCACCTCACCTGCACATGCAGCAGCCCCTATGCCGCTGCAACAACACTCTATAACGAGGTTAGGGGAGGTTCAGAAACAGTAAACAAACGGCAAAGTGGGTCAAGATGCCCATAATGACTGCCAGCGCTGGCGGATGTGCCTAGCGGTCCCCTGGGCACGGCAAAGCAGGCTGGATGGGCAACGCTGTCTGCCGAAGGACCCCAACGACAGGGGCTAGTCGGGAACCCCGAACGACTGCGTCCAATAGAAATCGTGGAATCCGATCCCGACGTGGACGTACATGCAGTTCAATACGTTGCTGCGATGACCTTGACTGGTCATCCAGCCTTCGACCACTGCCTCAGGGGTTCGGTAACCCCACGCAATATTCTCCGCCACGAACGTTGAGGGATAGCCGCTGGCCTTCGCCCGCTCGCCGGGGGACGAGCCATCGCGCCCGGCGTGGTCGAAATAGTTGTTGCCCGCCATGTCTTGGCTGTGGAACCGCGAGGCGGCGTTCAGCGAATCGCTTGGCTGAAGAGGATCGCAGCCTGCTGCCAGCCGATGTTCATTAGTCAACGAGATCACGGCTTGCTCAAACTCTGAGGTCTTCGTCTCGGAGTTGGAGGACTTGCCAGTCGACGAGTTGCCTGAGTCCGACGCACCACCGGCCTTCTGCATCGCCTGCTCGGCCTTCATCTGGCCCGGGTCGGTGTTGTCGTTGTTGCGTCGACCTTGACCGTCGTCGTCTTCGGCGCCGTTGCCGTCGTCATCGCGGTCGTCATTTGAACGGTCACTGCCGTTGTCGTCATCAGGACGGCTGTCGTCCCCGGCGTTGTCGCTATCGGCTCGGGCAGTCGCCGGTTCGGTTTGCTCAGTCGTGCTGGGCGGACGAGTAGTGGGGGAGTTTGTCGTCGAGGTATCCCTGGTTGACGTCTTGGTCGTTGACGTTTCCGTCGTAGTGGACGTCGTTCCGTCTTCACCCTGGTCGTCGGATTCAACCGGGTCATCGCCCGTTGCGTCGTTGGCATCGACGGAACCTGATTCGTCCGCTTGGCCGGTTTGCACTCGCAGGTCGGGGTTGGCTCGCTGCATCAAGCCGGCCGCACGGCTCATGTCGAAGTCTTCGGCCTCACCAATCTGCGTGCAAGTAGCATCTGTAGCCCCATCATCGGCACACGACGGGCTGGAACTGGACCCGAGCACCGGCAACCCGGCAACTTCAGTGCTGCTGAGCTCATACGGCTCGGGCTGGTTAACCATGGCGGTCATCATGAGCGCGACGAGGCCAGCCAATGCCGCGAGCAACACGCCCACATATGCAGCTTGACGTACCGTGTTCACGTCTGTTCTCTCCTGGGCCGCCAACCGCTTAGCGGGCCATACTCAACAGGCTAACCGGCGCCAATACAGTGCTTTCAGCAACTGGCGATCGGTTAACCAAACACTAACGGAACGTGTGTCGTATGCAGGCCGAGAATTAACCCAGACCGCCCTAAGTAATTGAACCCGGCACGACCTGTACGTGGTCCGAGATATGGGCAAGAGTGGCCGCCCGACTGATCGAACGGTGTCCAAACGACTCCCGAATGTGGTCAACCGCAGCGTCGAGCGGCTGGGAATCAGGGGCGAACAACGGCAACGCCATCTGTACCGCGTCATCGGGGTCGAGGTTCGAAACCGCCACACCCACCTTGGTCAATCCTCGTTCCTCCGCCAGCGGCCATACGGTGTTCAACAGCTCAGCGGCAGCCTCGTGGATGGCATTCGTGTGCTGCGTTGCCTGGGGGAATGTCGTGGCTCGTGTGGCCTGCTTGAAGTCGCCGAACCTCAAACGCAGTGTGACGGTGCGGGCAACCTGATTCGACTGCCGCAGCCGCCGCCCAACACGATCGCAGGTGTCCAACAACATGGCCTCGACGTCAGCCCTACCGCAACGGCCCCGCGGGAACGATCGCTGCGAACCGATTGACCGGTTGCGCCTCCCCACGACAACATGTCGGGGGTCCTGGTTGTGAGCTAACGCGTGCAAGTGACCGCCCGCGCCCTGTCCCACCATGGCCACCAGCTGAGCACGGTCGAGAGCCGCCACCTCGGCGACCGTATAAAGGCCGCGCTCGTGAAGTCGTTCCGCCGTCTTCGGGCCGACCCCCCACAACGCCTCAACCGGCAGCGGATGGAGGAACTCGAGCTCACGCCCAGGTTCAACCAGTAACAGCCCGTCCGGTTTGCCTGCTGCACTGGCGACCTTGGCCAGAAACTTGGTTGAGGCTCCTCCCACCGTCACCGCCAAGCCAACCTCGTCAAGAACCCGTCGTCGCAACTCCTCAGCTATCTGCCTGGCTGGCCCGACGAGACGTCGAAGGCCGGACACATCTATAAAGGCCTCATCAATCGACAGTCCTTCCACCACCGGTGAAACGTCATGGAAGATGTCGAAGACCGCCCGGGACGCGTCGGCATAGGCCTGCATGCGAGGCGCAACCACTTTGAGGTGAGGGCAGCGACGTCGGGCCTCACCTTCGTTCATTGGGGTCTTGACGCCGAGGGCCTTGGCCTCGTAGCTGGCCGCCAGCACAATCCCGCCTCCAACAGCAACGGGAATACCTCGTAGAGCCGGGTTGTCGCGCTGCTCAACAGAGGCGTAGAACGCATCAAGGTCAGCGTGAAGGATGTCGGGCTGCTCGGGGCCGTCGATGACAGTCATCAGAACGTATGTTCGCATATCGAGTGCGCTGAAGCAACCGTTTCGTCTGCCCGGGCTGCAACCGGGCCGCAACCGACCGCGGCCTGAGCCGAATGTTAAATTCTTGGTCTTTGCCCTTTCAGCCATGGCTCACCGGGGCGCGATCCCATACCCTGGGTCGCGAAAGCGCACGTGGGAGTCAGCGCAGTAGTGGCAGAGGCGAACAGTGTTGGTGAGGCCGGTCAGGTCTCACTCCGATTTGATGGGCTGGGAAAGACTTTTCCCGACGGCACCGAGGCGTTGCGAGACGTCACCTTCGCCGTGTCAAAAGGCGAGTTCGTAACCGTCGTCGGCCCCTCCGGCTGCGGCAAGTCGACTCTGCTGCGGATCGCCTCCGGTCTGGACGCTCAGACCGCAGGCAGCTGCGAAGTCAACCGGGACAACATCGGCTACGTCTTCCAAGACGCCACCCTCCTGCCGTGGCGCACTGTCAAACACAACGTTGAGCTGTTCGCCGAACTGCACAACATGGAAGGTGCGGCCAAAGACACCGCAGTCGGTGACGCCATCGAGTTGGTCGGACTCGCCGGATTCGAAAACCACCATCCCCGACAGCTGTCGGGCGGCATGCGCATGCGGGTGTCGCTGGCCCGCTCGCTGGTGATGCGGCCCCCCGTGTTCCTGTTCGACGAACCGTTCGGTGCTCTCGACGAAATCACCAGGGAACGGCTCAACGAGGAAACACTGTCGCTGTTCGCCACCGAAGGCTTCGCCGGACTGTTCATCACGCACTCCATTACCGAAGCCGTGTTCATGAGCACCAAAGTTCACGTGATGTCCGGTCGGCCAGGGACCATTGTCGAAAGCTACGACATTCCGTTCGACTACCCACGCAAACCCGAGCTGCGATTCGAGCCGGCCTTCGCCGAACTGTCAGGTGAAATCAACTCCTCGCTCAGGGGGTCCCACGCATGAGCGACATCAGCACGCTCAGCCCGGCTGGCCCGGGCCGCCGACCGCTACGGCCGGGACGGGCCAACGGTGAGAGCCGGGCAACCCGCGAGTCGTTAGTGTCCCGCTTCGGCGCCCCGTTCGCCGTGTTTATCGGCTTCATTGCGCTGTGGTACCTCTACGCCCGGTTCATCCTCGACGAAAACGGCCGCAAAACCGCGCTGCCCTATCCCCACCAGGTCATCACCTCATTCCTGGGTGGCGGCGCTGACGGCTCACAACCCGGTCAGCTACTGTCCGCCACCTGGCTCACGTTCGTGGTGGCACTGGCCGGGCTGGTCATCGCCATCTTGCTTGGTGTCCTGTTTGCCGTACTCATGAGCCAGGCCAAATGGGTGGAAACATCCTTCTACCCGTACGCCATCTTCCTGCAGACCGTGCCCATCTTGGCCTTGGTGCCACTAATCGGTCTGCTGTTCGGCTTCGGTTTCACCGCCCGAATCCTGGTGTGCGTAATCATCTCGCTGTTCCCGATCATCACTAACACACTGTTCGGGCTGAAGTCGGCCGAGAAAGCCCAACACGAACTGTTCACCCTGC
>CALJMD010000231.1 GCA_937981915.1 uncultured Acidimicrobiales bacterium
GATTTGCCGGAGCCGGATGGTCCGGTGAGGCCGATGAGTTCGCCTGGTTTGATGGTGAGGTTGAGGTTTTGGAGGATGGGTTGGTCTGGGGTGTAGCCGAAGGTGATGTTGTTGAATTCGATGTGAGCGCCACCGGTTACCTCCCCGGGCAACCCACCACCGAGCGTCGAATGGGGAGCGTCATCGAACCCGGCGGCGTCAGATGTCGTCGTCACCGCTGGCAGGGCTAGGACTTCGCCTACCCGCTGGACACTGGGATCAACGGTTTGGCGGGCCCGCCACAGGCTGAGGAGAGCCATAACCGCCTTGCGGATCGAGGTGACATAACCGAGGAAGACCAGCAGCGAACCCAGTGTCATGATGTTGTTGAAGACCATGCGACCCCCGAGCACCAGAACCAAACCGGAGCTGATGGCCAACACAAGACCGTTGACAGCACTGAAAGCGTTTTGGGTGATCGTCTCTCTGCGGGCCAGCCCGACACCTTCGTCGGCCAATGCAGCGAAACGCTGCCGAGGGTGGGTCAGGTTGAAGGCCTGCACCGCCGCCATTGCTCCCAGCGTTTGCTGGATCATGGTGGCGAATCGACCGTCTAGCTCTCGTTTGGCTTCCGACCGCACCCGAATGCGTCGGCCCAGACTCTCGGCCAAGACGACTAGCAGAGGGATGGCCACGAACGCCACCAGCGTCAATGACGATGAAAGCGTCCAGGCCAGGGCCGCCATCGACGCCAAGGTCAGGAGTTCTCGTCCGGGCGCGATCAACGTCAGATTTGTCAGCGTGTAGATGGCGTAGGAGTCGCTGTTGATTTTGACCATCGATTCGCCCACGGCATCATCGGACTGGTGAGCCAGCGGGGCTCGAAGCTGCTTGGCCAACATGTCTGTCGACAGGTCTCTGGTGAGTGCTTCACCGGTGGCCGCCCACTGCCAACTCAATAGGAGTCCCGGCACGGCGTTGGCCACGATTACAAACAACACTCCCAGCGCGGCAACGAGGACGAGAGAACGGGCATCGTCGGCTAACCCGATTCGGGTCATTGCCGTCTCTAGCCAGGTTGGGATCTCCTCGTCGCCCAGTGCACTGTCGGCCAGAAGCTTCATAGGCCACGGCCGTAGGGCGGTCAGGCCGGAAGCCAGGAACGTTAGGAGCGCCAGCTGTATGAGTTGCGGCCAGCGCTGGATGATTCGGCGACCCAACTCCCGGTACGGGCGGAGGTGGCGATCCGACGCCGTTTGATTCATTGATCAGATGTTGACGGCGACGTCGATGTCACGGTTTCCACGATCCGCCCTACGTTGGCGGCGGCCGAGAAGTAGTCCTCCGCCAGCTGACGGGCGGCGTGACTGTGATGTTCGTGGTTGCCGTGTACCTCGTCGATGGCGTGAGCCGCCTCGTCAACCGAGTCAAACCTCAGCAGACCGTTACCGCCGTCGAGTACTTCACTCGGCCCGGTGTGCTCGGTCACCACTGGCCGCCCGCTGGCCAGGTAACACAGTGTCCGGTCGCTCACCCAGGCGTTGGCGAAGAGACGGCACGAGGCCTTGACGCAACTGAACTCGCCGGTCGACGCCTGGATGTAGCTCCGGTACCGGTCGGGGTCAGGGGCGACCAGTCGGCTCCGCGCCAGCCGCCACCCGTTGGCCAGGAGTGCGGCAACGTCAACGCCGTCGCCGCCTGTTGTGGCCGGTGTGATCGGCGAAGAACCGTTGTCGTATAGCCCGTCGGACTCGGAGTCGGCCGAGTGTTCGCCGAAGTAGGCCGCCAACTCGATGTCGGCGTCGACCCGGTCGGGCAAGTCGAGGTAGGCCAGAAAGGAGGCCCGTTTGTTGTTGTCGAGAACACTTCCGTCCCCCAAGGTCAGCCATTCACGGCCCCACCAGCTGGTGACTGTGGTGAAGCGGCTGTTGCCGGGTCCGTGGATCATGGGCCAGGACGGAAGATGAACGCACGGTCGGATGCGAATCCAGTCGACGCCGCAGTGAGGAATGATCGTCTCGGCCGTTCCGACGGTTTCGCCGGTCGTAAACCAGAAATCGTGATCCGGGGGTGAGATTTCCCCTTTGGCCCACCAGGACTGCATCAGTCCCGGATCGATATCGACTAGCGCTGAACGCGGTGCCAACTCAACCACCGATGGTGCGGCGTCGTAGTCGAAGTTGAGCAGAACCTCGCAGCGGCGGAGCGCTGTTTCGGCCGACCGTTTTTCGCCGGTCAGCCAAACGACATCGGCGCCGTCAGAGGGGTCCTCTTGACGATGAACCTCGTAAAGGAAGACGTCGTCGTCGGCGAATCCGAAGTCGGCCAGTAGCCGACGGGCCTGGTCAAGTTCGGATGTCTCGGTGCAACGTTCGACCCACAAAACCCGGATTCCGAGGTCGCGAAGACCCAGCGCGTATTGGAGGTAGACCCACCAGTGGCCACCTCCGTCGGGGAACGATGCCGTTCCGGTCGGGGATAGAGCGACCGTGCTCAACCGACTGCAGGGTTCTCAGCCCGAGGTGACTGTCCACGGCTGCTCAGTAGCTGCTTGGCCTGGTGGTAGTTGATCAGGTTGATGTCGTTGGCCTCGGCGAACGCCGGAAGATCCGGGTCGAGCAACGTGTCGAGCTCAAGTTGACGTTCGAGGTGGTACACCGAGTCGAACGTCGGGTCAACGAATCCGGGGTGGCACGACAGCTCGGTGATTCCCGGCCCGATCTCAGTCGTGAGCATTCGCCGCAGCGCATCCGGTGTCACCTGCTCCGGGTGGGTTTCGTCATTCCACTGGGCGTAGAAGTCAGGGAAGTAGCGGATTGGACAGTTCTCCCGCAGAGGGATGTCGAGTTCGGCGGCAGCGTCGAGAAACACTGGCGTCAGTGGTTGGTGACGGTGCATGTTGTGATGGGCATCCAGGTGACTCGGAGGTCGCCCTACGAGATGTTCGAACCGGTCGAGCTGTGCCTTCAACTCGGCAACCACCGCTGAGGGGTCGTCGACATCAGTGCGAGGCGGTCCACCTTCACCGGTCAGGTCTGTGTGAAGGCCGATTGAAAGGTCCGGGTGGTCGACTGCCAGCGATACCGCTGCCTCGGCGGCCGGTTGGGTCACCATCAGACTGGTGCTGGTCAGAAAGCCGGTGGTGTGCACGGCGATGATGCCACGGTTGACCCCATCGCTGGCACCAAAATCGTCGGCGTTGACGATCAAGAATCGAGAGTCCATCTCGGTGCTAACAGAGACACTGTCAGTTGTCGGGTTCACAGCCCCGCTCGTTCCATGAGGGAGGCCAACACGACGTCGTCGGCGAAGTAGTTGCGAGCGATTTCTTGGGCGTCGTGGCGGGCCCGGGTCGGGTCGGCGTCGATTGCGTCCACCGCGGCCAAGATGTCGTCCGTTGATTCCCACCCGTAAAGACCGGAGCCGGTTGGAAGTACGTTGGAGAAACCTGTTTCTTGCGTGATGACTGGCCGGCCAGCAGCCAGGTATGTGGCGCTTCGGTCGCTGAACCAGCCGGTTCGGGGCAACGTGTACTGCTGTCGGGCCACGGTGAACTCGCCGTAGCTTTCACCAATGAAGCGCTGGTAGTCATCGCAGCCAGCGGAGAGTGCCAGGGCGTCGCGCAGCATCCAACCGGCTTCGGTGAGGGCCGGGACGTCGCGATCGACTCCACCGGTAACCGCCAGTTCGAACCGTTCCGGGCGATGCCGAGGAAGGTCGATGACCTTTAGAAACTCGGCGTCTTTGGTCCACTGATACGACACGCCGTCGTAGACGCGGTCCTTGTTGTCGTCGTGCCAGCTGGTGATCGAGGTGAAACGGTTATGGGCCCCGCCGACCAGCTCATCAGACAGGCCGGACCACAGTTCCATCGAGACCGGTTGTCGAGTCGGTTTCCAGTCGTATGGCCCGAGAGGGATACTGCAGGTCTCGGGGGTCATTGTTTCGCCGAAGGTGAAGTGCTGATGATGGGCGTTGAGGTGATCGATGGTTTGTTGGTTTCCGTTGGCCACATCGATCTGAGCGGAGATCGGGTCGCTTTCCACCAGGATGCGGTGACTACACAGCGACACGTCATCCCATACGGTTTGCGACCCGGTGACGTTAAGCCAGGCATCGCACGTCCGGTAGAGCTCCAGCACCTCTGTATCGGTCATTCCCCAGCAGCGGCGCGGTTCATCATCGGCGTTTGTACGCCGGTACGCCCAGCGATCCCCGAAGCCGTGTTTATCCAACAGGGGCCGGACCACCTCGATGCTGTTGGTTGGGTCGGGGGAGAAGTCACCGGCGGCCGGGTCCAGCGACCACCAGTTGGTGTCCTCCACGTAGTACACGTCGAAGCCGAGCTTGCGAAGTCCAAGCAAATAGTGGAGAGCCTGGTACACGACACCGGCCACCGGGTTGAAAAACAAGATTCCGGCGACGACAACTCGGCCTTTCATCGGCGATTTCCCTCCTGCCACTCACGTGCTCGAACCGCCACCGCTACTGGGCGTGTCGGGTTAGGGTTGGCGGTGTGGCAGACGTCATCGTAACCGGGTACGCCGTGCGATTTCCGTTGGTGGGAATGGTGCTGGCCTTCGCTCACTATGTCGCCGGTCTCGAGCGTCTCGGGCACCGGGTGATCTACCTGGAGGAGAGCGGCTGGGATCACTCGTGCTACAACCCGACTACCGGCGAACACAGTGAGGATCCCAGCTACGGCATCTCGGTGGTTCGAGGCGTGCTCGACCGGCTTGGAGCGGTTGCCACCCCCGTCTGCTACTTCGATCGATCGACGGGCACTTGGCACGGAACCAGCGAAGCGGAGATGACCGGTGCGCTTGACGGCTGTGACCTGCTTCTCAATCTCGGCGGAGTCTGTCAGCTGGACGAGTTCGAGCGTTGTTCCACGACCGCCCTGGTCGACATGGATCCCGGCTTTACCCAGGCAGGTCGATTCGGGGCGCCGTATTTGAGCTCTTACGATGTGCTGTTCACTTACGGCACCAACATCAACAATCCGACTTCTTCGATTCCCGAGGTGGCGGGACTGCGATGGCACCCGACAGTGCCCCCGGTCATTGTCGACTATTGGCAGCAGCGTCGAGGCTCGCTCGCCATTGGTCGGGCTAGCCGTGATCAACCGTTGGTGTTTTCGACGGTGGCCAGTCTTGATGCGTACGGGGCCATCGACGTCGACGGTCGCAGTTACGGGCAGAAGGCGGCGGAACTGGAACGCCTTGGCGACGCCCCACGTCTGCTCGCCGTCGCCACCGACGACACAACCCGTCTCGAATTGGCTTTGGCTGGTGGGGACGAAGACGACCGTCGGCGACTGATCGAATGTGGCTGGACTGTGACCGATGCGCAGGCAGCTTCGCTTGAGCCGGATCGGTACGAGGAGTACCTGGTCCAGTCGGCGGGCGAATTTTCCGTGGCGAAAGAAGCGTACGTCGGACTGCGAACCGGATGGTTCAGCGACCGTACGGTCTGCTACCTGGCGCTGGGCAAGCCGGTAATCGTCCAAGACACCGGTTTCGATGTCACCCGATTCAGCGGACCCGATGGCGGGTTGATGATGTGGCGTACGCCTGGTGAGGCAATCGACGCCGTTGTCGATGTGGTCGGGGACTACGACCGCCACGAGGCCGCGGCAAGAAAGTGGGCTGACGAGGTCTTTGGCCACAATGTGGTTTTGTCCGAGCTTCTTGACGTTGCGCTGGCCGGGCATCGGTCAACTCCGCCGCGCTAGGCCCTCTTGGCTTAGGTTCGAAGGAACCTCGGCAGGAGCAATCGAGTCCGCCAGAACCGAACGCACCAGACGCAATCTGCGGGCGGTGACAATCGCTACCAACGCCGTAACGGCGAGCATCGCGCCAGCCCAACCTGGTGTCGTCGCCCCCAGCAGGACCGCTAGGGCAGCGCTGGCGGCGAGTGGCCATCGGGGGCGGAGACGTACACGGGTGTGTGGTGTCCACTCCCAGGCGACGCCAACGGTTATACCGACTTCACCGAAAAGGCCGAGCGGGACGATGAGATCGCAGGCCGAAGCCGGTCCGGGGTGAACGACAGGTAGACGGCGTCGGCGAAGTCGAG
The DNA here is from genome assembly GCA_937981915.1 of uncultured Acidimicrobiales bacterium. Classification (GTDB taxonomy): domain Bacteria; phylum Actinomycetota; class Acidimicrobiia; order Acidimicrobiales; family SZUA-35; genus JAHELU01. The sequence goes on from CALJMD010000231.1 coordinate 6,058, forward strand.
CCTCTAGGTCGACGAGCCAATCGTGGCGTCGGCCGGTCCACTGATCGCGTTGTGCTGGAGTTCGAGCGGCCAGTACGGCCGACGTCTCCGCCGTTGAATCACCTCGACGAGTCGTGAGCCGTCCCCATGTCCGAACGATCGGCTGGGCGATGTGGAATGCTGCGACGATGGCGCGAAGCTTGAGTGGTTCGGGTTCGTGGCGATCCACGTCGATTGAGACCGCAACCGCCACTGCGTACAACGCCACGGCGATCGCCGCCACCGCAGGAATGACGGCCAACGCCGAAACAAACGGCGTACCGATAGCCCCGATGAGCCCGGCGGCAACGATCGCGGGCACCAGTGCGGTCGCCCACGAGAGTGCGGTTGCCGAGCGGTGAGCGCTGACCGACTGGAACGGTGCCGCGCCTTGATGGCCGTGGTAAACAACGGGTCGGAGCAGACGGGGTAGCAGCCCAACACCGCCGTAGATGAAACCGGACCAACGCGCCTGCCCGAGCCGGTTGAATCGACCCGGGTGAGCGCCGGCCAGGAGCGACTCAGCCCGTCCGTATCCCCGTTGTTGCTTGAGGTACCCCGAAATGGTTGCCCGGCGATGATGAAAAACCTGAGCGGCAGGGGAGAAGCCAATGGTCAATTCGCGGTCGAGAAGCTTCCAGCACACGTCGACGTCGTCGCCGGCCGAGGTGTACATCGGGTTGAAGCCGCCGATGTCGTGCAGGACGTCGCGTCGAAAGGCCATGTTGGCGCCGACGATGTGTTCGGCCTGATCGTCGCCAGTAAGGACCTCGGTTGGAGATCCGGGAGCGAGGGCGACCGCTCGCTCCACCAACCCGGCGTTTGGAACTGCCAGGTTTGGGCCGCCGACAGCGGAGACATTCTTATCGTCGAAGGCCAGAGCCAGATACCACGGCCACTGCGGGTGACACATGGCGTCGGCGTCGAGGTAAGCGACAATGTCGCCGGTTGCGGCCTCGGCCCCGGCATTGCGGGCTCGGCTCAACCCTCCATGAGGTAGCGGTAGGACGGCGAAGGGGAAACGGCCGGTTAGTTCTAGCGTGGCGTCGGTTGAACCGTCGTCGCAGACGATGACTTCAAGGTCTGGATAGTCGGACCGTTCAAGCGATGCCAGGCACTCGACGATGGTGTCTTCCTCGTTGTAGGCGCAGACAACGACGCTGACTCTGGGCCAGTCGGTGCCGACGTCTTTGAGGTTGGATTGGGACCAAGACATGGCAGTGGCGGCGGCAGGTTTGAGGCTGCGATCGGTGTCGGTAATCCCGAACCCCCAGCCGGGGACCTCTTCGCCGTCGACGCCCCACTCGTCGGTCCAGGAAAAGATCGTGGCGCCGGCGCACCCCACTTGGTCAACCGTTTGGAGCTGGTCTCCCAACACGTCAGCTTGGCGTTCGAGTCCGTGCACGCCCGATGCCAGGCCCAGCTCGGTGAGAACAAGGGGGCGGTCCCCCGACACGATCTGAAGGTGTTTCAGATACTTCCGAAAGGAGAGCGGATCCTCGACGAAGACGTTGAACGTCACGAGATCCTGGTTGCCCGGATGCAGATACTCCGTTGTGGGGTAGTTGGTGTAGGTGGCCAACAGTTGAGGGTCATGACGGTGGACGTCGTCGATGAGTTGAGCCAATGCATGCTCGACGGCTCCCGCTCCATGCACACGGACGAGGTCGCCGGGAACTTCGTTGCCAACCGACACGCCCAGAACAGTGGCGTGATCGCAGCCGGACTCGTCGAGCCGGTTGAACAGCGCATCCACCTCGCGTCGGCCTCGATCAACAATGCGCCGGTTGGCGGCTCGTCCCGGCGTCGCCTCGTAGCGCCAGTCGCGATAGTGAAGACCTACGAGAAGGCGGAGGCCCAGTTGTTGGGCCGTCTGCAAAAGATCGACTGGAGGGAGGTCGTAGAGCCGAACGGTGTTGAACCCCATGACCGACATGGACTCAAGGTCGTTGCGGAGCCGTGTTGTCTCCGGGTAGCGGGCGCCGTCTGACCGAGGCAGGAAAGACCCGTAGGTTACGCCTCGAATCGAAAACCGGTCAGTCCCGATCGCTAAATGCTTGCCAGCCGCGGTCACGCGTTGCGCCTTGTCGGGCGCCCCGAGATCGGGCGCGGCTCTGCCCTCAATGCGCCGTGCTGCGGTAGGTCGCGTCGACCGACCGCGCAACCCTATTCCCATTCGGCCGTTCCTTTCCCTCAAGCAACTTTGCCGGCCGTCGCCGCCCGCGATAGCCACGTGCACACGAGACTAGAGAATGCTCTGGTGTCAGAACAGGCCTCTAGGTAGCAGTTCCTATACAACGTAAGGCACGCCGATGTTCGATGGGCGCATTTGCCTGCCCGGCGGTGGTATCGCGAATTCGATTAGGCGATCTTGCCGGTCAACTGGGAGTGGCGAACCTAGATGGCGCTGGTGCAGCCGTAGCCCATAGACACCACCAGAGCGGCGACTGTTTGGCGTTCGTTTCCGTTCCTGTGCTCGTACCCGAGAGCTTGTCGAGCCCAGTCGTTAACTCGCTCGGCGGCGGCAAGCTCCCCGTAGGGGCCGGCGTTGTCGTTGACGGCATGGCGTCGCAAGACGCAATACTCGGCCGTCATCTCATCAAATCCGATGGGATCGATGATGTGCTCCCAACCGTCAGTCAGTAGATCGGCCCACAGACGGGCCGCCTGCATCGCCGCCACGGGAACCGGCTCGATAGGGCGGTCATCGACGAACCCGATAGACAACGGGCGGTCACCGGTATCGATTCCGTCAGTCGAATCGCCTGCTCGCAAAAAGCTCAGACCCGACGATGTTGTCAACATTGCAGCACAGAGAAATCCGAGAATGAAACTGCCGTAGGGGCTGTTGGTGAAGCGCACGAAAAACGACTCCGATCAGGGTGAAAACACCGCTAATCCAGTCGGCCTTTGATCCACCACTCGTGAGATGTCGGCCGACCTCTGTTCTTGCTGCGACGGTGAAAAGCTGATGATACCGATGCCGAACCCGCCGATTGGTAGGCAGATCAACGGGCAACACCGCCATCGCATCGGTGTGTCGATTCGCCCCGGTCGAGCGACTCGGTTACGTTCAGCCGACATGAACGCTGCACCCTTCGACCGGATTTCAGCTGACAGCATCGACACCGTCTCGGTTGATGGAGCATTGACCACCACCAGGGCGGTGCGACAGCGTTTGGACCTCACTCGGCCCGTTGACCAGCAGATACTTCTGGACTGCATCGACATCGCCGAACAGGCGCCAACCGGTGGCAACCAGGGCAGTCGGCGTTGGTTGGTGGTTCGAGACCAGGGGCATAAGGACCGCCTGGCTGAGCTATATATGGCCTCGGCCGGCGCCTGGATGATCGAGACCCGTGATCGTTTGGCCGGTAGTGGGCATCGCAGCGAGAAGGTGATGACGTCGGCCGCCTACTTAGCCGAGCATCTAGCCGAGGTCCCGGCCATCGTCATCCCGACAATCATCGGGCGACACGACGGCAGTGGGCGGCCGGGGCTCTTTGACTCCGTGATCCAGGCAGCGTGGAGCTTTTGCGTCGCCCTTCGGGCCAGGGGTCTTGGAACAGCGTGGACGACGGCCATCCTCAACAACGAAGATGACGTGGCTTCACTTCTCGGAATTCCAGACTCAATGACCCAGATCGCCATGTTGCCGGTGGCGTGGACCGTCGGCCCCGAGTTTTCGTCCGCACCGCGCTATCCGGCGCGGGCCGTGACCTACTTCGACGGCTTTGGCCGAATCTACGATGACGGACCAAGCTCACCCCCGTGTCTGGCAGATGGACCGGGCACCGTGGTCGAACGCGACATCCGAGCGTCAGTTGACGACGTGTGGCGAGCGGTCACCGACATCTCCATGCCGGCGGCGTACAGCTCTGAGTTTGTCGGTGCCCGGTGGGTCGGCCACGACGATCCCGCCGCAGTCACACCCACCGTCGGTTCGGCGTTCGTCGGCGCCAACACCCACGAGGCTCGAGGAGAGTGGGAGGTCACCTGCTTTGTCAGCCACTATGAGCCAAAGCGGACATTCGGTTGGGTGACCAGCGATGTCGACAACCCCGGAGCGCGTTGGCGCTTCGACCTGGAACCGATCGCCGGGTCCGTGCGAGTTCGTTTCATGATGAACCTCGGACCCGGCCCCTCTGGCATTACCGAGGTGATCGCCTCACGACCCGAGCTTGAACAGCGCATTCTCGATCGTCGGCTTAGCGAACACCGATCCAACATGATCCGCGTATTGGACGGGCTGAACGAGTCGCTGGTAACCGCAGTCGACTGACCAAATGTGCTTCACACAAGCTTGATCTTGGCGTTCCTACTTCGTTCATAATCGTCGGGTTTCCTTAAGAGTGCAGCAGTTAGCTGCATCAACGGACCGCACTCAACGTGCGGAACAAATCGGGTTCAGCCCGGAAAGGAAACACCAACTATGTTGCCAGCCGCCAATGGATATCTAACCGGATATCTCACCAGTGCGTACGCCGCCAATGAGCAGGTTGCCGACGGCGTTCGACGTGGCGCCGAGCACGGTGGGAGAGGCCCCGTCTTTTTGCTTCCCCTACTCTTTCTCCTCCTAGCAGGCTTCTTGTTCTTCCGTCTGATGCGTCGTGGGCGCCATGTTGCCTTCGCCTCGGGTCACGGTCGAGCTCTCGGAGTTCTGAGCGAACGCTTTGCCAACGGGGAGATCTCTCGAGACGAGTACGAGTACCGCCGAGCGGTTCTCAACAACGACGACGAGGTGCCACCGGCTCCACCGTTCACCGCACGTGCTGCCTCTGAACCAACCGAGACGGCGTCCGACGTCCCATCCGATCCCGACTCCACTGACGAGTTGTAGTCAGTTAGTCGGTGAGATTCAGCTTATGTCCGGCTCCTTTACGGGCCGGGCATAAGCCCTCTCAAACGAGTAGATTCAGGCGGTCGCCCACAACGCGGGGTGACCGCCTTGGGAGGTTGGAGCAATGGCCCAACGCATTCTGGTTGTTGATGATGAAGAACCAATCCGGCGGCTGGTGGCGTCGTACCTGAGCGACGACGGATTCCTGGTCGAACAAGCCGATGACGGACGCAAAGCCGTGGAACGCATTCAGCGGTCGAGCGACATCGACCTCATCCTGCTTGATATCCGCATGCCTGGTCTGGACGGCATTGAAGCTCTCCGACAGATACGACGGGTGGCAGATACCTACGTCATCATGTTGACGGCGGCGGCGGAGGAGACAGATCGTCTGATCGGCCTCTCGGTTGGCGCCGACGACTACATCACGAAGCCGTTCTCCCCGCGAGAAGTAGTGGCTCGGGTCAAAGCCGTGTTGCGACGCTCCCGAGAACCAGTGACGGGCGAGCGTGGAACTCCCGCCCTACGGTTTGCCGGGATCGTCGTCGACGTCGACGAATACACCGTTGCCGTCGACGACGACGAAATTGATCTCACTGCGCTGCAGTTCAAGCTGCTGCGCACCCTGGCTGAAAGCCCGGGCCGGGTCTTCGCCCGACACCAGCTGATCGAACGGGTGTGGGGGCGGGATTTCTACGGCGAAGACCGCATTGTGGACGTACACATTGGGAATCTCCGAAAAGCCCTGGGTGACGACGCGTCGGAACCAAGGTTCGTGGCCACGGTGCGGGGCGTGGGTTACCGGTTTGTGGCCGAGCCGCTCAACGGTCAGGAGACCGTGTGAGCGAAGGGCGGACAATGACCTTGCGGCGTCAGCTGTTTCGGTCCCACCTGTTGGTGATGCTGGTGACGGTCGGCATTCTCGTCGTCGTCGCAGCTGTCGGGCTGGCAGCAATGGCGGCGCTAGGCATTGACGTTCAGCGTGGCACTGGCGAATCGGGTCACAACGACGACCGGCCGCCCGTTCCGTTCGCGCTACTCGTTCCCCTCGGGGCGGCTCTGCTCGGAGCTTCTCTGATCTCGTGGTCAGTGGCCCGTCGGCTGGCCGCCCCGATCGAGGCGGCCAGGAAAGCCACTCACCAGTTGGTGTCCGGCAGGTACGACGTTCGAGTGGAGGGCGGTGATGTCGCTGAACTGGCGGAACTGGCCGATGACGTGAACCGACTTGCCAGCACGCTCGAATCAACCGAACGGCGTCGACTCCGACTTCTCGGCGATGTTGCTCACGAGCTGCGAAACCCGTTGGCCACAATCGAGGCGTCAATGGAAGCGCTGATGGATGGCGTTGTCGCTCCCGATGATGAAACGTTCGCCCGAGTAGCTCGGGAGGCCGCCAGGTTGCGTCGGCTGGCCGGAGATTTGTCCGAGTTGTCTGCGGTGTCTGAGCCGGTATCCGGCCTGCGTGATCCGGTGGATCTCGGTGAGCTGTTGCAGTCCGTGTCAGAGCACTTGGCCCCGCAAGCAGCGGCCAAGGAGTTGGAGCTCTACGTCATCGCCGAGCAGTCAAATCCGGTTGTTCTTGGCGATCGAGACCGCCTAGTGCAGGTCTTCACTAACGTGATCGGAAATGCCATCCAATACACCGACCGGGGTTCGGTGACCATCACCTTGGACGCATCCGATGACCACTCTGAGTTAATTACGTCGGTCGCCGATACCGGTCGTGGACTCGACGCCGCCGACCAAGAGCGAATCTTTGAACGGTTCTACCGGGTGGCAACCGATTCGGAGGGAACCGGTGTCGGCTTGGCTATCGCAAAGCGCCTGGTTGAGGCCCACGGAGGATCGATCGGGGCGACGTCTGATGGTGTTGGCCGGGGTGCCACTGTCACCGTGCGGCTTCCAGTCGCGAACGGCTAGGGACCTAGGTATCAGGTTCGCTTAACGCCGAGGCGATAGCCCAAACGCCGAGCCCGAGATGGTGCCAGTCGCGTGGCTCCCCGTCGTCGCCGGTTGGCAGGGCTTCTATATGGGTTCCCTCGGCTTCGACTTGATCCCGAATGTCCATGCCGTCGTTGTAGGTGATGATGATGCGGGTGAACACCTCTATGGCGGCTCGGCGTGACTCTACAGTGTTGGTCGGTCCGAAGATCGACTCCTTGGGCCGCATCTGCAGAAGATCGAGCACGCCGCCATACAGCTCTGCATAGGAAGCAATCGTCTCGGCGTGAGCGGTCTGGGCCGCCTTCTTCATCTGCTGAGTCGTCTCGTCGTCGGTGGTGGACGCAGCGAGTGCCGCCAAGATGGCCACCCGGACCTGAGCTGGCCGATAGCTATTGGTCGCCTCTACAGAGGTGAACGAGGCGCGACGGATGATTTCTCGAAGTGCCATTTGGCGTCCCTCGACAGTCTCGAGGTCGAGTTGGTCCAACAAGCCCAGCACCTCAGCTGAGATCTTTTCCTGTTGGGGCGTGGTAGTTGAAGAAAACCACTCGTACAGGGCAGCTGACTGGACATCAACCCGATAGTCGTCGGGGGTGGCCCAGAGTCGGTCGTAGACCGAGCCAGGGGACACGTGATTGCCGACACCCCGCGACTCGTTTAACTCACCGATGGCGGCGGCCAGCGTCAACTGGTCTCCTGACAGGCGCGGGCCGTCTCGTTCAAGGATTCGCAAGCCGGCCTGAATGAGCTCCATCGCCAGCTTCCGCCGAGAAACTCGCCTCTTGCCGAAGAACGGACGCGTCGACGGCAACCATGGTGGATAATCATCGTCGGGGTCGTTGCTTGTCGGGGACGAGATGGGGGTCATGCTAGCGCTGCCATCTTTGGCCGTGAGTATTTTCACCTAGTTGCTAAATGAACTTGCAAAATGCGTTACGCAACTTTAGGATCGTCCCCTAGGGATAGTCCAGTCTGATCTTTTAGAGCAGATAAATTCCCTACGGAAACCGATGAGCGTCGTCCGAGTTGGAGGGAAACCCGGAAGCGGCCGTCGGTTTTCGTGTTTTTGAGATGCCGTCTACCGGTCGTTGACGGCGGCGTCCACCATGCGACAACCCATCTGGTGGTGGCTCGGGTTGTCAGCCGAGAACGCCACGATAGTGAACCCAACCGACAGGCACCAGCCGCGGGCGCGTTGCCACATTACGTCGTCGACGGGTCGGGTGTTGTTGTCGGCCGCGGCGCGGAACCTATCTCGGATCGCAGGGTCAAATGCGTACCAGCCGATAGCTAGGTCGCATGCCGGGTCGCCCCCACAGAGGTCGCCGAAGTCGATGACCGCTGACAGCCGCCCCGACTGCTGAATGAGGTTGAACAGGTGCAGATCACCGTGCAGCCAGATTGGTTGGCCATCCCAAGGCGGCGCCTGCCGACACTCGTCCCACACTGCAGCGGCCTGACTGGCTTCGACGCCGGCCGCGGAGGCGAACTGATCAATTCGGTCGACGGTCATCTGGTGACGTTCCGCCAGAGGTCCGCCCCGATGTGGGTTGTGGGGACGGTCGACCGGTGCCTCTCGGTGCAGACAGGAAAGAAAGTGCCCGAGACGCTGGGCCTCGACGCCCTGGTCAGCCCAGCCACCGTTACCAACGGCGGAGCCCTCGAACCAAGGTTGAATGATCCACATCCACGGGTAGTAATCGGTCGGAGCGCCCACTCGTTCGGGGACCGGCACCGGCAGTGGCAGGTCTGGCGCCAAGACCGGTAACCAGCGTTGTTCGTTGATGATCAGGTCGGCTGCCAGTTCCCGGCGCGGCAGCCGCACGACAAGTGACTGGCCCAATCGGTACAGCACGTTGTCCCAACCCTGTGCCAGCGGTTCCACAGTGAGGTCGGCCAGATCCGGGTGCTGGTCCCGTAGAAGTCGCCGGACAAGCTCATCGCCGATGTCGACTTCGGCCTCCGGCATGTTGCCTGGTTGAGCAGTCATCGCAACTCCCTCGCGCCCTTTGCCGGGTCTCCAGGCGACATTCGCTCACGCTAGCCGCTACAACTGAAGCCATGAGTGGCGTCGCCAGTGGCCTACAGCTTGCCAGTAGACCGGCCGGTCTGCTCCTGACCCCTGGAGCCAGCGCCGATGCTGATGATCCGACTTTGGTGGCTATCGGTAACGGGATTACGGAGATACCGGTGAAGCGATTGACACTGGCGACCACAAGCGTCAAGAACGCGGTGAAGAAGATCAGGGCGGCGGCCGATGAGATGGCCGGAGACCTCGGTGTGTCAGCCGATCAGTTGGTGTACGGGGGGCGAAGCTTCGGTGGGCGATCCTGTTCGATGGCGGTGGCCGAGGGTCTACCGTCGGCGGGATTGGTGTTGTTGAGCTATCCGCTGCACCCGCCGGGCAAGCCGGACAAACTTCGAGTAGAACACTTTGACCAGGTTGCGGTCCCGACGTTGCTCGTGTCCGGTGAGCGAGATCCGTTCGGGTCACCGGAAGAATTCGCTCAGCACCTGGGGGCTGTTGCCGGCCCGACCGAGATGCGCTGGGTCCCCGGCAATCACTCGCCAAAAGCCCAGATACCGGCCATCGTCGAGATGATCCGCCACTTCTGCTTGCTCCCGGAGCAACCATGAGGGTGATCTCCGGATCGGCCCGGGGTCGAAAGCTCAACGCGCCTCAAGGCGGCGGCACGCGACCGATCACCGACCGGGCCAAAGAGGGAATCTTCAACATGTTGGAGTCTCTGGGCGGTGTCGACGGGGCAACCGCGCTCGACCTGTTCGCCGGGAGCGGCTCGTTTGGCATTGAGTGTCTGAGCCGCGGCGCTGAGCGAGTGACGTTCATCGAACGAGACCGCTATGCCGCCCAGGTTCTGCGCGACAACGTCGACCGTCTTGACTTCGCCGATCGAGCCGAGATTCTGGTGGCCCCGGTTCAGCGGGCCATCAGCGGACACCGCCCGGTCGACATAGCGTTTTGTGATCCGCCCTATGCCGACGACCCGTGGGCCGAGCTATTCGAGGCGATTCCGGCCCGGTTGCTGGTCGGCCACGCCTCGAGCGACATTGAGTTGACCGACGACTGGGTGGAGTTGAGACGCCGCACCTATGGACGGGCCAGGGTGGTCATCGCCGAGCGAGCGGTCGCCGACTAGCCCGACGCGGTCTGTCGCGGTCGGCGCCCCGGACGCGAAACTCGCTGCCCGGTGTCAGGCTGGCCGGTTACTCTTGCCCCCGTGCCGAGTGTGGAGCCGTCGACGAATTCTCAGATGCCGGCAGGTGAGTCACCGCTGCCGGTCACTGCGTTAGCGGGGAGCCCCGATAGTCAACCTGATCGTGCCTACGGCGCACTGGCGTCGTTGGCCCGGCACCACTGGCGTCGGATGGCAATCAGCACGGTTCTGCGAGCCGTGGCTTCAGCTCTGCCCGCGGTGCAGCCATACTTTCTGGCTCAGTTCGCTACTTCGGTCGACGACCCTGACCGGGCCGGACGTTATTTGATTCTGCTGTTCGCCACCGGTCTGGTGCACTGGGTGCTGTGGAGTGCCTGTGACTATTACGTGGCCGCTCGGGTCAATCGCTTGAGCTACGAGTTCAAGCGCATCGCGTTCGACGCAGTGTGGGGCGAGAGCTACCAGCATTTCGTCGATCGGCCCTCGGGCAAAGTCGCCAGCTACGTCAACGACATGAGAAACGATGTCTACCTGTTGTGGGACGCCGCGCACTACGGCTTCTTGCCGGTCTTGGCTTCCATTCCGATCTGGGTGATCCTCATGTGGCAAACGGCGTCGGCTAATGCCTTGATCTACGGCGCGTTCTTGTTGGTGGCCGGAGCTGCCCTCGTGGCATTGGCCCGACCGCTTAACACCCGCCAGCGCACCCTCACCGATACCACCTCTACCAATGCCGGTCGGGTGTTCGACTCCTACTCGAATTTCGTGAACGTGTTCTCGTTCCAGGCACAGCGTCGTGAGATTAAGCGCAACGACGAGCAGATAGACGGTCTGATCGTCGACGATGTGCGCTTCGGTTTTTCCCTGGTGTCGTATTGGGCGGTGGCATCGCTGCTGATCCGTGGCGTGCTGTGGGCGTTGGTGATGGGCTACAGCTGGTTCTTGTTCAGCCAGGGACGAATCTCGTTTTTGGCCATGGTGGTGTCGGTCACCGTGTTGGTCGACTTCATGGGTCAGTACTGGAACGTCGTGCACTTCTTTGGCGTCTGGGTTGACAAGTCCGCGGCGTATCGCGAGGCCTATAACTACCTGTTCTCCGGCCGCAATATTGTCGACGAACACTACGGGCGAGAACGGTCACTGACAGTTGGCGAAGTTGAAAGGCCCCCGCGGCGGCGACTCGATGACCGTCTCGAAGTTCGCAATCTTTCCTTCGCTTACCCGGACAACCCCGACCAACTCGTGTTGGACGACGTCAGCTTCTCGGTCGCCCGTGGGGAGAAGCTCGGTGTTGTCGGCAGAAGTGGCGAGGGCAAGTCGACCTTGATCAAATTGCTGTTGGGCTTCTACGCACCAACCGACGGTCGCATCATCGTCGACGGTCAACCAGTGTCCACTGACGTGTTGCGGCAGCTTCAGTCCTACGTTCCGCAGGACACTTCGTTGTTCCAAGAAACCATTGACTACAACATCGGATACGCCGTCGCCGGGAACGGCAAACCGGACACCACGGCGATCCGCTCGGCGGCCGCCAAAGCCAACATCGACGACTTCGTGATGTCCCTACCGGACGGCTATGACACCTTGGTAGGGGAGCGAGGCATCAAACTCAGTCTCGGTCAACGGCAACGTATCGCCATCGCCCGGGCCTTCCTGAAAGAGGCTGACATCATCATCTTGGACGAAGCGACGTCCTCGCTGGACGCCGAGACCGAGGCGCGGGTGCAGGAATCACTAGAGACACTGTGGCGGGACAAAGCGGCCATAATCATTGCTCACCGTCTGGCCACCCTGAATGATGTCGACCACATCATCGTCATCGACAACGGCCGAATTGTGCAGCGAGGAAGTAAAGACGAACTGCTGGGAGACCCGGGCCTGTTCGCCGAGCTTTGGGGTCTGCAACAGGCCGCGGTGTCCTAAGCGCTTGGCTTGGGGCCTAGGCCCTCGTGTCGTGATCGTCGTGCGGCCTTCGTCGACATGCGCCGCCGGTCAGAGCCGCCTACCGTTGTCACATGGCACGATTGGCTGGCAAAGTTGCACTTATCACCGGAGGCGCCCGAGGGCAGGGAGCGGCCGAGGCTCGTCGCTTCGCCGCCGAGGGGGCGATTGTCTACGTGACCGACATCTTGGACGGGCAACCAGTGGCAGCCGAGGTCGACGGAACGTTCGTTGAACATGACGTCACCGACGCCGAGCAATGGGAGTCAGTGGTCTCTGCGATTCGCTCTGACCACGGCTCGATTGACGTGCTGGTCAACAACGCCGGGATCTTTCAGCTGGGTGGTGTGCTGGCGTCTGACCGCGAACTGTGGGACAGAACAATCGCCATCAACCAGACCGGCGTGTTCTTGGGTATGACGGCGGTCGCCCCGGTCATGGTGGAAAACGGCGCAGGTTCGATCATCAACGTGTCTTCGATCGCCGGTCTTAGAGGCGTTGCGGTGGCTCACGCCTACGCCGCCAGCAAGTGGGCGGTTCGGGGGATGACCCGCAGCGCGGCGCAGGAGCTAGCACCCCACGGGGTCAGAGTTAACTCGATACACCCCGGAATCATCGACACCCCGATGCTGCAGACCTTCGACGACGCCGGGCTTCGCTCGTCGGTTACCGAACGCATTCCTCTGGGGTACGAGGCAACGGCCGAACAGGTGGCCGACATGGTGTTGTTCCTGGCGTCGGACGAGAGCAGTTACTGCAGCGGCGGGGAATTTGTTATCGACGGTGCCATGACCGCCTAGGCGGACAATCTGCTCACACCCGATGAGACATACTCCGACCGCCAAGGTCGATAGGCTGTAGCACGAAATCACCGTGCGCCGGGAACCGCCGACAGTGCTGCGACCACCTGGTCGTTAGCCAGTCAGCCCGGTATTGGAGGAGCAATGACTATCGCAGGGGGCTACGAGCTCGACCACCTGACTGCGCTCGAAGCCGAATCAATACACATCATCCGTGAGGTGGCAGCCGAGTTTGAAAACCCGGTTTTGCTGTTCTCGGGGGGCAAAGACTCGCTGCTTATGCTGCATCTGGCTCAGAAGGCATTCCGCCCGGCCAAGCTGCCCTTCCCTGTCATGCACGTCGACACCGGCCATAACTTTCCCGAAGTGATCGAGTTTCGGGACCGCATTGTGGCGCAGTACGGATGCCGCATGGTGGTGGCATCGGTACAGGAATCGATCGACACCGGACGGGTCACCGAGGTTGGCGGGCCGAAAGCCCCCCGGAACCTCCTGCAAACCACCACGCTGCTCGACGCCATCGAGAGCAACGGATTCGACGCCATCTTCGGCGGCGGTCGCAGAGATGAAGAGAAGGCCCGGGCCAAAGAGCGGGTGTACTCGTTCCGCGACGATTTCGGGCAATGGGACCCCAAGAACCAACGACCCGAACTGTGGAACTTGTACAACGGTCGAATTCGCAAAGGTGAGCAGATCCGGGTGTTCCCGATCTCCAACTGGACCGAGCTTGACGTATGGCAGTACATCGAGGCGGAACAGGTCGAGCTGCCACCCATCTACTTCGCTCACAAACGGCCGGTGATCCGCCGCGACAACATGCTGTACGCGGTCAGTGATCTGATTGAGCCTGGTGAGAACGAAGAGGTGTTCGAGACCACGGTGCGGTTCCGAACGTTGGGTGATGCCAACAGCACCGGTTGCGTTGAGAGCGCGGCCGACACCTTAGAGAAAATCGTGGCCGAAATCGCGGCCACACGTGTCACCGAGCGGGGCGCCACACGCGGCGACGATCGGGTGTCCGAGGCCGCTATGGAAGACCGGAAGAAGGAGGGGTACTTCTAATGGAACTACTTCGATTCGCCACGGCCGGTTCGGTCGACGACGGCAAGTCAACACTGATTGGGCGGTTGCTCTACGACTCCAAGTCGATCTTTGAAGATCAGTTGGAGGCCGTTGAGTCGACCTCGGAGAAGATGGGAACCGAGTACACCAACTTGGCGTTGCTCACCGACGGTCTTCGCGCCGAGCGAGAGCAGGGCATCACCATTGACGTGGCGTACCGCTACTTCGCCACCCCCAAGCGGAAGTTCATCATCGCCGACACACCGGGACACATTCAGTACACCCGAAACATGGTTACCGGAGCGTCCACCGCCAACGTCGCTCTGATCCTGCTGGACGCTCGCAAGGGGATTGTGGAACAATCCCGTCGACATGCATTCCTCTCGACGCTGCTTGGCATCCCTCACCTGATCATCTGTGTGAACAAGATGGATCTGGTTGACTGGGATCAAGAGGTCTATGAACGGATCAAATCCGAGTTCCGCGACTTCGCCATGAAGCTCGATGCCATCGACATGGCGTTTGTACCCGTGTCCGCCTTGCATGGCGACAATGTGGTCGAGCGTTCGTCGAACATGGACTGGTATCGCGGCTCCACGTTGTTGCACATGTTGGAAGAAACCCACATTGCCTCGGACCGCAACCTTCGAGACGCCCGTTTCCCGGTGCAGTACGTCATCAGGCCGCAGTCTGACGAGTTCCACGACTACCGGGGTTACGCCGGTACTGTCGCCGGTGGCGTGATGCGGGTCGGTGATTCGGTCATGTTGTTGCCATCGGGTTTTGAGACCACCATCACCCACATCGACGGGCCCGACGGCCCTATCGCCGAAGCGTTCTCACCGATGTCGGTGACCGTGCGGCTAGCCGATGATCTCGATCTGTCGCGAGGCGACATGATTTGTCGCTCCAACAACCAGCCGGCGATCGGCCAAGATATTGACGCCATGGTCTGTTGGATGAGTGACCAGGTGGCGCTTCAACCACGGCGCAAACTGGCCATCAAACACACCACTCGCGCTGCTCGAGCCATGGTGTCGGACATCAAATACCGACTGGACATCAATTCGTTGAGTCGTGACGAAGACGCCACTCAACTCGGTTTGAACGAGATCGGACGGGTCTCGCTGCGGACCACACAACCGTTGTTCTACGACGAGTACCGGCAAAACCGGAGCACCGGTAGTTTCATCCTGATCGATGAGGACTCCAACAACACCGTTGGTGCCGGCATAATCCTCGGAACAAGCAGCTAGCTCGACGGCTTCGGACCTGCCGCTTGTACGCAGGTATATACGCAGGGTGAACGTTTGACCAAACGACAGCGACTACCTTTGTTGGTATGACCGTTGCCATGTACCCAGGATCGTTTGACCCGGTGCACAACGGCCACGTGGCCATCATCAAGGTGGCAGCTTCGCTCTTCGACGAACTGGTTGTAGCAGTAGGCCACAATCCGGCGAAGGAATCTGGCCTGTTCACCGGCCCCGAACGCCAAGAGATGATCGAGCTGGCGTTGAAGGCGGTCGAACTCGATGGTGTTCGGGTTGCCCTCTTCACCGGTCTGGTAACCGACGCGGCGCGAGTACAAGGGGCGGACTGCCTGGTGAAAGGGGTCCGCAACGGATCCGATCTTGACACCGAATTGCTCCAGGCCAACATGAACCTTCAGGCAGCCGACGGCACCCTGCATTCGGTATTGCTACCCGGTATTGGGCCTGATGCGTTAATCTCGTCCAGGTACGTGCGGGAGATTGCGTCTCGGGGCGGAAACGTACAGTCCGTAGTGCCCGAGGTCGTCTTGGACCGTCTTTCACGAAAGTTCCGCGAACAAAAATGAGTGAACCGCGCCAGCGCAGACGCCCCGGACGACCGGATGATGACTTCGACGAGTACTTCGCCGAAGACGATCCTGACTTGGACCGGAGAACTAACGGTCGGTACGACGACTTCGACGAGATCGATTTGCGGGACGACGATCGGCGCGGTGGCGGACGCCGAGGTTGGGATGACAACGCCGACGCTGGCAGAGAAGGCGATCTGCCCAACCCGTATGCCGTTCCCGAAGTCGAAGATCTGATCGAACAGGCCATCGAGATTTTGGCCGAGTCTCGCCCTCTGCCCATGTCCAACACGGTCAAAGTCAACCGCGACGAACTGGTTCATGTTCTTGAACAGGCTCAGGCCCGCCTACCGGAAGAGTTGCGGGCAGCCCGATGGCTGTTGAAGGAACGCGACGACTTCGTGGCCAAGGCCCGTCAGGAACACAAGGACCTGATTGACGAGGGGCGAGCCCAGGTTGGCCGGATGGTGGAGCGTCAGCAGGTGGTGAAAGCCGCTGAACAGCGGGCCCGGCAAATTGTCGACGAAGCCAAAGAGGAAGCCAACACCTTGAAACGTCAGGTGGAGGACTACTGCGACCAGCGGTTAGCCAGCTTCGAGCAGATTCTGGAACGAACCGTCGGAACGGTTCGTAAAGGACGCGAGCGCTTGATGGGCACGGCCCTGGTGACAACCGAAGAAATCATTGCCGCCTCCAACGGAAGCCGGACGCGGGATCGGTCGGCTGAAGACGATCTGGTTGATGACGAAGGCGAGTATCGTGAACGGGTGGCCCGCCGAAGCTGACGTTCGGCGGCTACTACGACCTGGTTCGGGCCCGGTCGCCCGGCGGACGTAAGTAAGGGGCTTTGAAACTATGACAGACCCAGCCCAAGAACCCACCTCGACCGCGGCGGATCAAACGCCAGAAGACGACCTGGTCGACAAGCCACCGAAGTTGCTGGTCAGTGTCTCCGAGCTGCGCAAACGGCTGGGACAGCGCCAGGTTGAGCCGGTGGATGTACTGCTGGCCCGCCGCCACGTCGTAGCCAGTCGAACCTCAGATGAACCGGTGACCGGCGAGGTGACTGTTGAGTCGATTGAACGGGGCGTAACCGTTCGAGGGCACGTGAACTTCTCCTGGGTCGGCGAGTGTCGACGGTGTCTCGACGACACCGGATCCACCCTTGAGGTTGACATCGACGAGATATTCCAGGTCGGTGCACCTGAAGACACTGAGATCGTCGACTTCGACGGCGACCAAATCGACCTGCTCCCGGTGGTTCGCGATGCCGTGGTCTTTTCCCTTCCACTGGCACCGCTGTGTCGGGCGGATTGTCCCGGTCCCGACCCCGACCGTTATCCGGCGATGTCAGTTGAACAGTCTGAAGAGGTGAGACGCACCGAGCGGCGAGAACAACTCGACCGTGAAGGTGACCCACGATGGTCGGCTCTCAATGAGCTGCGATTCGACTCATGATGTCGCCGTGGCCTCGGTCCTACCGGTACCGGGCCCGGTCAATGGTCCGGTGGCTCAGCCCCCGAGAGGTTCTTCGGGGAGGGTACGGCGAATTCTTCGGACGATTGTTCGGAGCCTTCGCTGACAACCGGGAGACCCAAGCGTCATTACGCCATCCGGTTGTTCACCACCGATGTGAGCCGACCAACGAAGCTTCTCTGGCGCCGCCGCTACATGGGCAACAGGTCATGCTGTGCAACGACCAGTTACCGTGGCACCGCGACGGAGCCGACGCCGATCGTCCCGAACTTTGGATGGACTACTTCGCCGACATCGGCGACGGCTTCAGCCCAACATTCGCTGTCGCTGAGCAGATGGCACAGCCTGCTGTGACCGTCGAACAAGCCGGACAGAACATCCACCTCCCCAAAGCCGATCTGCTGGTAATGGGAGGCGATGGCGTGTACCCGGCCGCCAGTCAAGAGAATTACCGGGATCGAACTATCGGCCCGTACCGAACTGCGTTCCCCGGCCCCGACTTCGTTGATGACGCCGATCGCTCCGATGGCCTGGCTCACGACCCGGTGCCCCTTCTCTCCATTCCCGGCAACCACGATTGGTACGACGGACTGTCAGCGTTTCTCGAACGGTTCACGGTGTACAACTGCGGCGACGGTATTTCGACCAAGCGGGGGTGGTCGATCCACCAGACCAGGAGTTACTTCGCCGCCCAGTTGAGTGACCGCTGGTGGCTGTGGGGTGTCGACGTGGCCCTCGCTGCCGACATCGACACACCGCAGATGATGTACTTCCGCCAAGTCGCATCAATCATGCCCGCCGACTCTCGCATCGTTCTGTGTACGGCAAAGCCGTCGTGGCTCAAACGGGGACGGCCGTCCCGCCTGGGTCGGCTGGCGGCGTCGCTCAGCACCGGCGACTCCATTCCCGCCCCCGGAGATGGCTGGGATCAACTGACCTACTTCATCGACTCGACACTCGGTTCTAGCGGCGCCCGATCCATCAGGCTTGTCTTGTCCGGTGACAAGCACTTCCTTTCGGTCCATGAGCCGGACGATCCGACTTATCCGACGGTGGCGGTCTCGGGAGGCGGTGGAGGGTATCTGTCATCGACCCGCGAGTCGCCTGAAGCCCTCGACCTTGGTTGGTACTTTGGAGAAGACCCTGACCTGGTCGGGGTAGACGGGACCGTTGGATACGACAACAGTCTGGTTTGGCCATCCCGTCGGCGGGCCCTATGGCAGGGCCTTCAAGGGCTCTGGACGATTCCATGGCGCAACCCGGAGATGGCCGGGGTGCTTGGAACAATGTCGTTGCTGTTCGCCATGGCCGCACGAGCCGGCGTCTTTGTGGACGGTCGGGCGTCAGCCGATGGGCGTCAGCGATTGGAACCGTTCGTCGACGACGGACTCTGGAAAGATCAAGTGGACGTCTTCTGGGGGGCGGCGCAAAACTTGGGTGGATGGGCCGTCGCCGCGGTCTTGGCAGTGTTTCTCTTTGCCATGGCCAAGGCTCATCGCCGCTCCACGCCGGTCGCCCTGGTGGCAACAGTTGGGCATCTACTGCTGCACGCCTACGCGGCCACGTTGACCGCAGCAGTATCCGCCCGGTGGGCGATAACCAGCAGAGTAAGTGAGCCGCCGTTGGTCGACGGCGAGAGTCTCGACCGACTCTTCGGCGAAGGCCGATGGCCAACCACGGTGTACGTACTGTTGTGCCTGGCAATCGGGGCGCTCACCGGCATTGTTGCCTTCGCCCTCTACCTTGTGGTGGCTCAACTCTTCGGTGTGAACCAAAACGAGCTGTTCGCCGGACTGCGGAGCCGTCACTACAAGCAGTTCCTGCGAATCAGCGTTACCGACGAACGACTGGAGGCCAACGTGATCGGGATTGCCAACGTGCCTCGACGTCGTTTGAAGTGGGTGGATGGCACACCCGAAGTAAGCGGTGATAAGCCGACATCTGAGTTGGTCGGGACCTTTACCGTGCTCGCCGACCCCGGTCGAGACGACCGGGACCGCGACGTCGCCGACATGCTGGTTTGACCGGGTTGATCCTCCCGGTAGTCTTATGTGTCGCCCCAACTCTGGGTGACCGTTGTGGTTGCGGCCGAGCGGCCCCGCAACGGTACTTTCGGACGTAGCAGGTAACCCGTGGCTGTTCCCAAGAAGAAGAAGTCCAAGTCCAAGACTCGCAGCCGTCGTGCTGCGGCCTGGAAGCTCTCGGCTCCGGCCAAGAGCAGCTGTGACCGTTGCGGAGCGACCAAGCTTCCGCACCGCGTGTGCGGATCCTGTGGCTGGTACAAGGGTCGTCAGGCGGTCGAAGTCGCTGCCGACTAGGCATTGACCGGCGACTAGGCCAGTGATTCGCCCAGCACGAACACGATTCATCCGCCGCCAACAGACAAACTCAGACAATGGGTGATTCTTTGCTGCCCGTCGCCGTGGACGCCATGGGTGGAGACCACGCGCCAGCAATGATGATTGAAGGCGCTCGACTGGCGGCCGAACGCTTCGGGGTCGAAGTGATCCTCGTCGGTCGCCCCGACGAACTGGGCGACGTCGGATCAATACCGGTACGCGAGGCCAGCGAGGTCGTGGCCATGGACGCCGAACCGGCCTCGGCCGTCCGCCGGATGAAAGACTCCTCGATCGTCAGAGCCGCCGAACTCGTACGAGACGGCCAAGCTTCAGCGCTGCTCAGTGCGGGCAACACCGGAGCGGCCATGGCGGCCTCGTTGCTGCGACTGGGACGAATCAAAGGTGTGTCGCGCCCGGCCATCGCTGTGCCGTTCCCCGTTCTGAACTCGACGCCGACCACCCTCTTGGATTGTGGCGCCAACGCCGATTGTCAACCGGAGTGGCTGGTGCAGTTTGCCCAGTTGGGTACGGCGTACGCTCGGCGCCGATTCGGGTTGCCGGCGCCGAGGGTCGGCATTCTCACCATTGGCGAGGAGGCCGGCAAAGGCAACACCATGGTCAAGGCGGCGTGTGAGCTTTTGGAAGAAGGATCTTGGGCTGACGGCTGCGGCGCCGACTACATCGGCAACGTCGAAGGGCGAGACGTGATGATGGGGGTTGCCGACGTCATTGTCTGCGACGGATTCACTGGCAACATCGTGCTGAAATCTCTGGAAGGGCTGTTTGATATCTTCCGCCCCACCGTTGAAGAGACCGTGGCCAAGGCGTCAACCGAAGCGGAAGAGGCTGGAAACACCGGTGTGCTGGCCACGATGAACAGCCACATCGATCCGATGTTCGAGTACTTTTCTCCGTACAACACCGGCGCAGCAATGTTGCTGGGGACCAAGGGCGTCAGTGTGATTTCGCACGGCTCGTCGTCGCCGGAGACCATCAGCAACGCCATCAGAACGGCATCTGGATTCGCCGCCGATGGCCTCGTTGGCGAGCTGGCGGCGGCCGTTCAAGGCCCTTCCTAGGACTCCACGCCGTCGTTTTGGCGGTGGTACCGGCTAATCTGGGCCTCACAAATCTGCAAAGCGATGCGAATCGGTGCGTAAACAGTGCTGAATTCAGCCTCTTTGGCCGGTGGTGGCCGACGTTGCCGCTGATCCAAGGCCGTTTGCGCCCTTATCGGCGACACCCGGGTCCGTGAGCGACATGCGACGTCTCACGCCGCCTAGGTCGTGGTCTGAGGCTGTTAACCCGTGAGCATCGAACCGTCTTGACCCGAGAAGTTTTACACTATGCCAGCTGAAACCCACATGGAGCAGCCCCCGATGACCCGTACGGAGATTTTTGAACTCGTTCGTGACCGGTTGGCTGACATTTTGGAGATGGAGCCGGACCAGATCCGGGAAGGCGATTCGTTCGCCGACGACCTCGAAGCGGACTCACTTGCTCTAATCGAGTTGGTAGAAGCCCTTGAGGAAGAGCTGTCTGAGCGAACGGTCGGTTTCCGCATCGAAGACGAAGACCTACAGGACCTGAAGAGCGTTCGCGATGCCGTTGATTACGTTGAGGCGAGAGTTGGTTCGAAACCCTGAGTGAACCGCTACTGCTCGGCTTTCAGGACAACCTCGGTCATAGATTCGACGATCGGGGTTTGCTGGAGTGTGCGCTGACGCACCGCAGTTATTGTGCTGAGAATCTCGACGCAGTCTCCAACGAGCGCCTTGAATTTCTGGGTGACTCGGTACTTGGTCTTGTGGTGACCAACCACATCTACCGTCGCTACCCCGACCTCCCCGAGGGTCAGTTGGCCAAGCTTCGTGCATCAGTGGTCAACACTGGTTCTCTGGCCCGCCTGGCCCGCGAGATCGGGCTTGGTCCGACGCTGCGTCTTGGTAAGGGAGAAGACCAGTCCGGCGGTCGAGATAAAGAATCAATTCTGGCTGACTCGCTGGAGGCCGTCCTGGGCGCAGTGTACGTCGACGCCGGTTGGGATGCCGCCGCTGATGTCATCCTGGGACGGATGGCCGATGTGATAGTCGAAGCGGCCGAGGAACCCGGTGGCCGTGACTTCAAAACACAACTTCAGGAACTAACAGCCCGCCTGACGTTGGGCACACCTATTTACGAAATATCCGGGTCGGGCCCGGATCATGACAAACGTTTTACTGCTATCACCATCGTTGATGGCATTCCGCGCGGTCGGGGTGCGGGAACGTCCAAAAAAAGGGCCGAGCAGGTGGCGGCCAGATCGGCATACGCCTCGATGTTGGCGTTGTCGGATGAGGAGCAATCGTGACAGAGCTGGAACTACCGGAGATCGAAACCCTCCGGCGCGACCTTGAACGCGAGTTCGCCGGACGCAAGGTCAAGGGGTGCGACGTAGAGGTCTTAAAGACCTTTCCCGGCCTGAAGACCAAGGCCGACCTGGGTAAGGCCCTGACTGGGGCCAAGGTGGAGCAGGTCACCCGGCATGGGCTCATTATCGTCATTGCCTTCGATAACGAGACAAGTGTTCTGGTCACCCTCGGAGAAAACGGGCGACTGGAGAAGAAGACCGGCAAGGACAAGGCATCACCCGACCTGGTCGGAGCCATCAACTTCACCCAGGGCGGCAACCTGCACATTATTGACAAGAAGGGTTCGAGCTCTGTTGTCGTCGTTGCCGACGAGGACCTGGCCGAGACCTTGCCTGACCCGTCGACCATGGGCCTCGACCTTCTCAGCGAGCCTCTCTCGTGGGTCGATTTCGGACGACTGATGCATGCCGAGGACACGGCGTTGCGTCTGCTTTTGGTGGATCCAATGGTGTTCGTCGGAATCGGTGAGATCTACGCCAACGAAATCCTGTTCGACTCCGGCCTCCGTCATGATCGAACCAGCGCAGGGCTATCGACTCAAGAGATTCGACGCCTGTACCGCTCGGTTGTCGGAATCTTGCACGATGCCATCAAATACCGTGGTACGTCGCTGGAAGAGCGCCCATTCGCCGATCTCAGTGGAGCCCCAGGGGAGTTCGCCGATCACTTGGCCGTGTACGACAAAGCCGGCGAGCCAAGCGCTCGGAGTCGGGAACCGATTAAGAAAACCAGCTTTAAGCATCAGGTCGTCTTCTACTGCACTACGCAGGTGTAATCTGGTCGGTGGGGTGCGTGGGCGCCTGACCGTGTTGACAACCGCGAGTGCGACTCCGACTACGTGAGTACGACTCTGACTAGTGGTGCAAACCTGTGTTTCTGAAGGCGCTGACCATAAAAGGCTTCAAGTCGTTTGCTGACTCGGCGGAGCTGAAGCTTGAGCCCGGCATTACTGTCGTTGTCGGTCCGAACGGCAGTGGCAAGTCCAACGTTGTCGACGCCATGGCGTGGGTTTTGGGAGCTCAAGCGCCGTCAGCGGTTCGTTCCCAAAAAATGGAAGACGTGATCTTCGCTGGCACGGCGTCGCGTAAGGCCCTAGGCCGGGCCGAGGTCTCCCTCACCATCGACAACAACGACGGTGTTTTGCCAATCGAATACAGCGAAGTGGCCATTACCCGCACGTTGTTCCGCAGCGGCGAGTCCGACTACGCCATCAACGGCACGTCCTGTCGCCTGCTCGATATCCAAGAGCTGCTGTCGGATTCCGGCGTGGGGCGACAACAGCACATCATTGTCTCCCAGGGCCAGATTGATGCGGTGCTCAACTCTCGACCGGAGGAACGTCGGGGCATCATCGAAGAAGCGGCCGGCGTCCTGAAGTACCGCAAGCGCCGGGAACGGGCCGAGCGCCGA
>CALJMD010000232.1 GCA_937981915.1 uncultured Acidimicrobiales bacterium
GGCTTGCCGTAAACGTTGTCGGCGGCAGAGTGGGTGACTTCGAAGCGGTCGGCAAGCCCAAGCCCTTCAAGTACGGCGTCAATCATCGACAAGTCTGAAGACGAGCAGAGGGCTACCCGCATTCCCAGGTCGGAGACGAGCGACAACGCTTGTTCCACTCCGGGTAACGGCTCGGCACCGGCGACTAACTCGACAACCCGGTCGATGACGTCTTGGGCCACTTCGTTGGTCGAGGGAACCGGAGGTAGCTCAGCGCTCCACGGGTGCCACTCGAACCACATTCGGGCCACGTCGCGCATCCGGATTCCCATTGTTCGGTCGAAGTGCTCGTCGGTGAACGGAAGGCCCAACTCGGATGCCTTTTCCCGTTCGGCGATACGCCACAGTGACTCGGACTCCACCAGAAGTCCGTCCATGTCAAAAATGGCTGCATGCTCTGACATATCCACATTTTCACCATCAGTTGTTCGGTTCATTACCACCTGCTTCTGTAGTTCACTGTTCGGCGTGGAAGTTTGTTCTGTGATTTTGTATCAATGATCGCCAGCATGCGTCTGTCTAAGCGAGACCATCGGCAACCGGAGGGAATTGTCGGTGGTCGTCTTTCTCCGAATCCGAGCGGCGGGCCTGCGGCGGCCCGCCGTCATTCGACAACCAGGCGGCAGAGATCGCGGTTACTGCTCTGCGGCAGAGTGGTCACCGGCCCACGTCGGATCGATGGGCTGGTGACCGGTGTCGAAATGGCGCACGTGGCTCACGCACCGGTACCCACCGGGAGCGTTGGTCTCCGCTTCAAAGTTGTGCAGGTGGTAGCCAGGGTCGTCCAGCACAACTCGAACGGGAGCGTTGTCGTCAAAGTCGAGTTCGACGTGTTGAACAGTGGAGACGCCGGTAGAAGCGACAACGCCACCCACCGTGGTGACGATGGAGCGGTGGAGGTGGCCGCACAAGATCCGAATTATGGCAGCGTCCGAGGTTGCCACAATGTCGGTGAAACGATCCTTTTCGTGAAGCCCGTTCTTATCCATCCAGTGGATTCCGGAAGCGAACGGCGGGTGGTGCATAGCGATGACCACCGGTTTGGATCCGGCATCAGCCAACTGCCCGGTCAACCATTCGGCTCGTTCGTCGTCGAATTCTCCGCCGTGCTTGACGTCTTTCAGCTCGAGGGTGTGCCGGTCGGGCTGGTTGATCATCGTGTCCAAGCCGATCAGCCGGACAGGGCCCACGTCGAGGGCCCAGCTGAGGTTGGTCGGCGATGCCCAGGCCATGTCGAACTGCGCGGCGAAGGTGTCTTTGCGGTCGTGGTTGCCGACCAGGGGTAGCAACGGAATGCGGAGTGGTTCGAGCAGGCTCGCCAACACGGCCATTTCGGCGTCGGATCCGGTGTCGGTTAGATCGCCCGTGGCCACAACAGCCTCGGGAGTCACCGTCTCATCGTTCAGCCTCTCAACCGCCATCGCTAAACGTTCGTTGTTGTCGACGTACAGCTCGCCGTCGTAGTCGGTATCGACCACATGAGTATCAGTGAGTTGAGCCAACAACATGTCGTTACGACCTTGTTCGGTTCAGGTTGACTTGCAAATTGCCGTCGCTGTCGACGCTGGTTCCGTATTGGGTGAGCCCAGATCCGTCGGGCGGGTACTCGTCTCCCGTGCATGAGTCAACAAAGACCTTGTCGGACGACGACCATTCGAGGATGCAGTCTCGCGTTGATGTCAATGGCCGGGCTGGAAATGCGTGCCATCCTTCGCCGGACGTTGAACCAACGTGATTCACAATAATGTCTCGGTCGCCGTTGGCGACATCGGGGAGTAGCAGCGGTTCCCGCTCGGCGATGAGCTCCGCCAGCTCGGCCGCGTTCCCTAGTGAAAAGACCGGTTCCCCGAGCTGTATTGGCACTTCGGTGCCAGAACCGCCGAGCTGGCCGAGGCGTGTTATCAAGAAGAGCACAGCGATCAGGCCGCCAATGCCTCCTAGGGCGACGAGGACTGCTTGTCTGGCATTTGTCTGTGAGCGCTCGGCAACCGGCATTTCGTGAGCCCCGTCTTCTGCGACCAGCTTTGGTAAGGACACGCCGTGGTGCGTTATCCCTGGTCCGACAATTTTATGCGATGAATTGTCGTCGAAGAACGTGACATCTGTCGAGGCGGCTGACAACTCAAGTGTCGGTGTGGTGACGATTGGCCTCTAGGATCGCACCAGACACAACAGTTACAGACCCCAAAGTTGGAGCTCCAGATGGATCTACTCGAGTACCAAGGCAAGCAGTTCTTCGCCCAGTACGGCATCCCCGTTTCGGATGGTGAAGCCACCGACAATGTGGACGATGCAGTAGCCATCGCCGAGCGGGTCGGTTACCCCGTGGTAGTAAAGGCTCAGGTTCACACCGGTGGCCGTGGCAAAGCGGGTGGAGTCAAGTTGGCGGAGAACGCCGACGAGGCCCGAATGCACGCCTCCAACATCCTTGGGCTCGACATCAAAGGCCACGTGGTCAAGACCATCTGGGTCGAAATCGCTTCCGACATCGCCGAGGAGTACTACGCCAGTTTCACTCTCGATCGATCGGCCAAGCAGCACCTCGGAATGTTGAGTGCCGAAGGTGGCGTCGAGATCGAAACGGTGGCCGAAGAGAATCCTGACGCCATCGCCAAGATTCACGTCGACCCGACGGTCGGACTGACCGAAGATCAGTGCCGGGCCTGGGTGGAGGCGGCCAACCTCAACCCGGATGCCACCGACGGAGCGGTCGACATCTTGATGAAGTTGTACAACGCTTACGTTGAGGGTGACGCCGACTTGGTGGAGATCAACCCGTTGATCCTCAAGCCGACCGGTGAGGTCCACGCATTGGACGCCAAAGTCAGCCTTGACGGCAACGCCACCTATGAGCACCCGGACTACACCAAGTACGACGCCACTCAACCTCGGGATGAGCGAGAAGAGGCTGCGCACGCCAAAGGCCTGCAGTACGTCGGTCTGGACGGCTCCGTCGGCGTAATCGCCAATGGAGCGGGCTTGGCCATGAGCACGGTCGACGTTGTCAACCAGGTCGGTGGCAAGCCGGCCAACTTCTTGGACATCGGCGGCGGCGCCAACGCCGACGTCATGTCAGGGGCGATGGAGGTCATCAACAACGACCCGGCCGTGAAAGCCATCTTCATCAATATCTTTGGTGGCATCACCCGCGGCGAGGAAGTGGCCAACGGAATTATCGAAGCCATGAACCGAGTGACCATCGACGCTCCGATTGTCATCCGCTTGGACGGAACGAATGCCAATGAGGGCCGTGCGATCCTCGAGCCCCACCTCAGCGATTCGCTGATGATGGAGACCACCATGCTCGACGCAGCCCGCAAAGCGGTAGAACTGGCCGACTCGCAGGCCAACGGCTGAACGATTTCAAAGGGACGACAGCATCATGAGTATCTTCGTAGACGAAAACACCAAGGTCGTATATCAAGGCCTTACCGGTTCACAAGGCCGCTACTACGGTCTTTTGAACAAAGAGTACGGCACGCAGGTTGTGGCCGGAACCAACCCGAAGAAGGCCGGCACCGACGTCGAAGGCATCCCGATTTTCGCCACCGTGGCCGATGCAATGGAGGCCACCGGCGCAACAGCCAGTTGCATCTTCATCCCGGCACCGGGTGTGAAAGGCGCAGTCCTCGAGGCAGCTGAGGCCGGTATCGAGTTCATCGTCGCCATTACCGAGGGCGTACCCGCCCACGATGAGGCGTACTTCTTCAACAAGCTTCGCAACGATTTCCCCAACACTCGACTGCTCGGGCCGAACTGCCCCGGCATCATCAGTCCGGGAAAGTGCAACATCGGCATTACCGCCGGACACATCGCCAAGGCCGGGGGACCGGTTGGCATTGTCAGCCGCTCCGGCACCCTCACCTATCAGGCACTCTATGAGTTGAAGGAAAAGGGCATCGGCGTCACCACTTGTGTGGGTATCGGCGGTGACCCGGTTCCCGGCACGTCGTTTATCGACTGTCTGGCAGCTTTCGAAGCCGACCCGGAAACCAAAGCGGTCATGATGATCGGCGAAATCGGTGGGTCGGCCGAGGAAGAAGCAGCCGAGTTCATCAAAGCCAACATGAGCAAACCCGTCACGTCGTATGTGGCTGGCGTTACCGCACCTCCCGGAAAGAAGATGGGCCACGCCGGTGCCATCGTGTCGGGTGGTAAAGGTACCGCTCAGGCCAAGATGGAAGCTCTGGCCGATGCCGGCGTCAAAGTCGGCCAGAATCCAACCGAGGCCGGTGAGTTGATGGCGGAGATCGTGGCCAACCTGTAGGCGCACAGGAACTTCGCTCCGTAGCATTCATCCATGACTTCCCTCGGACAACTTGTTCGTGTCGGCGCGGGCCGCTTTGGCGTGCTTGTCGTGGTCGCGGCCGTTGTCGTGGCGGGGTGCGGCGGAGCGGAACGCCCCGAATTGGTCGGCCCCGACGTCGCACCTGCAGACGAGTTGGGCCGTGGCGACGCCGGAGCCACACCGGATACCACCGACGCTGTTGACCCGGCGGCCGCCACCTCAAGCTTCGCCGACTCAGGCAGCTCGTTTGTGACCACCGACGAGACAACGGTCGAGTCCAGTACAACGGTGGTCGAAGGTGAACTTCAACCGGTCGAAGGTGGCGTAAACGCCATCGTTACGCCTACCGGTGTGCTGGCCGCGGTCCTGGGACGAATCGACGACGGCTACCTGATCGAAACGCCATGTGGCTTTCAGGCCGCTATTGCCTGGGGACAACCCCTTACCACTGTCGACGTGATGCTCGATCCCGGTCACGGTGGGGATGAGGAGGGGGCGGTGGCCGAGAGCGGACTGACCGAGGCCTCCATCAACATGAAGGTGGTTCGACGGGCCGCAGCCTTGTTGACCGACCGGGGGATCTCGACGGCGCTAACCCGTTCGGGTGACTACCGTATGCCCATCGTTCAACGAGCTGGGTTGGCGGACGCCCTTCAGGCCAAAGCCTTAGTGTCGATCCACCACAACACCCCGAAGGCCGCCGACTCGACGATTCCCGGTACCGAAGTGTATGTGCAGAGCACCTCGGCTGAAGCGAGACGCCTCGGCGGGTTGGTGTACGAACGACTCGTTTCCGATCTGGCGCAGTTCGACGTCTCGTGGGTGGCGAGAACCGACGCCGGCGTACTCACCGTCTTAAACGACGAGGGGGAGGACGCCTACGGGATCAACCGGAGACCGTCAACGCCATCGGCTCTCGTTGAAGTGGGCTACTTGGCCAACCCGGCCGAGGCCGATCTGTTCGCCACCGACGACTACGTTGCCGTGGCGGCGCAGGCCATCGCCGAGGGGATCGAAGCGTTCTTGAGCACCAGCGCTGCCGGTTCCGGCTTTGTCGAAACACCGAGGTCGTTCAACCCGAGCGGTGCGACAGGTGGCCAAAGCGACTGCGTTGACCCGGCACTGAACTAGACTCGGTCAGTCGGGCGCGCCGTATTCGCTCGGTGGAGGATACGAGGTTGGCATGAAAGCGCTGTTGTCGGTGTACGAGAAGGCCGGAATCGTCGATTTGGCGACCGAGTTGGCTGGTTTGGGGATCGATCTGATCTCATCGGGCGGTACCGCTCAGGTCATCGCCGAGGCCGGACTTGAGGTCACCGATGTGGCTGAACTCACCGGCTTCGCTCCGATGTTGGGCCACCGCGTCGTCACCCTTCACCCCAGGGTCCACGGCGCGATTCTGGCCGATCGGCGAAACACCGATCACCTGCGAGATCTGGAAGAGCACCAGCTTGATCTCATCGACATCGTTGTTGGAAATCTCTACCCGTTCAGCTCCGACCCGTCGATTGAGCTGATCGATATTGGCGGACCGGCCATGCTGCGGGCGGCAGCCAAGAATCACGAGTATGTGACGGTGCTGGTTGACCCGGGCGATTACGGGGACGTACTTGACGAGCTGGCTCAAGCGGGGTCGACCTCGGCCGGTTTGCGTCGCCGTTTGGCGGCTAAAGCGTTCGCCCACACCGCTGGATACGACGCCGAAATCGCCAACTGGTTTTCGTCGTCAGAGAACGTCGACGGTGAAGACGCCTGGCCGACCAGTCATCACCTTTCGCTCGAACGGTTTCAGGACCTGCGATACGGCGAGAATCCTCACCAGGGCGGAGCCCACTTCCAGCCGGTCGGTCGACCCAGTTGGTGGACATCGGTTGAACAACTCAACGGGTCTGACCTTAGCTATCTCAACGTGTTCGATGCCGATGCCGCGTGGGCGTTGGCTCACGACTTGGGCGACGAACCCACGGTGGCCATCATCAAACACGCCAATCCATGCGGTGTGGCCACGGCAAACGATTTGGCATCGGCCTATTCCCAAGCGTACGACTGCGACACTCGCTCAGCATTCGGTGGGATTGTTGCCTGCAACCGTGTCATCGATGGGGCAACCGCTGAAGCAATCGAACAGGCGGCTCAGGCCGACCTGATCATTGCCCCCGGTTTCGGGCCCGGCGTCGTTGAGCGGTTGGCGGCCAAGCGGAAGTCGACGCGAGTCTTGCAGGCCGCTCCACCGGTTTCCAGCGGCTTGCAACTGCGGTCGCTGACCGACAGCTATTTGTTGCAGGACGAAGCCGGTTTTGTAGCCACTGCTGATGAGTGGACCGTGGTGACCGAACGGCAGCCAACCGACGCTGAAATGGTTGATGCCAGCTTCGCTTGGCGAGTCTGCGGGCACGTTACTTCGAATGCCATCGTCTTGGCCAACGATCGTGTGGCCTGGGGCATCGGTGCCGGCCAGCAGAACCGGGTTGAGTCCGGGCAGTTGGCGGCAACGAAGGCCGATGGCCGAGCCGAAGGCGGGGCATGTGCATCCGATGCCTTCTACCCGTTCCCCGATGGCATCGAAGCGGCAGCCGACGCTGGGGTGTCCGTCGTGATCCAACCGGGTGGTTCGGTCAACGACTCCGATGTCATCGCCGCCGCCAACAAACTTGGTCTCGCTATGATCTTCACCGGCGAGCGGCAATTCCGACATTGAGATCAGTACAACAGGCCGCAACAGGAGACCACAAATGAGCGCACAACTCTTAGCGGGCGGCCCAGTGGCCGAAGCCGTTCTCGGCGAGGTAAAAGCCCGCGTCGACGAAATGAAGGCCGCTGGGGTAACCCCTGGTCTCGGAACGATTTTGGTGGGAGACGACGGCCCATCGGCTAGCTACGTTCGCAACAAGCATCGAACCTGCGAAGAAGTCGGTATCTCCTCTCATCACCATGAGATCCCAGCCGATGCCGGGCAGCAGGCGTTGCTTGATGCCGTACGTGATTTCAACGACAACCCCGAGGTTGACGGCTACATCATTCAAAGCCCGGTACCCGAAGGGTTTGACTTCAATGAGTCGCTGGCGTTGATGGACCCGGCTAAGGACGCCGATGGCCTTCACCCAATGAATCTTGGGCGCCTCGTTCTGCAGGAGCCTGGACCGGTTCCCTGTACACCGGCCGGTATTCAAGCCATGTTCCTCCATTACGGCGTCGAAGTCGCCGGTAAGAACGTAGTGGTCGTAGGCCGCGGCCCGACCTTAGGCCGTCCGATGTCGTTGCTAATGGCCAACAAGGGTGATGCCGCCAACGCAGCGGTCACCGTGGTCCATTCTCGTGTACCCAATCTGGCCGACTACACCCGCAACGCCGACGTGGTCATCGGCGCCGTAGGAATCCCGAGCTTCATAACCCCTGACATGGTCCGCCCCGGAGCAATCGTCGTGAGCGGCGGGCTCTCCTGGGAGGGTAAGAAACTGCTACCCGACGTTGATGAATCGGTGGGTGAAGTGGCGTCGTGGATTACGCCTCGACTGGGCGGGGTTGGGCCGACGACTGTCGCTATGTTGTTGCGCAACACCATGCTGGCGGCTGAAGTTCGGATGGCGGCCCAGTCCCAGTAAGCGCAAGCGGGGCGGCGGGCCGACCTTGACCGGGTTCACCAGCCGGCAACTCTGAGCAGACCGGCGACCAGGCCAAGTGACATGAACGGACCGTAGGGAAGGCGGTACTTTCGACCGCGCCCCGTTGCCAGAGCCACGGTCGCGGCGACAGCTCCGGTGGCCGCCGTTGCCATGGCTGCGCTGGCGATAGCCAACCAGCCGAACCAGCCCAGGGCCGTAACCAGCGGGAACACGTATTTGACGTCGCCCATGCCCATGCCGCCGACCAGGTTGGCGAGGAAGAACAGGGCAACTGCAGCCATGCCGAATGCAATCGCTCGACTTGATTGTGAGATGTCTCCGGTGACCAGCCCGGCCACGAGCACGGCGATCACGACGGCAAGGGCCAAGGTGCCGACAATGGGATTTGGAAGACGGTGAACTTGGAGATCGATGACCGACAGCCAGGCGGCTACAACAACCATGAGCCCGAGTGCCACAGCGGCGATGGGGGAGGACCGGTGGCCAATGACGACCAGCGCCGCCAGTGCGAGACCAATCAGCCAGGCCAGCCGGACCACTATTGTCGGGGCTTGTGAATCTACCTGGACCGCCACAGAGCCAGGCTAGCTGCGGTGCGGGGTAGCCGATAATCAAAATTCCGGGTTTGGGCCGCTGATACCATGCCGAGAGGGCCGGTGGTTGACCCCTACTGAGGCAAAGGACGGAGCGCCGGAATGACGGCTGAGGTGAACACCGATGAGCGCTCGCTCACCGGACAGGGTCTTCGTCTGATTCGTCAACTGGTGACAGCCCACCCTCTCACCTTCTCGATCTCGCTCACTGGCGCATTGGTGTATGCCTTGGCATCGGTGTTGACCACCGAAGTGCTTGGAGCCGTCACCGACAACGTCATTCTTCCGACCTTCGATGGCGGGGAGTTGTCCGGCGATGCGCTCAGATCAGGGGCCCTGATGCTGGTCGGCGTCATCTTGTTGAGGGCTGCTAGCGTCGTCGCCCGTCGGTACTTCGCCGGAATGACATCTGAGCGGGTACAAGCATCGTTTCATCGGCGCCTACTGGACAAGTACCTGTCGGTGCCCTTGGCGTGGTATCAGCAGCGTCAGACCGGACAGCTGTTGGCGCATGTTGACAACGATGTTGAGAAGCTGGCCGAGCCCCTTCATCCGCTTCCGCTCTCCATCGGCGCCGTGGGGATGGCCGTCTTCTCCGCCGTTTCGCTGTTCCTGGTTGATGTCGTTCTCGCTGCCGTCGCGTTCGTGATCTTTCCCATGTTGTTCGGGCTCAATCGCACGTACAGCAAGATCATTGAGGAGCCGTCAGCGGCTGTCCAAGCCGGTGTTGGCTCCACTTCGGCCGTGGCACATGAGAGTTTCGACGGTGCACTGATTGTGAAGACGCTGGGCCGGGCAGAACACGAAAGCCGGCGGTTTGCCGTGGCGGCCAACGGGCTTCGCTCCCATCAAATTCGTGTTGGCAATATTCGCGCCATCTTCGAGGCCACGCTTGACTCCATCCCCTCGCTGGGGGTGGTGTTGATGATCGTGGTTGGCGCCTACCGCCTGGATGCAGGCGCTATAACTCGCGGCGACCTAGTTCAGGTTGCCGTCTTGTTCACCATCTTGGGGTTTCCAATGCGGGTCTTCGGCTACTTTCTCGAAGGCATACCGCCGGCTGTGGTATCGCACCGTCGATTGGATGATGTTCTGTCCTCGCCGGTTCAGTCGAAACTGTCGTCGAGTACAGCGGTTCAGTCGGCCGGTCCGCTGACGGTTCGAGTTGCCGGGGTGGGATTTGGCTATGCCGATCAGCCACCGGTGTTGGCCGACGTGTCGTTCGATCTTTCGGCCGGTGAAGTGGTTGCTCTCGTGGGATCAACGGGTTCCGGAAAGTCAACCCTGGCAATGTTGTTGGCTGGTCTGGTTCCCCCTGACAGCGGCACTGTGGAGATCGGTGGACAACTGCTCTCCGGCTGGCCTGCGGCGCAGCGTACCGAAGCGATAGCGCTGGTATTTCAGGAATCCTTCCTCTTTGGGGCGAGCGTCGGATCCAACATCGATATGGATTCCTCGGTGAGTCACGAGGAGGTAGCTGATGCGGCCGCCGTCGCCCAGATCGGTGACTTCTTGTCCGGTTTGCCGATGGGCTACGACACGGTGGTCGGCGAGCGCGGGGTGACACTGTCCGGCGGGCAACGCCAGCGGGTTGCGTTGGCTCGGGCACTTGTTCGCAAGCCTCGATTCCTGATTCTCGATGATGCCACCAGCGCGGTCGACCCGAAGGTTGAGCAGCGAATTCTCGACGGTCTTCGGGCCGAGCTGTCGACGACCACGTTGATTGTGGCTCAGCGACTCGCCACCATCATGTTGGCCGATCGCGTTCTGTACTTGGCTGACGGTCATATCGCCGCCGCTGGAACCCATGAGCAACTCCTGGAGGTCGCCGGCTACCGCGACCTGGTGACCGCCTATGAGGCGGCAGCGCTGTGAGTGCCACCGAGGAACAGGAATTTGACGATTTGCCGGACCTCCGGACGGTGGATCTTCTCCGACGCGGTCTGGCGGTCAGTCCTGAAATCAAGCAAGGCCTGCGGGCCACCGTCCTACTCGGACTGGCTGTCGTGGCCAGCCGATTGACCGTGCCTGTCGTGGTGGAGCGCGCCATCGACAACGGAACAACCGGGGCCACCGGGGTTGACTTCGGTTACATCTTCACTATCGCTGCCGTAGCGGTGGGCACCGTCATGTTTGGCTGGTTGGGTGGAATCTGGGCCGAGCGTCGCCTGGTGGAACGATCGGCAACGGCCATCGCCAACCTCCGGATCCGCACGTTCGACCGAATCCATGCCCTTTCGATGAGCGACCTGAACGAGAGTCGCCGCGGCGTTCTGGTGTCGAGAGTGACAAGCGACGCTGAACAGCTGACTCGGTTCGCTCAGTGGGGTCTATTCGTCTTCAGCATCGAGCCAATGGTTTTGACTGGCATCGTCATCGCAATGGCGCTGTACTCGTGGCAGCTCACATTGCTGGTGGTGGCCGTTTACCTGCCGGTGTGGCCTATGTTCCGGTGGCTTCAGCGTCGACAGCTACTGGCCTACGATCGTCTACGTAGCCGAGTGGGAGACATGCTTTCCTCGTTCTCGGAGACCCTTTCTGGTGCTGCGGTAATTCGTGTCTACGGGGCAGAGGAACGCTTTGGTGCCCAGGTCGGTGTTGACATTGATGAGCGGTATCGGGCTCGCATCGACTCAAACAAGTTCATCGCCGGGACGTTTGTCGTCGGCGATCTCTTCAGCGCTGTCGCCTTTGTAGCCGTACTTGTGGCCGGTCTAACCCAGCGGGAGGCGTGGAATCTCGACGCTGGCGATGTTGTGGCCATCATGTTCCTTGTTTCGCTTCTTCAACAGCCCATCAGCGAACTGTCCGAAGTCCTCGACCAAGCCCAAATCGCCGCGGCCTCATGGGGCAAGATTCTCGGCGTGTTGGACCGGCCGGTTGATGTCAGTGAACCGACCAACGGCCGCAGTCTGTCCGCCGGTCCAATCGACGTTGAGGTAGAGAACCTTGACTTCACCTACCGGGGTGGCGAGCAGGCGTTGAAGGGCGTGTCGGTTGCTATTCCGGCCGGGACGAACGTTGCCGTCGTAGGTCAAACCGGGTCGGGCAAGACGACGTTCGCCAAGCTTTTGTGCCGGCTGGCCGACCCATCTTCGGGTGCGATCAAGGTGAACGGGCTTGACCTGCGGGACGTGAGTGGGCCATCGCGTATCTCGTCCATTCGCATGGTCCCACAAGACGGATTCTTGTTTGATGTGTCCATCGCCGAGAACGTGATGATGGGAGCGGACGGCGAGTCGAGTAACGGTGAATCGAGTAACGATGAGTCGAGTGACGGTGAATCGATCGATGTGGACGCTGTCCGGTCGGCGTTTAAAGTCCTAGGTCTTTCGTGGTGGCTTGAGCGTCATCAGCCAACGGAAATCGTGGGGCAGCGGGGCGAAAACCTGTCGGTGGGGGAGCGGCAACTCGTAGCGTTGGCTCGAGCACAACTGGCCGATCCGGGCTTGTTGATTTTGGACGAGGCCACTTCGGCCGTTGACCCGGAAATTGACGAGGCGCTGACCGCCGCTCTGAAGCGTCTCGCCGAAGGTCGCACCATGATCAGCGTTGCCCACCGGCTATCTACTGCCGAAGCTGCCGACCTGGTTCTTGTGTTCGATCAGGGCCAGCTGGTTGAGGTCGGCCCCCACCACGAGTTGGTCGACCGCGGCGGCGTCTACAGCGAACTTCATCGGGCCTGGATCGGCAACACCCGCGCCGCCCGCTAGATTGCTGCCTGAGATTCCCCAAACCCCCACCGCAGGAGTCAACCGTGACAACCTCCCCAGCTCGCGTGACCGTTACCGGCGCTGCCGGACAGATCGGCTACAGCCTGCTGTTCCGTATTGCCGCCGGACAGCTGCTCGGTCCCGACCAGCCCGTCATTCTCCAGATGCTGGAAATCACCCCCGCTTTGGGCGCCTTGGAAGGCGTTGCCATGGAACTGGACGATTGTGCATTCCCGCTGCTGGCAGGCATGGTTAAGACCGACGATGCCAATGTGGCGTTCGGTGACGCCGACTACGCCCTGTTGGTTGGGGCAATGCCTCGCAAGCAGGGCATGGAACGATCGGACTTGTTGCAGGCCAACGGTGGAATCTTCGGCCCGCAGGGCAAAGCCATCAATGACTCAGCCAACCCTCAAATCAAGGTGCTGGTGGTAGGAAATCCAGCCAACACCAACGCTCTCATCGCCATGAACGCCGCTCCCGACATCAACCCGGCACAGTTCAACGCCATGACCCGTCTCGATCACAATCGGGCCATGAGCCAGCTTGGAGCAAAGGTTGACCGAACGGTCAACGACATTAAGAAGATGACCATCTGGGGCAACCACTCCAGCACTCAGTACCCCGATCTGTTTCACTGCGAGGTCGACGGTCAGAACGCTGCTGAGATGGTTGGCGACCAAGCGTGGATCGAAAACGATTTCATCCCGACGGTCGCTAAGCGTGGCGCAGCCATTATCGAAGCTCGTGGGGCCTCCTCGGCAGCTTCTGCTGCCAACGCCGCTATCGACCACATGCGGGACTGGGCGTTGGGCACGCCCGACGGCGACTGGGTGTCAATGTCGGTCCCCTCAGACGGCTCCTACGGGGTTCCTGAGGGAATCATCTCAAGTTTCCCGTGCACGGTCTCCAACGGGACCTACTCGATCGTTCAGGGCCTCGACATCGACGATTTCAGTCGATCACGCATCGACGGCTCAACTGCCGAACTGGTCGAAGAGCGCGACACCGTTAAAGGGCTTGGCCTGATCAACTGAGGTCGGCCCGGCGCGGACGCCGCCGGTCTATTTGAGAAACTTGCTTGTCGTATTGTCGGCCAGCTTCTTGCCACCGGTCTGTTCGGTCGGACAGTAGTACACGGTGTAGCGCCGATATTCGACGGTGTGAACCGTGTCGTCACAACCGAGGCACGGCTCACCGGCCCGGTTGTGGACCTTCGATGGCCGGTCGACGCTTTTGCCGATGTCGTCCAGCGTGCGCTCATGGTCGGTGGCCGCCTTGATGACGTCGATCATGGCGCTATGCAGCCGTTTCACATCATCGGCCCCTAGTTTCGAGGCATTGGCAAACGGCGAGAGTTTTGCCGCGTAGCAAATCTCGTTGGCCAGCATCCGTCCGAGCCCGGACACGGTCTTCTGGGTGCGCAATACGCCATGGAGGCGTCGCGACTGTCCACTGAGCAGTTCACCAAACTGCTCAACGTCAAGAGAGTCGGCTTCGGGACCAAGTTCGCTCAGCGGTTCAGTGATCGTCGGGTCGCCGTCGCTCACCCAGATTCCTGCCTTGCGTTCGGTCCCGGCCTCGGTGAACAACCACGCCTGGTCGTCAAAAACCCAGCGGGCAACGCCGAACCTTGGTTTGCGTGATCGCTTCTCGTCGAGTCGGATACGACCGCCCTGCATGAGGTGCAGAGTGTGGACGTGTCCGTTGTCGAAACGGATCATCAGGTACTTGGCCCGCCGCTCGACCGCCTCCACCTTCGATCCTTTTGCGCCGTCGGGAGGCGGGTTGTAGGTCTTCAGCGTGGCGAAGTTGAGCAGCTCGAACGAAGATAACTCGCAGCCTCTCAATGCTTCGGTCATTCGTTCAGCTTGAGCTTGGACTTCCGGCATTTCCGGCATGGTCGAAAGACTAGCCGGAGGAAGGAAACTCTGTCTTGGCTCGGAGGCTCGCCAACCGGTCGTCGACAGCAGCCAATGCGTCTTGATGGCCGAGGAGCCTGGTGGCATCGCCACCCAATTGGATGTCGCCATCGAGGAAAGCGCGCTGGGCCCCGATCCGACCTTGGGCCACGCCGACTGCCACGGTCCAATCCATGGTCATCGAGACGTGATCGGCTTGAGGGTCAGGGGTGCCGGTAGTCGGACGAAACCCGACGCGGTCGGGACCGAGAACGATCTGGTAGGAGTACTGACCGATCGGGCCACCGTTGATCACCATGGTGACCGCTAGTTGGCTGTCCACCGGGGTGAGGCCGCTCATGGCGGCATCGGCCTCGGCCAGCCATTCCTCACTCAAATACTGAATTGAGGCGGCCATCAACTTGAACCGGCAGCGAGCGTCAACAGTTTCTGCAGCTCGGTGCGGGTGTCCAGCTCAGCTTGCATTGGATCGATGACAAGATCATCGGTGATGTCTTGCACCGCAGCGGAAGCCGATGACCGAACAGCGGACGCCCGGCGTCGAGATCCGATGGTCACGAGGCGCATTGAAACTGCGGCCAACAGCAGTCCGAGGACGATTCCGCCGATGAGCAGACCGGTAGGAATAGGAACCTGCGAGAGGAAACCGACCGGACCGAAGACGTCATCGAATTCGGGGGTGGGTATGTCAGGCAGACGCAGGTAAGCGCCGAACGCCAGCAGCGCAAGCCAAATGGCGCCGGCCACAGCCGCACCAGCCAGCAGCAGTTGAATAAGGTTGACTGCCGTCCACCACTTTGGATTGCCTGAATCGTGGATTCGACGCACCGAGCCGCTCACGGCGTTGTCGATCTGGTTGTTGAGCGCCGCCTGATTTGGGGTGCCGGCATCGCGGACAACGTCGACCCATTGTTCGGGAAGCTGATCGGTAACGGTGCCCACCGTTTGACGCACGGCGTTCTCTGCTCTTGCCAGCTGAACACCCGAAATTTCGGGCAGCGACGATCGACCACCCGAGCCGGGACCGAGGTGTAGGCGACCTAAAGGATGGGGGCGCAGCTTTCGAGCCCACCGGGTGAACGGCCAGCCGACACGGGCGGCGGCGTCTCGACGGTGGCCGGCCTCGACCGCATCGGTCACGAATGACAGTCCGGATGCATCGACCAGCGCCGATGCCAGATCTTGTCCGACCTTGGGGGAGATAGCCACGTTGCGTTGCTCCGCCCCAACTTCGCTTAGCAGCTCGGTAGAGACCGCCGAACAGTCAGCCCCCAGCCGGTCGGTCATCGCCGCTTTCCGTTCAACGGCTTCGGTCAACACTGCCCGAAGGTCGGTCACACCTTCGCCGCTGTTAGCTGACAATTCGACCACCGGAGCGTTGGGCAGTCCGTCAGCGGCGAGTAGACGACTGATATCGGCGATGCACTGCTTTCGCTCGTCGTCGGTGAGCATGTCGATCTTGTTGAGGACCATGACGGTCACTGCTCCGTGACCGGACATCTCTCGGAGGTAGGTGTGCATGGCATTGTCGCCATACTTTTCGGCATCGGTCACCCAGACGAGAAGGTCGACGTGGCGTGCGATTCGTTCCATCTCCAACCGGTGGCTCACCTGCACCGAGTCATGATCGGGGACGTCCAGTAGGACCAGGCCGTCGAGAGGGTCGGTGTCTGACTCATGGTCGGTGTGATGCTGGCCGACGTGATAGCGGTTGACAACCTCCAGCCAGTCGAGCAGTTCATGGGGCTCCTCGTGGCCCCAAAAACAGGCCAAAGTGCTTGACGTGGTTGGTCTGCGAACACCAGTGGTTGCTGCGTTGGTCCCGGCCAGAGCGTTGGTCAGCGATGACTTGCCACTGCCGGTCGCGCCAAGCAGGGCTGCCACCGTGTGGGTCGTCCCGTGGCGCAGCCGCTCTCTGGCTTTGTCGACGAGAGCGGCTGCCGGAACCGTGGTTTCGGCATCGAGCCGGTCGCCGGCCAGCTGCAATGCTGAATGCAGCGCTTCGATCCGCTCAGGGAGTTCAGCACGCGATCGTCGCTTCAGCATCAACGAACTCGCTCAAGATCGGTCAGGGCCGCCTCAAGTTCGGTGACGGTTTCAGGGTCGCTGACAATACCGTCGAGGCGCTGCCGGAAACGATCCGCATCGGCTTGCAGCAGACGGTTAACGCGATCCAAGAGTAGCTGTCGAGCGTCATTGGCCAGTTCGCGCACCGCCTGCTCGCCGAACAGTGCGCTGAGCAGCGTTTGGGACACGCCGGCCGTTCCGGCCCCGATTGCTACTTCGCCACCGGTCAATCCACCGGTTTGAGCGAAGAGGACGAGCATGAGGGCGATGCCGACGCTGTTAACGCCGAACGCCAAGATCCTGGCTGTTGTTCGCTTGCCTTGACCACGGTCACTGACGAGAGCAAGAATGTCGCTTTGCCAGCCTTCCACTTCGCTACGGACCTGCTCGCGATACGCGGGCGATGCCTGCTCCAGGCTGCGATCATCGTTCAGGGCTTGACGGCCCCCGGCCAGACCTTTCCATGTGGAGACCGTCGATGACGCCGCTCGATCGGCGTGATCGATAAGCAGTTGTTCCAGCGTTGAGGTGATCTCTCCCTGGACTTCTTGTGTGTTGCCGGTCTGGCCTTTGGCAAACGACGTCAGGCGGTCTCGGATCATGGAGATACGGCTTTGAACGGCCCGCATCAACTCGGCGGTTCCGATTAGTTCCTGCCACCGTTCGAGCACCTCGCCCCGAAGCATGGTGCCGGAGCGAATATCGGTGTCGAGTCGTTCATAGGC
>CALJMD010000233.1 GCA_937981915.1 uncultured Acidimicrobiales bacterium
TGACCGGTGGGGATGACTTTGCCCGGGTTGGTTCGACAGCCCGGATCGAACGACTGCCGCAATCGGTTCTGATGTTCCAGGTCGTCGTCAGTGAAGAACTCGTCCATAAACTTCTGTTTCTCTAGGCCGATGCCGTGTTCACCTGATAGCACTCCCCCGGCGTCCAGGCAGACCCGCAGGATCTCGGCTCCGGCTTGATGCACCCGATCCAGCACTCCTTCTTTGCGGGCGTCGAAGGCCAGGAGCGGGTGAAGGTTGCCGTCGCCAGCATGAAACACGTTGACCACTATCAGATCGTGACGCTCGGCGATGTCGTACACCTTTTCCAACACGTCGGCCAGCGCCGAGCGGGGCACCACGGTGTCGTGCAGATAATAGTCGGGGGCGATTTGTGCCACCGCCCCGAACGCCGTCTTGCGTCCCTTCCACAGCGCGGCCCGTTCGGTTTCGTCGGCGGCGACCCGTATCTCCAGTGCACCGTGCTCCCGGCCGATTTGGGCGATGCGATCGGCATCCACTTCGATGGACTCGGCCAGGCCGTCGACTTCGGCCAACAGCACTGCTCCGGCGTCGGTGGGGTAACCCGCGTGAACGTAGTTCTCGACCGCCTGAGTGATGCGCTGGTCCATCACTTCGAGAGCGGCGGGCACAATGCCGTCGGCGATGATCGAGCTGACGGTGGATGCGGCTTCACGAATAGAGGCGAACGAGAGCAGCAGTGTTTTGACCGCCGGTGGATTGGGGGTGAGGCGAACACACACTCTGGTGGCGATGCCGAGTGTTCCTTCGCTGCCGATGAAGGCGCCTCGCAAGTCCAGACCGGGTGGTTCGGCTTCGACTCCGCCGAGCATGACAACATCGCCCGACGGCAACACGACTTCGATGGCCAACACGTGGGAGTTGGTGACGCCATAGGCCAGGCAGTGCGGCCCGCCGGAGTTGTTAGCCACATTCCCGCCGATGGTGCACACCTGCTGGCTGGACGGGTCGGGGGCGAAATGAAAGCCGAGTGGCTGCAGGTGTTTGGTCAAGTCGAGGTTGATGACACCGGGCTCCACCCAGGCCACACGGTTGTCGACGTCGACGTCGAGGATCCGGTTCATTTTGGTGACGGCCACCACGATTGGTGCACCGAGGGGGATGGCTCCTCCGGCCAGGCCGGTTCCGGCACCTCGGGGAACCACGTTGCGCTTGTGGTCTTTGGCGATGCGCATGATGGCTTGCACCTCGTCGGTCGAGGTTGGGTAACACACCGGACCGGACACTCCCCCGTCGAACACCGACGCGTCGTGTCCGTGAAGTGACCGGTGGGCCCCGTCGACGCGAACCCGCTTGGGGCTGAGCGCATCCGACAGCAACTTGACCACGGGGTCGGCCACAGAATCATGGTGTGCGTCTCGGACCGTTTGGGGGGTGATGCGTTTGCGAACGGAGCTGAGGAATCCAGCCATGTGTGTGTCCCCTTTCTGGGCCTTCAGCCCTTGGCCTGCAGCCCGGCTGCCGTAATGCCGGCCAGCGCTGCCTTTTCGTCGTTGTCCGAGGTGTCGCCGCTGATGCCGACGGCCCCAATGTGGTTGCCTTCATTATCGACCACGATCACGCCTCCGGCCACCGGAACCAGATCGCCGCCGACTGCGGTGGCCGCCCCGTTGATGAAGTAGGGGCGGTCGAGAGCCATCTGTTCCAGCTGCCGTGAGTTGACGCCGATGCTGATGGCGCCGAACGCTTTGCCTCGAGCCACATCAACCCGGCCGAACGGAACACTATCTTGGCGGGCCATGGCGATCAGGTGACCGCCACCGTCGAGCACCACCACACACAGCGAGTTCATTTGGGCATCGGCGGCCGCGGTCAGCGCTTCGTCGATGATGGTCTGAGCTTGTTCGAGCTTCATGGGTGTCCGATCTAGACTTCTCGGCTTTTGGCCTGGTGGCGGTGAGCGTGCAGAATGGGTTCGGTGTAGCCCGAAGGCTGTTCGGTCCCGGAGGTGACTAGAGCGCAAGCGGCGGCGAACGCCGGTCCGTCGTAGCCGGGAGCCATCGGGGTGTAGGCGGAGTCTGCTTTGTTCTGTCGGTCGACCACGGCGGCCATGCGCCGCATGGTTTCCATGACTTGATCATGGGTGACAACACCGTGGTGGAGCCAATTGGCCATGTGCTGGGATGAAATTCGACAGGTGGCCCGGTCTTCCATAAGGCCAATATCGTTGATGTCGGGCACTTTCGAGCAACCGACACCCTGGTCGATCCAGCGGACCACGTAGCCCAGAATGCCCTGAGCGTTGTTGTCGAGTTCGGCTTGAATGTCGGCCTCGCTCCATGACGCTTGTTCGGCCTCGTCGGCCAAGGGGGTGATCAGCAGGTCATCCAACTTGGCTCTGGGACCGGCAGCGGCCAACTCGTCCAGGCGGGCTAGCACGTCGATCCGATGGTAATGGGTGGCATGCAGAGTGGCGGCGGTCGGCGACGGCACCCAGGCACAGTTGGCGCCCGATTCCGGGTGGGCGATCTTTTGATCCAACATGTCGGCCATTCGGTCGGGGGCGGCCCACATACCTTTGCCAATTTGAGCTTTGCCTCGCAGGCCACAGGCCAGCCCGATGTCGACGTTCCAGTCTTCGTAGGCCCCGATCCAGGTCTCGGCTTTCATGTCGCCTTTGCGCACCACCGGGCCAGCTTGCATCGAGGTGTGGATTTCGTCGCCGGTACGGTCGAGGAAGCCGGTGTTGATGAACGCCACCCGCTCCGACACCGCCCGAATGCACTCTTTGAGGTTGACGGTCGTCCGGCGCTCTTCGTCCATCACCCCGACTTTCACCGTGTTGGCCGCCAAGCCGAGGATCTGTTCAACCCGGGTGAAGACGTCGTTGGCGAACGCCACTTCGTCCGGCCCGTGCATCTTCGGCTTGACCACATAGATGGAGCCG
This sequence comes from uncultured Acidimicrobiales bacterium, assembly GCA_937981915.1. GTDB lineage: Bacteria > Actinomycetota > Acidimicrobiia > Acidimicrobiales > SZUA-35 > JAHELU01. The sequence continues at coordinate 2,927 of CALJMD010000233.1, forward strand.
GTGCGGGAGTTGGTGTGGGCGGCCAGGCCCTGTTTGGCGCCCAACACGGTGAGCAGCGCGTCGAGCAGGCCTTCGGGAATTTCGTTGCCGTCGCCGTCGAGCACGGCCGGGGTGGTCATGAGGTGGCCAACGTTGCGAACCAACATGACGGCCCGCCCGGGCAACGTCAGCCCGCTGCCATCAGGAGTGGTGTAGGTGCGGTCGGCGGCCAGGGTTCGGGTGAACGTCTTGTCACCTTTGGTGACCTCTTCAGTCAGGTCACCCCGGTTGAGTCCCAGCCAGTTCCGGTAGGCCAGCGCTTTGTCTTCGGCGTCGACGGCGGCCACCGAATCTTCGCAGTCCATGATGGCGGTCATGGCTGATTCGATGACCACGTCGCTGACGCCAGCGATGTCGGTTTCTCCGATGGGATGGGTGTGGTCGATGTGGATCTCGATGTGAAGCCCGTTGTTGGCCAGGAGGATGGTTGTCGGTTGCTCGGCGTCGCCCTGCCAGCCGACGAGTTGGCCGGGATCGGCCAACGTTGGGGTCAGTGCCCGACCGTCAGTGTTGTTGGAATCAATGGTGTAGGAGTCGACGTCGGCGTGTGAGCCCGAGGCCAGCGGGGCAACGTCGTCGAGGAAGCTGCGGGCCCAGGCGATCACCCGGTTGCCTCGGGCCGGGTCGTACGGGCCGGGTGCCGCAGTGTCACCCAGGGCGTCGGTGCCGTAGAGGGCGTCATACAGCGAACCCCACCGGGCGTTGGCGGCGTTGATGGCGTAGCGGGCGTTCATGATGGGCACCACCAACTGCGGTCCCGGAACCGACGCCATCTCAGGGTCGACCCCGGCGGTGGTGATGGCGAAGTCGGGGCCTTCGGGAACGAGATAGCCGGTTTCTTCCAGGAACGCTCGGTACTGATCGTGGTCGTATGGTGCCGGGTGGTCGTTATGCCAGCGGTCGATGGCGGCTTGATGGTCGGCCCTGATCTGTAGCAGTTCGGCGTTGCGTGGGCCGAAGTCCGCCACTAGGGCGGCCAGGCCGTCCCACACTTCGGCGGCGCTCAGTCCGGAGCCCGGTACTGCTTCGTTCTCAACAACCTCGGCCAGTGGTGCTCCGACTCGCAGACCAGCTCGCTCTACATATTTCTCCAGAGACGGGGATGGTGATGGCGACGCGGGTGAGTCGGCGGTGGGGCGATGTTCAACGGCCATAGATGCATTGTTGACTGTTAACAGTTGACTGTCAACTTGGTTCGAGTATTCTTCGTTGATGGCTGCGAACTCGAGGCGACAGACCGGCAACGGCGCACTTGGCATGCCGACCGACCTGGGTGCGGCAGTGGCCATATCACTGAGGGACCGCATCCTCGATGGCACGTTCGCACCCGGCGAACGCCTGGTTGAAACCGAACTGGCCGACCTGTTCGGCACCAGCCGAGGCCCCGTCCGCGACGGCCTGAGCCACCTTGAATTGAGTGGGCTGGTGGTCACCATCCCCCGCCGCGGGTCGTTCGTCGCCCAGCTGGCGGTCGACGACATCGAGGAAATCTATTCACTCCGACTGTCGTTGGAGATTCTGGCCATCGCCAGGGCCGTCCAACGATGCGATACCGACGAGCTGTCACAGCTGAAGACCGCCTTGGGCGAGCTCCGCCAGGCCGAGCAGGCAGGCAACCGCCGCAAGGTGGCCGACGCCGACATGGCCTTGCACCGAATGATCATCGAGCTGGCCGGGCACGCTCGCCTGGCCTCAGCCTGGGAACGCCTGGCCGACCAAACACTCTTGCTAATGACCGAACTGTCGGAGGTCGCCCCCGAGGTGCAAGCCGCAGCAGGCGACCACGCCGACATTGTCGAACACCTGACCGCCGGGCGAACGGCAAAGGCCCAGGCGGCCATGACCGCCCACCTCACCGCCGCCAGCACGGCCATGATTGAGCGTCTCGGACACCAGCCCGAAGACTCGGATTAACCCAGCCGGCCGACGCTGGAAGCTACGTCCCGATGCCGTCAGACTGTAGCCAGATTCGGCTGCGTGGCTGACTCGTCGACGATACGCCACTCATTGGCGCACGGCCGCCGATCGTCGACGAACTGAACGGGTAGCTCCGCATAGCTACAGATCTCGTGGATGAGGATCTTCCCGTTGGCCAGGCCATCGAGCAGTCCGTCGCCACCAACGACACATTCAATCTCGACCGTCGACTGTGCGAGGTTGATAGAGACCGCCGTATTCTCGTCGATCTCAGCCGCGCAATCCATCAGCGCTCGACCGATTTCGACCACAGGCAACGCCGACGACAAGCGGATCACTCCGGTGACGGTGAATTCACGTGTCGTCATGGTGCCTCCCGGTGGAGCCGTGCTATCCACATCTCCAGGTTCTTTAAGTAGGCCGAGCTACTCGGGGTTAAGTGTACGCTGCGCTGGTGCCCCCGGTCGAGGCACGGGCAGTAGATGCGGAAGTACTTCGACGCTTTGGCAACTCGCCACCCATCACCTTCCAGGCGGCGCAGCAGCGCTTCAATTTCCTTGTTCTGATGTCTCGGCCGCGACATGTCAACAAGCTAGTTACCGCTTGTGACAAGGTTCGGCGATGGGCTGGCGTTATTGACCCAACCACTAAACGCCCACGCCAACGCAAGTGTCGAAGGGTCGAGCGATGCCGACTCGGCGCAGCCCAACAACTGTCTCTCCAGAGACATGCGTGTCCTCTCAAACGGCTGTGCGCCCAGCCGCTTGATCGGCAGAGATCGCCCAGCAGCCCGGCCTACGGTGTCAGCCCATAGTGATAGGCCTCCTAGGTGTTGCTTGGAGAGGGCCTTTGACCGAACGTGCTCCACGAAATCCGCTGCCAGGCGAGTCGGCCGGGTGAAATACTGGCGGCATGTTGATACGCCCGAAACGCCTGAAAGCCGGAGACACCGTAGCGGTGGTTTCGACATCGTGGGGTGGGCCGGACGCGTT
>CALJMD010000234.1 GCA_937981915.1 uncultured Acidimicrobiales bacterium
GACACTATCCGCGACGAGTCGACCGATCGCTTCTTCGCCACCTACCGACGGCCGCTGGCCCAATGGCGTCGAGCCAACGGCTTCACCCAACGGGACTACGCCGTTCGAAACGCCGCCTGGCATGTGGCCGACATCTTCGCCGAAATGTATGAAGACGATGACCGCCGTGACGGTTTCCTCAGCGATCTGTCGATGCTGCGGGACCCGGCAGCGGAACAAGCCGACGTAGGCTCCGATGCTGAAGCCGCCGCCGACGTCAAAGCAGTCGCTCAAACCTTTGGCGCCGACCTGGTGGGGATCACCGAAGCCGACGAACGATGGCACTACACCGAACGATTCGCTGCCGGGGCCGGTGGCGGGGTGCCCAACGTCGACCTCGACGGACTCCAATCGGTGGTGGTGATCGGCCAGGCCATGGATCGGGACTTGATCCGCACCGCCCCCTCCGCATTGTCCGGCGCGGCCACCGGCCTGGGCTACTCCCAAGACGCACTCGTGTTGTTGGCCACCGCTCAGTACATCCGAAACCTGGGCTATCGAGCTGTTCCTTCCATGAACGACACGGCGCTGGCCATCCCCTACGCACTGGCCGCCGGGCTGGGCGAATACGGTCGACATGGGATGGTGATCACCCCCGAGTTGGGGCCTCGGCTCCGACTGGGAAAGATCTTCACCGACATGCCGTTGGCGTCCGACGGCCCGCAGCGGTTCGGGGTTACCGAGTTCTGTCAGCAATGTGATCGTTGTGTCACCGCATGCCCGGCGAAGGCCATCCCGGCTGGTGAGCCGGTCGAGGTGGCCTTGAACCGTTCCAGTCTTCGAGGGGTGCGAAAGTGGTCGGTCGACGGCGAAGCCTGCTTTTCCTACTGGTCGAAGATCAACTCTGACTGCGCCATCTGCGTGCGGGTATGTCCGTTCAATCGCGACTACAGCCAGGCGTCCAATCGGCTGTGGCTGAAAGTAGCGCTGGGTCGGGGTCGTCGTTGGGCGCTGTGGTGGCACGATCGTCGCCAACACGGCGCCCGGTTGAAGCCGGTGTCGTGGTGGCAGCAGCGTCGAGAACAGGTCACAGACTGACATCCGGCTGGGCGCTTGTCCACAGTGGGTTAGCTGACTCCCCCGAATAGGGTTTGCCATCGTGTACCGTCGGGGGCGGGGCGATTGCCCCGTTTTACCGCCGCAAACCATGGACCATCCGCCGCATTCGAACCCTGACGGGTCGCGTAGTCATGCTCGCTCATGGCCACCTCCCCCTGAGCACGCAAGCCGCACTAACCAGGCGGCCGATTCGACGCGCCACGATCCATTGGACGGTTTCTTCGACCCGCAAATGACTCAGCCTCTACCCGATCTGATGCCGGACATCACTCGGGTTGTTGATCCAGCGGATCTTCTTTCGCCAGCGCCGCCGCCACCGCCATCACCACCACCACCACCACCATCTACGCCTCCGGCGCCGTTTGCGCTTTCCGAGCCCGCAGCCGCTCAACCTGGCGCAGGCGAGTACCCCACCGGGTACGTTGCCCCCGACTCAACGCCGGTGTACAGCCAAGCCCCCGAACCTCAAAGTCAACTGCTGAACACTAGCCACTTGGACTACACGCCCCGCCAGGTTGGTTGGGAACCACCGGCGGTTGCCTTTTGGGAGATTCGTCGACGGGCTGTCGGTGTCTTGTTCGGTATCGGTTGCCTTGTGGCCATCGTCGTCATCGTGAACGCCTTACGGGCCATCCCGGATTTGTTCGAGCAGCCCGAGGGTGCGGTTGTTGCCGTAGACGGGCCCAGTGCCGACGCCGACACCGACGAAGCCGGTCGGTCTAGCTCACAGGGCCTGGCCGACGTCGCTCGCTCGACAGTGTCGCTACTGTTCGAGGAGGAGTCAGGGTCGGGTCCGGCCCCGCTGGCCGCCACCACTGTCCTCGGGCGGCCCTCGGTGTCATCAAGCCTCGACGAGGACGCCGTTTCAACTACCGACCCCGACGAGGACTCGACGTCGACCGAAACCACGGACGAAGACACGACCTCCAGCACCGAGGACGAAACGACCTCTACGTCGGACGAGGTGTCCACCACGTCAACGTCGACAACAACGCCACCTGTCACGATCATCACCGTTGCCACGCGGCCGACGACTACCACATCAACTACTACGTCGACCACGAGATTTACGTGGTTCTTCACTACCGTTCCGACGACAACGTCGACCACTCTGCGAACCACAACCACGGAGCGGACGACGACAACCGAACGTACGACAACGACCGAGCGGACGACGACCACCGAAGAGCCGACCACGTCAACCACGGAGGAGTCGACGACCACCGAAGAGTCGACCACGACCACCGAGGACACGACAACCACGGAAGAGTCGACCACACCGACGACCGAGGAGGAGAACGACTCTCCCGACGACGGTGACACCGGCGGCGAAGAGCTCGGAAACCTTAACTAGCGGTTGAACGTTGGCGTGTTCACCAGCCCGGCCCGGTGCCCGGGGTGACGGCCTCGGCCCCCAACGCCAGGATTCGGTCGACTTGGCTGTGTTCCTGCAGCCAGTCAGCCAACCGGTCATGTTGAGCCGACATGGCTTCGGCCAGCGTGACAGGTGAAGGTCGATACGACCGGTCGCAGCGATCGGCTACCTGGGTCAACAGGTCGCTTCGGAACTGGTCGTGGTCGAAGATGCCGTGAAGGCTGGTGCCCATCACCAGAGCAGACCCGTGGTCTGACACGGCCCCTTCGGGCTCGCCGTCGATGTCGAGCCAGGCTGTGGCCGCACCCGAGGGTCGGCCCCAGCGAATCTGGTAGCCGCTCACCTCGACACCGACAGCGCTACCGACGCCTGTTGCTCCAGTAGCCGGGTTGGGGGAGCGGTAGAGGGTCGTGCCGTGAGAGCGGCGGACAACCTTGGGGGCGGCGAACACCGTGTGGGTGTCGAGCAGGCCAAGCCCTTCAACGCGCCCTCGGCCGGATTCCAGTTCATCGTCGATGGTGCGGCCGAGGATCTGATAGCCACCGCACACTCCGATAATCACGCCGGCCTCGTGTCGTGCGTAGTCCCTCAGACGGTCGGCTATCCCAGTGTCAGCCATCCAGTCGAGGTCGGCGACGGTGGCCCTGCTGCCCGGCACAACGATGACGTCGGCACCGGCAAGGTCGTCGGGGCGGACCGCCCAGCGCAGGGTCACGTCGGGTTCGATGGTAAACGGGTCAAGATCGGAGGGGTTGGAAAGGTGGGGTAGGCGAATGGCAACGACACGTACAGGCTTGGACGACTGGGGAAGATCGGCGGTTGAGTGATCCCGGGGAGTGGGACCAACCGTGATGTCCATCGAATCCTCAACTCCGAGAATCGGAGGGTGGTCGAGGGCGGGTAGAACGCCCAGGATTGGGACGCCGGTTCGCCGCTCAAACTCAACGTTGCCGGACTCCAGCAGAGACGGATCGCCCCGGAATCGGTTGAACACCACGCCACCGATGGTGTCCCGCAGGTGTTGCGGCACCAGCTGGATCGTTCCGAACGCCGACGCATACGCGCCACCGACGTCGATGTCGACGACAAGAAGGGTCTTCAGCCCGGCTGCGGCGGCCAGTGGCAGGTTGACCAGATCGCGGTCCAACAAGTTGATTTCGCCCGCACCGCCTGCCCCTTCGGCCACGACCCAGCCGAAGTCGGATCGGAGCTGGTTGAGTTCCCGCAGCACAATTGGCTTCAACTCGTTGGTCGTCGGCCCGTAACCCACGGCATCGGTAATGGATACCTCGTCGCCCATCACCACGATGTGGCTTTGTCGGTTTGAGGTGGGCTTCAGCAGGATGGGATTCATCCGCCGTTCAAAGTCGATCCCGCATGCCGCGGCCTGGGTCGCTTGAGCCCGCCCTATCTCCCCGCCGTCAGCGGTAACCGCAGCGTGGTTGGACATGTTCTGGGCTTTGAACGGAGCGACGTTTCGGCCGTGGCGTCGCAGTAGTCGCCCCAGGGCGGCCACCGTTGTTGACTTGCCGGCCCCGCTGGTGGCGCCAACCACCAGCAGCGCGCCACGATCGGGGGGTGAGTTCACCGGCAGACGATCCGACGACTTAGAAGTCGATGCCCTTCTTGGCCCGCACCTGATTGTCGAACGGGTGCTTCACTTTGACCATTTCGGTGACGGTGTCGGCGATGTCGATGACTTCCTGAGCCATGTCTCGCCCGGTCAAAATGACGCTCACCTTTTCCGGTCGCTCCGCCACTGCGGCCGCTACGTCGGTGGCTTCGATCCAGCCCCAGCTCATTGGGTAGCTGATTTCGTCGAGAACGACCAGTCGATGTTCGCCATCGGCGATGAGCCGTCGCGAGAACTCCCAGGCGGCGACCGCTTTGGCTTGAGATTCCTCCAGGTCGCTGGACTCCCAGCTGAACCCGTCACCGGCCGAGAACCAGTCGACGCCGATGCCGCGACACACCTTTTCTTCACCGGTGTTCCAATTGCCGCTCTTCAGGAACTGAACGACGGCCACCGGCCAGTCCAGGGCGACCGCCCGAAGCAGGGTTCCGAATGCAGCGGTTGACTTGCCCTTGCCGTGGCCGGTGTTGACCAGAACCAGAGAATCGGCCGACTTCAGCTCCGCCTGCTCGTAGGGCCGCTCATCCAACGGTGCTGATTCAGAGTCGGTGGAGTCAGAGTCGGTGGAATTTGGATCGGTGGTCATGGTGGGGTCCTGTTCTAGCGGTTGTGTCGAGTGCCGGTGGCCGGGAGCACGACAATATCTTGCGAGTCGTCTTCGGAGGGGGAGTGGCTGTCACTACTGCCACTATCGACTCGAGCCACGGTTAGTTTGACCCCGTAAGCCCGAGACAACAGGTCGTCTTGCAGAACCTGTTCAGGTTTGTCGATTGTGTCGAGCGAGCCGCGGGTGATCAACGCCAGCCGGTCGGAGAATCGGGCGGCCAACGTCAGGTCATGCATGGCGGCCAACACGGTCAAGCCGGTGGTCCGACGCAGATCATCGACGAGTTCAAGCACCGACTGTTGATGGCCGATGTCCAATGCACTGGTTGGCTCGTCGAGCAGGAGCACGGCCGGCTCTTGAGCCAACGCCCGGGCTAAGACGGTGCGTTGCGCTTCGCCTCCCGACAGCTGAGTCACCGGCCTGGTGGCGAACTCGGTGAGATCCAACTGGGTCAGCACCCGGGTCGTGACCTGCCGGTCGACTTTGGACTCGCCACCCAACCAGCCGAAGCGATCACGTGCATGGGCGGTGCGACCAAGTAACACGTATTCGACCACCGTCATCCCCAAGGGGAGTACCGGATTTTGGGGGACGATAGCGATGTCGGTGGCGCCCGGTCGGGTAGTCGAGACTCCCGTGTCGTTCAGTGGCGACCCTGAGATTCCCGCGTCGCTCAGTAGCGACACGGTGCCGTCGTGCTCGGTGATGCCGGCCAGCGCTCGCAGAACGGTGGACTTGCCGGCGCCGTTGGGTCCGATCAGGCCCAACCATTCGCCTGCCTCCAACCGGAACGAAACGTCTTCCACCAGGGTGGTCCCGTCGATCGTCACCGTGAGGTGATCGACGGCGAGTCCGACCGATTGATGGTCGAGGGCGGGCGAAGCGGTGGCAGGCAATGTCATCGGGCTTGCACCGGGTTGCGGCGAAGAATCAATGCGAAGAAGGGGGCACCGATGAAAGCGGTGAGCACGCCGACCGGTAGTTCAGCAGGAGCGGAGACCGTTCGGGCGCCGATGTCGACCAGGGCCAGGAACGAAGCTCCGGCAATCAGCGACACCGGCATGATGACCCGGTAGCTGTGCCCCGCCACCAGTCGCACGGCGTGAGGGACGACCAGCCCGACGAAAGCGATCAGACCGCTAACCGAGACGGCGGCCGCGGTCAGCAACGAGGCAGCGATGATGATGATCAGTCGGGAGCGGGCCGGGTCCAGACCGATCGAGCGGGCCTCGTCGTCGCCGACCCGAAGCACGTCCAAATGCCGCCGATGTAGGAGCAGAACGGTGCCGCAGACCAGGAGGTAGGGACCGAGGATGCCGATCTCGCGCCAGCCGGCGGTGTTCAACTGGCCGAACAACCATGACAGAACCTCGCGGGCCTGCGTCTCGGTCAGTCGTTGAAGCAAGAAGGTTTGAGCGGCGGAGAACAGGGCGGCCACTGCCACCCCGGCCAAGAGAAGCGTCGCCGGTGACGCCCACGCATTGCGGGCCAGCGACGCCGCGGTGACCACGGCGATCAGAGCACCGACGAACGCGGCGGCCGGGACGGCAGCGAATGGACCCCAGCCAATGTCGAGCCCGAAACCCAACGCCAAGACGGCGCCGAATCCGGCTCCGGCTGATACTCCCAGCAGGTAGGGGTCGGCGAGTGGATTGCGAAAAGCGCCCTGATAGGCCGACCCGGCTAGTGCCAGGGAGCCTCCGACGAGCAGGCCGAGCACGGTTCTCGGCAGCCGGATTTGGAAGAGAATGTCTTGTTGACGGGCGGAGAGGCTGCTGGACACCTCAACCATAGGTAGGCGGTCAACCAGAGAGGTCAAGACGCCGCCCGGAGGTAGCCCGGCTGCCCCCACCGATGCACTCAGAATAGTGACGGCAACGGCGACCAAACCGGCGGCAACCAGAATTGATACTGGGAGGTGAAACGCCCGATCAGCGGCGAGGTTCAGTGACGCACTGGCCGACGACACGCCCTTCGAGGGAGCATCCTTCGAAGGACGTGTCACGTCATTCATTCGACCAGCAACGGTCACTGAACCAGACCGATCACGATTAGCCGCTTACGGCAGCCGACTCGGTGAGAGCTTCGGCTACGGCGGTGACAAACTGCGGAAGCCTCGGGCCCCAGCGGGAGGCAATGTCGGCGTTGACCACAACAACGTTGCCGTCGGCCACTGCGCTAACTTCACCCCAGCCGGGTCGAGCGGCGACATCATCAGGGGTGTAGGCGACCTGATCGGTGATGATCATCACCTGGGGGTCGGCCTCGACGATGTATTCCTCGGTGAGTTGCGGGAAGCCTGTTCCGTCAACGTCGGCTTCATCGGCGATGTTGGTGGTTCCCATAGCGGCGTAGACCGAGCCAATGAAACCGGCTGAGCTAGCCGAGAAGTAGGTTTCGTCCAGCTCGTGGTAGATGCGCACGTCGGCATCGGGAGCGGCGGCCAGAGCGGCCTCCATCTCGGTTCGCATGGTCGCTACGACTTCAGCGGCACCGTCGATCTGTCCGGTGGCGACACCAAGGTCGGCCACTCCGGCGTAGCCGGATTCGATATCAGCCGGCGCGGCGTGAACGTAGACGGGAATGTCAACCTCGGTGAGGCTGGCTACAAGGTCGTTCGCGTCGTTGGCGATGACTACCAGATCGGGTTCGTAGCCGAGTACGGCTTCGACGTTGGGGTCCCAACCGGAGAGGTCGGTGATCGGGGTGTCGGCTGGGAAGTTCGAGAAGGCATCCACGGCGATCACCTGGTCGCCGGCGCCCATGGCGTACAGCAACTCGGTGGAGCTCGGCGAGAGCGAAACGATGCTTTGCGGTGCGGACTCGAGCGTGAAGTCACCGGCGGCTGAGGAAATGGTCACCGGGAAGTCGCCGGAGCCCTCTTCCATCGCCGAATCGTCTTCTTCCATGGCGTCATCGTCCATGGCATCGTCGTCGTCGCCATCGTGGTCTTCGTCACCGTCGGTGTCGTCACCGTCGGTGTCGTCACCGTCGTGATCTTCGTCGGAGTCGTCGTCATGGGACTCGTCCGACTCTTCCATCTCACCGCTGTCTTCATCGGTGGAAGCGGCAGCCGGGTCATCGGCGGCGACAGTTTCGTCGTCGCCCACGCACCCCGCGGTCACAATGGCGATCGCGGCCAACAGGGCCACAATCAAGGTAAACGGCTTAGCGGATCTCATATCAAAACCTCCATGGTCGAGGGAGAGAGGTTTGAGCGGTTCCGTCCTACCGTCCAAACGACCCCGGTTCCTCGAGGGTCATTACGGATATCAGGTTTGGAATTCGACCGGACTCATCGGTTTACCTGCCGAGGCGGGCAACCGCTTTACCGTTGCGGGTCAGTGCCGGAATCTCACCGGACTTCGTTTCCAAGACCTGGATCGAGTGTAAGAGGTAGACGAGGACAACGCGCCTTAGGCGTCAGGGTCAATAATGGCCACAGCCTCGTTGATGCCGTCGACCCCGAGCGAGCCGGCAGCGACGGTCATGTTGCCGCCGTCGTCTATCAGCAGGCTTGATGGCTGGAACAACAATCCGAAACGGTTGGTCAGTACACCTTCGGTGTCGACCAGGTGGATCATGTTCTCCACGTTGAGGTCGGAGCGGTTCACGTAATCGGCGTAGGACTGAGCGTTCGAGTAGCCGTGCACTATCACGAAGTTGACGCCGGGATGCTCCTGTGCTGCCTCGGCTAGTTTCGGCCCTTCGGACAGGCAAACCGGACAGTTGGGGTCGACGAAGGTGACGATGGCCGGAGAGTCGACAAAGAGATCTTTGCCGTCAACCATTTGTCCGGTGAACAGTTCGGGGGCCGCGAACTCGAATGCTTCGCCCGCATCCTCACTGTTTTCCGGCTCGACGAACGCCATCTGGGTTTCGGTGTCGCGCTCGGCCATTACGACCTCAGGGCGGTCGGCGGCACACGACGCAAGCCCGAAGGCCAGTGCCACTGCGGCACCAAGCATGGTGGTCTTGTTGAAGTTCTTCACGTGTTCTGCTCCTCCGACTATTGGGCGGTCTATTGGGGTAGCCCGGTCAGGGTGACCTCGTGGAACGCCACCGGTGTGGCGTTGACGACCAAGCCGACCAGGCCGCTGGCATAAGGAGCGGTGACGTCGGCCAGACGCTCGCCGTTGTAGAACAAGGTGACGGCGGTGCCTCGCACTTCAGCGGCGAGGGTGACTTCTTCTCCGGTCACCGGTCGGGTGATCGGGAACGTCTGCATCTGTTGGTAGTAGCCCCGGTCGTCGTAGTGGCCCCAGCGGATCACGTTGCCGCCTTCGGCCAGGTCGACCAGCGACGCCCCACTGCGGGTATCGAGCGAACTTTGGTTCAGCAGAAGACCGCCGTGGTTGTCTTCTTTGATGCTGGAGAAGCGGGCTTCCCAGCGGTAGTGGTCGACCATGGGATCCTCCAGGGCGACAGTGGTGTCGTAGCCGCAGTCGTGAGCTTGAGCGAACGTGTCGTTCTCCCACACCCAGTCGCCGTTGAGGATCTTGAAGTGCTCAAGCGGCGGCGTTCCGAATTCAGTGGAGAACAGGACGGTCTCCTCGGCGTAGGCTGCGAGCTCGGGCACGTCCACTCGGGGTAGACGATCCTCTCGCAGGTTGGCTTCACAGGCGTCTCCAGTGGCAACCCCGGATTCGGGGGTCGGCTCGTAGGTCTCCTCGGTCGTTTCGACCGGGGCATGTTCCTCGGGCATCTGTGTTTCGGAGTGCTCGTTGGGGTCCGAATATGTCTCGGAGATCTCGTCGTAATTCTCGTTGTAGCTTTCGGAAGCTTCTTTGGCTTCGTCGGTCTGTGGTTCGGTCTCGGGCTCGGGGCCGTCAACGTCGCTCAGACCGGGAGGGGTAGCGGCGATAGGACACGAGCCACCGTCGTTGCTGCTGGTGTTGGGAGAGGTGCCGACCTGGGTGGCCTGCGGGCTAGAGCCCGAGTAGCCGGTTATCTGATAGATTTCACCGCTGTTGCGTCCGACGTACAGGTTGCCGCCGGCGGTCGCCCACGCTGCGCCGTAGGCTTTGGCGCTGGCGGGCAGTCCGCTCACTGCCGGTCCTTTAGTGGCGGTTTGGGCGACCGGATCGAAGATGAACAGGTCGCCTCGTTTACCGATGCCGTAGAGCAGTCCGTGGACGTTGGCCACGTCGGCGGGACCGGATTCGGTGGTGTCCATGCCTTCGACTCGGGTT
>CALJMD010000235.1 GCA_937981915.1 uncultured Acidimicrobiales bacterium
TATCGGGAAGGCATCGAGTACGGCACCAGCTTGTACGGATCGGCCTTCTACACGCTGACCGGGTTCCACGGTGTTCACGTCACCGGCGGCATCTTGATGCTGTTGTCCCTGTTGGTGCTCGCCTTCCAGGGCAAACTGAAATCGAATCGGGCTGAGACCGTTGAACTGGTCGGCCTGTATTGGCACTTCGTTGACGTCGTGTGGGTCCTGATCTTCACGATCGTTTACCTGATCCCGTAGGAGTTGAACTGATGGCTGAACCAACAGCAGATGTAGCCGCAGCGGCCGCTCACGGGGCGCACAGCGACTCCCACGATGATCACGGTCACCATCCGACCGAGCGTCACTACTGGATCGTCTTCGCCGTCCTGGCGGTGCTCACCGCTATCGAGGTGGCATGGTCCTATCTGGGGCTGGAAGGCGTTTCACTTTGGCTGCCGTTGCTCGTAATGATGGTCGTCAAGTTCATCTTGGTCGCCGGCGAGTTCATGCACCTTCGGTTTGATAGGAAGATCGTCAACGGCCGGGTGTTCACCTGGGCATTCGCTGCTTCGCTCATACTGGCCGTTGCCGTGTATTTCATCGTGTTCGCAGCGTTCGACACGGTCTTTGCTTGATCGGTACCCTCGGGTACAGCGGTGCCTGCTCGGCGCCACACCTAGTTACATCCCCGTGAGGCGGGGCTCATGACGCCCATCACACTGCGAGACGTTCCGTTCGAGTTTCACGTTGAGGTGTGGGCCCTGACTATCGGGGCCATCGCCATCGGCTTGTACGTGTGGCGGGTTCTTCAACCCAAAGCGGTTGCCGCTGGCTACGAGCCGACCACCCGGAAACAGGGCCTGTTGTTCGTCGCCGCTGTTGGGTCCATGTGGGTGATGTCGGACTGGCCGATCCATGAGATCGCCGAAGGTCATCTGTACTTCGTGCACATGATTCAGCACCTGTTTTTGTCGATGCTGATTCCGGCGTTGTACCTGATGGCGACACCACGTTGGCTGTTCGAGCTGGTTCTCACCCCCAATTCGCCGACGTGGCGATTGTTGCGAGGCGCTTCCCGCCCGTTGATCGCCGGTGTCACCTTCAATGCGTTGACGGTGCTGTTGCACTGGTCGACTTTGGTCCGGCTGTCGTTCGAAAGTGGCCTGCTGCATTTCTCGTTGCATCTGCTGATCTTCGCCGCCGGACTGTTGATGTGGATGCCGATCCTGTCACCGGTCACCGAGTGGCGCATTCAACCGATGCCGCAATGCATCTACCTGTTCTTGATGTCGATTGTGCCGACGGTTCCCAGTGGCTGGCTCATCTTCGCCCAGGACGTCGTCTACCGGCACTACGACACCCCTGAGCGTCTCTGGGGCATCGACGTGCTGGTCGATCAGACAGCGGCCGGCGTGGTCATGAAACTGGTCGGCGGGTTCTTCCTGTGGGGCGTGATCTTTACCATCTTCATCCGCTGGGCGTATAGCGAAATGCTGGCCGACGAACAGCGCCGGGAGGAAACGTTGACGTACGACGACGTCGCCACTCACTTCGACCGCACACCGGCTCCGGTCGAACCGAAGTAGGATCACCCGAACCATGGGTCAGCCTCACCGCGTCGATCCCGTCGACGTGGCCACAATGCGGGCCGAATATGAGGCGACCGGCATTGAACCGGAAGATCTTCATGCCGACCCTGTCGCCCAGTTCGAGCGGTGGCTGGTGGAGGCCATCAACGCAGGGTTGACCGAGCCGAACGCCATGGTGGTGGCCACTGTCGATGCCGACGGTCAGCCATGGAGCCGTTGGGTGCTGTTGAAAGACTACGACGGTCGAGGCTTCACGTTCTACACCAACTACGGCAGCTTCAAGTCCATGCACCTGGCGGCCAATCCGGTGGCCTCGTTGTCGTTCGGCTGGCTTGACCTGCGACGCCAGGTCACGATTGCTGGTGCCGTTGAACGAGTCGACGAGGCCGAATCCGACGCCTACTGGGAAGTCCGCCCGCGGGGCTCCCAGCTCGGCGGCTGGGCGTCAAATCAGAGTGACGAGATTGCCGACCGCTCCGTGCTTGACCGCCAGTACGCCGACGCCGACCAGGCCCACCCTGGCCTAGTGCCACGGCCTCCGCACTGGGGCGGATGGCGGGTGGTCCCTCACACTGTCGAGTTTTGGCAGGGGCGGGTCAACCGGCTTCATGACCGGGTGCGGTACCAGCAGTCCGATGGCGACGGATGGACCCGTCGTCGCCTTTCCCCCTGACCGGGCCGGAGTGTACGCCCGTCGGATAGAACCCGGGGTCTAGAACTCGGCTGCGGGGCCCACAAGATCGGCGCCGGCCATGTGAATGTGGTTCAGGTCTTCCAGGTCGAGAACCTGAAGGTACATCCGTTGGATCCCGGCGTCGGCGTAGGTGGCCATTTTGGTGAGAATCTCATCCGGTGTTCCGGCGAGAGCGTTCTCCCTGAGCTCGTTGGGATCTCGACCGATGGCCTCTGCCCGGCGGCTGATTTCCGCTTCGTTGGTTCCGAGGCAGAGGGCTAGGGCCGCGGAACGCACAATTTCGTTCGGATCCCTGCCGATGGTGTGGCAGGCTTTCTCAACCCGTTCAATGGCCGGGGCGATCTCGTCCAGCGGAGTGAAGGCAAGGTTGAAATCCGCGGCGTAAGTTGCCGCCAGCCGTGGCGTCCGATTTGCGCCGCGGCCACCGATAATGATCGGCGGGTGAGGACGCTGGGCCGGTTTTGGAAGAGCTGGTGAATCAACGAACGAGTGGAACTGCCCCTCATGATTGAACGTCTGGCCTTCGGGAGTGTTCCAGAGGCCGTAAATTTGTTCCAGCGACTCTTCGAGTAGATCGAATCGGCCGCCCAACGCTGGGAACTCCAATCCGTAAGCGCTGTGTTCGGCTTCAAACCAACCGGCTCCGATCCCGAAGTCGACTCTGCCGCCGCTCATGGCGTCCACCTGGGCCACCGTGATGGCCAGCGGTCCGGGAGCATAGAACGTGACGGGGCTGACCAGCGTGCCCAGGCGAATGTGGTTGGTTTCCCTGGCCAGACCGGCCAACGTCACCCAAGCATGTGACGGTCCGGGTAGCCCGTCGACGTCACCCATCTTGAGGTAGTGATCCGACCGGAAGAACCCGGCGAACCCCGCTACCTCGGTGGCTTGGGCGACTGCCAGCAAGTCTTCGTAAGAAGCGCCCTGTTGCGGCTCGGTAAAGATTCGTAGCTCCACCCGAGGTACCGTAGCTCACCGCCAGAAGCCGCGTCTCATTACCGATAAATCGGAGGTCGGTGACCGGCGGTTCAAGCGTTCCAGCTGCGGGCCGCTGTGGCCAGACCTTCGATGAGTTGGTGAAGATGGGTGAACGTTGTCGGCATCTCTGATTGCTGTGGCAGGCTCGATGTGGCCGGCCAATGGTTCACCAGTGGAGTCAGCCCTCTGACCCGGGGTGGAAGTTCAAGTTGCATTCCTCCACCGGTGGTCAGGTTGCAGGGGTTCTTGGGGTGAAGGCCGCGTAGCTTCTTTGGGATGTCGTCGATCTGATCGATCGTGCGGTACGCCGGAAGTGCGTCACGGAGACACGATGCAACGTGCGCTGCCAGCACACGGTTGGCGCCTCCACACAGCAGAGACGTGTACATTCCCCGGCGGCCGTACCCGTGCACGGTCACGACCACGTCACAGTGATCGATGAACGAAGCGAAGCGGTCAGAAACGGCCGGGTCAATCTTGATCGACGAGATGTGGTGGTGCATGTCGATCGGTTGGACGACCCCGTAGTACGAGGCTCCAGCCCGTTTCGCCGCCTCGGAAGCGATGAGTTCGGTGCGGCGTTCAAGGTTGCCGCCGTGATAGGCGGTGAACCCGAAGCGGCTGCGGAGCTCAACTTCTTCTTTGACTTCGGGCAACGCCAACAGCTCAGCGAAGGAAAACGAAGCTGGCAGAGTGGATGGGGCCACTCTGCCAGGGTAGTTGAGGTTGCTGAGGCTGAGACCAGCCGAACCGGTTGCTGCGCCCGTCGCTATGCCACTACCTGCTGGCGATCGATGTCTTGGCTGAATCGTCGCTCGGCGTTGCGGCGGGCCACGAAGCCGCCGACGGCGACGATGACGTTGACAATCACGAAGAGCACACCCAGGACTGTTGTTCGGCGGCGAGGCTGCTCGAGGAGACCGAAGATGGTCACGTCGGTGTCAAACCAGTTGGCCAGCGAGCCCTGCCACCCTTCGACGGTCAAGACAATCGAATCCATCCACGGCGTGATGTCGCCGCCGGTGAGGACCTGATTCGACCAGATTCCGTAGACAGCGACGTAAGCGCCAACCACCACGAGAATGGCGCCGGAAATGACGTTGATCATCGGGAGGACCTGACGGAATCGGTTGACGATCCCGGTTTTTCCGAAACCGACGGCCAATGTCAGGGCCGTGGCCAGCAGCCCCATCCCGATGGCGTAGGAGATGAAGTTACCGAACCGCTCTCCGAAGGAGGCACCGCTGGCCGACGTGCCGACCGCCAGCAGGAAGATTCCGATGGTGCAGGTAAGCGAGGCAATGGCATAGGAAACACCGAACAGGAACATCGAGCTCATGGTTCGTGAATCGCCGCCCTTGTTCAGTTTGGGCAGCCGGACGTTCAACTGGTAGCCGCCCAGCATGGCGATACCCAGCAGGACCAAACCCACGCCGATGACGGTTGTGGCCCGAGGCAGCCAGCCCGACTCGTTGAGGGCCGTGAGTGTCCCGGCCAGGAAGATGCCGAGAACACCGAACACGGCGAGGAACCCGGCGGACATAGCCAGGCCGACCCGTTGCGCCCTGCTCAGAGCAAGGAACGTCGATGGATCGCCTTCGTCGTCGCTGCCGAGGAAGAACCCGAGGTAGGCAGGGAGAAGCGCAAAGCCGCAGGGGTTGAGGAGAGCCACCATCCCTAGGGCGAATGCTCGTGGATCAAAGAGTGCGTCCATGTTGATTCCTTGAATGTCGTTCTTGGATTGTCGTTCTTGGATTGTCGGCTCAGGTGGCCGATCGATCAGGCCAGGTGTTCGTCGATCTTTTCTGACAGTTGTTCAGCAGTGAGAATTCCGGAGTGCATCTCCAGTACTTCCCCATCGGGCGAAAGAAAGATCGTGGTAGGCATGCCGAGGCCTCCCGCCTCGGTCCAGATCTCCTGGCCCGGTTGAAAGACGGTGTCGAAGGTAACGCCGGTTTCGTCGATGAGAGCTTTCCACGACGCCTCGTCGAAGTCGTGGCTCACGCCGACGAACGTGACATCGTCGGCGTACTGTTCGTGCACGGCTTGGAAGTCGGGCAGTTCGGCTCGACACGGTGGGCACCAGGCGGCGAAGAAGTTGAGCACCACCGGCTCTCCGTCGTACAGACTCAGTGTGGCTGTCTGGCCGTCGGCCGTGGTGAAGGGGTGGGCTTGGAAGCCGGTAGCCGATTCCGACGCCCCATCAGTGCCTGACGGTGCAGTGTCGGAGGCGCCGCCTCCGCCAAGAAGGAAGAAAGCCACCAACCCGGCTGCGACGAGGGCTCCAATTCCCATGAGAGGGTTGAAGCGAGACCGACTCCCGACCGATTCCGGGGTGGGGGAGGGGGTTTGGTTGTCGAGAGTCTCGTTCGCCATGACAATTCAGCCTACGGTTGGTGACCTGTGTGCAAACGGAACCTTCGATTACTGGTTGACATTCCGCGGCGTTTCTAAAATTTGGCGAAACACAGACAATCAGCCAACTGTCGCGTAGACAGCGAAACGACCAGGCGCCGGAGGGTTTCCCCCAACACCTGGTCGCGCTGCCTCTGGATCAACCTGCCTCGCCGGCTCGCTTATACGTCACCGACGATGTCGTTAATCGAAACGGTTGATCTGTGATCTCAGGCGATGAGCTTCCGCAGGTGCTCGGGTACCGGCACCTCCGGCAGCTGATCTTCGGGCCGAGGAACCTTGGGCGGCCGACCCCGCCGCCGCTTCCGGGCGATGATCTTCCCGTCGTCGAACAGCTGACCACCCCAGACACCGCACGGCTCGTTTCGGAGCAATGCGCCCTCGAGGCAGGGTGCGATCACCGGGCAGTCGGAGCAAATGCCCTTGGCTACCACGATGTCGGCCACGTCCTCAGAGAAAAACACATCGGCTGATCCGGGGACGGAGCGGCACGCGGCCAGGTCGGTCCACGGTGCCTCATTGCCCAGGCTGTCGCCGATGGTGGCTCCGAAGTCGATGGTTCCGTCGCCTGCGTTCAGGCTCACGGCTCGTTCGGAGTCTGCGGATTCTCGGAAGTATTCGTCTTGTCGTAGTTCGGTGATGGTCATCTTGTGTCCCTCTGAATGAAGAAATGGATTTCGGTCAGGTTCGTAATCGTTCGGGCATGTGTTAGATGCTCTCTTTCTGCTGCTCTGGTCGTGGGTCGAAAGGGAAAAACGAAAGAGCCGCTGGGGGTGTTGCTCCCAGCGGCTTGAACGGTTCTGTGATGTGGCTGTCTGCTACGTCACAGTCCCCCGCTGCTGGGAGTTGAAGGTGGTGCCATTGGCCTTAAAAGCCTGATAGGTCCACATACGGGTGTGGGCTCCACCGCGACCACCGTGCTTAATCGATACGGGCACCGGACACGGCGCGACAGCATCTAGGCGCGCTGAGGTGGCGAGCACGTGGAGTTGGCGTTCGAGCCAAGTAATTATCATCATGTCGTCACCTCCTGCTTCGGATGGTCGGATTCTGTATGCCGTAGTTTCGTTTCGGGCCGCGAGAGCCTGATCACTACGGTCAGCTTCTACCAAACTACGGATCGTCCGGACTGTCAACCGAATTA
>CALJMD010000236.1 GCA_937981915.1 uncultured Acidimicrobiales bacterium
CTAACTGCCTCGGCGCAGGTGGCGGACATTAATGGGTAGTCTCTCGATGCTGTCGTCAGCCATGCTGGCGACCAACTTTCGCGCCATAGGCCTAACCGTTGCGGCGGTCGTGGCCATCGGTTTCGTCGCCTTCTGGGTACGAAACATTCTGGCCTCCAGGGGAGAGCTGGGCTCTGAGATCGAGCTCGCCCCCAACCGCAGAGAATATTTGAGTGACGAAGAGCTGGAAGGAACCAAGCTCGACAAGTCACTGAGTTTCGCGCTGGTACTACTGTCGATCCTGGCTTTGATCCTGCCGTTCTACTGGATCGCTGAGCCGGGCCGTCAGGACGGCGCCATCGCTGCCTACAACCGCTCGTTCGAGAGCCGGGGCAACGATTCCTACACCGAGGGTGCGCAGTGCGTTAACTGTCACGCCGGTGGTGGCGTCGGTGGCAACGCCCCCTATGTACTGCAAGACGCCGATGGTCAGTTCATCGCCAATGCGGCATGGCAGGCTCCGGCACTCAACAACGTTCTGCTTCGCTACAGCGAAGACGAGGTTCGTTACATCTTGAACTTCGGTCGACCCGGTTCACCGATGGCCGCCTGGGGAACCCCCGGTGGCGGCCCGTTGACCACACAGCAGGTCGACAACATCATCATCTTCATGCGGACGTTCCAGCAGCAGAGTCTCGATCCGCTCGATATCGCTGCTGCGGGCGACCCGAACGACGCTCGGGACGAAGAGAGCCTCCTGGCTCTCGAAGAGGCCGACAGTATTAGGGCCGACATCGTCGAAGAAGTCGAACGTTCGCTGGCCGACGGCGAGTTTGAGACGTTGGGTGAAGCCGTGTTCAACCTCGGCCTCAACTCCAAGTATGCAGCCGGTGCTCTGTCGTGCGGTCGCTGCCATACTGCTGGCTGGTCTCTTGGACCCGTAGCGGTCCCCGGCTTGTTGGATGAAGGCGTGGCCGGTTGCGGCGGCGGTAATCCGTCCGGCATCGGGTTCAACCTTTGTAACGGTTCGACCACCGAGAAGTTCCCGAACGACACCTGGCTGACGCCTGACGGATCTTGGTACAGCCGTGCCAGCGACAGTCAGCTCAGCGATCCCGTTCCCGTTGCCGGTAACCCGGTCGGCTACGACGGCACCTACGTGTTGGCCTCCGACGGCACCCGCATCGACCTCAACGAGCAGGGCAATCCGGTCACCGGATCCGGCGACCAGTATCTGATCCTCGGCGATGATCCGGAGAACCCTGACCGCGTCGGCGATCTCGCGCAGTGCGATTACGTCTCCGGCCTGTGGGAGTACACGGGAACAGGCGAAGGTGAACTCTTCGACGGCTTCGCTACCGGGCAGCGTTATCCGTTCGCTCAAGACGGTGAAGTCGTTTACGACGACGAAACGCACACGTTCATCGACCCGGACCCAATCACGGCTGAAGACTTGGCCGACGTCGGCGAGGTCATCCAGCTCGAAGACATGCGTCTCGTCGCCGGTTGCACCATCGTGGAGATGCCGCCTCGCACCAGCCAGGCCCAGTACAACTTCATCTTCAATGGCGCTGAGGCCGGAGCAGGCTACGGTCGAGGCGGTCAAAGCGCCGCCGGCATGATGCCGGGCTTCGGCAAGATTCTGCCACCTGAATACATTCAGGCCGTGGTCGATTACGAGCGAGGTTTGTAATGACTGGTTTCGCAACAGCGTTGACGCTCGCCTTTATCGACGGCATCGGATTCGATCCTTTCTTCCGTGGTCTTCTGAGCGTTCTGGTCGGCGTGGTCGTACTCATCGGTGGCACCTACCTGATCGTGGCCACCAACACCGGCACCCGCACCGGTTTCATGATCTCGATGGCCGGACTGTTCGGATGGATGTTCCTTATGGGCATCATCTGGACGATCTACGGCATTGGTTGGCGTGGCGCCCCTCCCACCTGGGAATTGGTTGAAATCAACGTTGATGATGTCGAAGACTCCGACGATGGATTGCTGTTCTCCGAGGTAGTGGAAGCTCCAGTACTGCACGGCGTGTCCCTGTCAGCTCCTGGCGTGGACGACCCGGATGAAGCTCAGCAGACCGCTTTGGAGCAGGCTCGTTCCATGGAACTCGACGGCTGGCGTTACCTGCCAACCTCGGACTCGATTCGTGGCGAAGCCCAGGCCTCGGCTGACGCCATTCTTCTCGAAGAGCAGATCTACGATGCCGGTGAATACCTACCACTACAGTTCGGCGGTTTCACCGTCGGTGGCAAGCCGGTATTGGCCGAGGACGCCAACCTGATTGACCGGGTGTGGCACTTCTTCGACGAGACCTTTCTGAACCCGGTTCACACGCAGGAGTTGATGGCCATTCAAACCCGCGCCATCATCCCCAAGCCGTCATTCCCGGGTCAAGCGCCACCTGTGGCCGAGATCGACACTGACGCCCCCCTCATCACCGTCATCATGGAACGTGACCGGGGCGGTCCGATCCCGAGCATCATCAGCGGCCTGAGATTTACGCCTGCCATGTTCACCATCTTTAACGGACTCATCTTCTTGGTCTTTGCCTGGAGCCTGCACAACCGGGACCGCCGGGAAGCGGAGATTCGAGCAGCGGCCGGCGTCTGACCGCTATTGCCGTCCCGCTAGCGGGTCGGTAGTCGTAGAACCGAACGCAACTACTTGAGGAGTGATTGGCGGGCCGCGAACTTGTTCGTCTCGTTCAGTCAGTCTCTCGTTCCAGTCCAGTCTCGTTAGATAGAGCTCGTTAGATAGAGGAGGTCACATGGCTCAGTTCCTGCCGGTCCTGGCCCTGTTGATCCTGGCCACGCTGTTTGCCGCCCTAAGTTTTGTGGCGTCAAAGTTGCTGGCCCCCCGGAACCCAACAGTTGAAAAATTTGCACCGTATGAGTGCGGCATCATCCCGGGGCGTGAGCCGCCCGAGCGGTTCCCGGTGCGCTTCTATCTGGTCGCCATGCTCTTTGTCATTTTCGACATCGAGATCGTGTTCTTGTATCCGTGGGCCGTGGCCAATGACCGGCTCGGTCTGTACGGGCTGATTGCCATTCTCATCTTCTCGGCCATGGTGTTCGAGTCGTTTGTGTACCTCATTTCCAAGGGCGCCTTGGACTGGGGTCCGTTGCAGTTGAACCGTCGTCAAGACCTGGAGATGCGTTCGGCAGAACGCACGTCCAGCTCCACGGTTCGCCGGGTCGGGCTGGAAGGGCGTTTCGAGGAACCCACCCCGGTTCGAGCCGAATCAGCAGAGTCAGTCAAAGAGTCGGTGTCGGCAGAGTCGATAGCAACAGAGTCAGCAGCAACAGAGTCTGAATTGGCTGAGGTGGCAGGATAATGACGCTGATCACCAACGTTCAAGACCAGGGTCTCGAGGGGCTCGATCACAATGTGATCACGGCCCCGATCGAACAGCTGGTCAACTGGGCGCGAGCCCGCTCGTCGTGGCCCGCCACGTTCGGGTTGGCATGTTGCGCCATCGAGATGATGGCCACCGGCGGCTCGCACTACGACCTGGCCCGCCTGGGCATGGAAGTCTTCCGTGCGTCTCCTCGTCAGGCCGACGTCATGATTGTGGCCGGTCGAGTCAGCCAGAAGATGGCTCCGGTTCTTCGCCAGATCTACGACCAGATGATGGAACCCAAGTGGGTTATCTCCATGGGTGTTTGTGCGTCGTCCGGTGGCATGTTCAACAACTACGCCATCGTGCAGGGCGTCGACCAGATCGTTCCGGTTGACGTGTACGCCCCCGGTTGCCCTCCCGGCCCGGAAACCCTGCTGCACGCCATCACCACGCTTCACACCAAGATCGAAACCGGTGAGCTACTGCAGCGTCGCCAAGAGACTGGCGCCGGCGCCAACCTCACCGTCGAACAGCTCGACGGTCAAGGTGTTTCCCAAGTAGTGCAGATCGGGAAGAAAGCCTGATGGCCGACGATACAGAGACTGCTGACACGGAGACTGCTGAAACCGAGGCCGCTGACACAGAGGCTGCCGACCAGGAGACGGCTGAAGAAGCCGCACCTGAAGTTGAAACCGCCTACGGCTGTCCGGTCACGTACTCACGCGGTCAGAAAGTCATTCACCCCTCTCGAGGCGAGTGGCTTGACGTCGCTGTTCAGTTGCTGGCCGACGGCTGGAACATGTGTGTCGACGTCACCAGTGTTGACTACTTGTCGTACGGCGTAGCCCGTGAGCTGCCGGCCGGCGTTAACGCTGAGCGTTTCGAGGTCGTGGCCTCCTTCATTTCTCACAGCCGAGCCGAACGCATTCGGGTCAGGATCCAGGTGCCGGGCGATGACCCGACCGTCGGTTCGCTGTATGCGCTGTATCCGGGCAGTGACTATTTGGAACGCGAAGTATTCGACCTGATGGGCATCAGCTTCGAGGGTCACCCCGACATGTCCCGAATTCTCATGCCGGAGACCTGGCAGGGTCATCCGTTGCGCAAAGACTACGAGGTCGGTGTGATCCCGGTTCAGTTCAAGGCTCCCGCCGGAAAGGGAAGCGAATGACTGCTGTAGAGCAAGCGCCGGTCGCCGACACGACTGACGTCGCCGAAACGATCGATCCGGCTTCCGGGCAGCTCGACAAGCTTCCTCGACGCCACTCCGTCCTGCGGATGAGCGAGGTCCGAGCGGCCGAGCTGATGGACTCGGACCCCATCGACGGCGAGAACGACCAGACCATGTTGATGAACATGGGTCCGTCTCACCCGTCAACCCACGGCGTGTTGCGTCTCATGCTGGAGCTCGACGGTGAAACCGTGGTTCGCTCCAAGCCGGTGGTCGGCTACCTGCACACCGGAATGGAAAAGACGGCGGAGACGCTGACCTTCCTGCAGGGCCCCACCAACGTGACCCGCATGGATTACGCCGCCCCGCTGTTCAACGAGCTGGTCTTCTCGCTGGCCACCGAAGAGCTGATCGGCATGGAGGTCCCGCCTCGGGCCACCTGGATCCGCATGTTGATGTGCGAACTGAACCGCATCTCGTCGCACCTTCTGTTCATGGCCACCAACGGCATGGACCTCGGCGCCGTCTCGATGATGATCTACGGCTGGCGTGAACGAGAGCAGGTGCTTCGGTTCTTCCAGAAGGTCACCGGCTTGCGCATGAACCACAACTACATCCGCCCCGGCGGTGTAGCCGCAGATCTACCTGACGGTTGGCGTGACGATGTGTTGGCGCTCATGGAGATGCTGCCTCCTCGCCTGGAGGAGTACGACATCTTGATGACCGGTCAGCCGATTTGGCGTGACCGTCTACAGGGTGTCGGCGTAATCTCTCAAGATGAGGCGATTGCCTTGTCAGCAACCGGTCCCATTCTGCGCTCAACCGGTGTGGCCTGGGACCTGCGTCGTGAGATGCCGTACTTGGCCTATCCCGACGTCGACTTCGACATAGTGGTCGGCAGCTACGGCGACTCGTTCGACCGCTACGCCATTCGCCTCAACGAAATTCGTGAATCGATGCGCATCGTGCACCAGTGTTTGGACATGATGCCGGAAGGTGATTACCGAGCGGGTGACGCCAAAGTCACCCCGCCGCCGAGGGCTAGGATCGACGAGTCGATGGAGGCCTTGATCCACCACTTCAAGATTTTCACCGAGGGCTTCAAAGTTCCCGAGGGTGAGGTGTACGTGGCGGTAGAGTCTCCCCGTGGCGAACTTGGTTGTTACATGGTTTCCGATGGTGGGTCGCACCCCTACCGCATGCATATTCGAGGGCCAAGCTTCGTGAACCTTCAAACGATGCCGCACATGATGGCCGACTCGCTCATCGCTGATGCGGTGGCCGTCATCTCCAGCGTTGACCCAATCCTGGGAGAAGTTGACAGGTGAGTCGCCTGAACCCGGACAATGTTCTGCTGGCCAAAGAGATTATCGGCCGTTACCCGCGCCCGAAATCGGCGCTGATCCCGTTGCTGCACCTGGCGCAAGAACAGGCCGGCTATGTCAGCAACGACGCCATGGAACACATCGCCGAGCTGACCGGTGTCACCCCGGCTGAAGTGTTGGGCACCTGCTCGTTCTACGAGATGTTCAAGCGGGAACAGGTCGGCAAGTACATGGTGAACATTTGCACCAACATTTCCTGCCAGTTGAACGGCGGCGAAGAGTTGCTGCACCACGCCGAGAAAACCCTGGGCATTCGCCCCGGTGGCACCACCGACGACGGCATGTTCACTCTTGAAGACGTCGAATGCATCGCCGCTTGCACCGAGGCTCCGTGCCTGCAGGTGAACTACCGCTACGAATATCGGATCGACAACGACGGTTTCGACAAGCTCATCGGCGATCTTCGCGACGGCAATCGCTACGACGTTCCCCATCACGGCACGTTGGCTCGAATCCGCCAACATCTTGACCCCGAGCGGGCCGCCGGGATCGAAGCGCCAGAGGTCACCGGCAAACCCCAGTGGTTCGCCGATCGTGAACCGGAGCCCGAGTCCGAGAAGGAGACGGCCTAGTGGCAACGAACGCCTACGTCGAACACGCCCCCGGTTACGTCGACAACGTCGGTCCAAAGATTGTGACCTCCCGTTTCGGTGACCCGGAGAGTTTCAAGTTGGAGCGGGCCGAAGCTACCGACGCTTACAGCGCGCTGCGTGCTGTTCTGCAAATGAAGCCCGACGAGGTTCACGGCCAGGTGCGCGAAGCGGTCCTGTTGGGCCGTGGCGGTGCCGGTTTCCCGGCCGGTGTCAAGTGGGGTTTCATGCCTCCGATCTGGCCCCGCTATCTGGTGGTCAACGGTGACGAATCCGAGCCCGGCACCTACAAGGACCGTCTGCTCATGGAGCGCGATCCTCATCAGCTGATCGAAGGCTGCATCATCACCTGCTATGCGCTCGGCCTGAACACGTGCTTCTTGTACGTGCGGGGCGAGATGGCGCTGGCCCAAGAACGTATCGCCGAGGCGTTGAACGACGCCTACGAAGCCGGTTACGTCGGTCGCAACATCATGGGAACCGACGTTTCCATTGACGTGGTGTTGACCTGGGGTGCCGGTGCCTACATCGTGGGTGAAGAAACCGCGCTGATTGAAAGCCTTGAAGGCAACCGAGGCATGCCTCGCCTCAAGCCCCCGTTCTTCCCGGCGGCCAAGGGCCTCTATATGAAGCCCACCATCGTGAACAACGTGGAGACACTGGCCAACTTGCCGTGGATCATGTTGAACGGTCCTGAGGCGTACAAGAAGTACGGCTCGGAAAAGTCACCGGGTACGCGGATGCTGGCCATTAGCGGTCACGTCAATCGCCCCGGCGTGTACGAGGTCGAGCAGGGCAAGGTCACGTTCCGCGACCTCTTCTACGGCGACAACTACTGTCAAGGTATTCGCGACGACAACGATCTGAAGATGTTCATCCCCGGCGGTGGTTCCGCCCCGTGGTTCTTCGAAGAGCAACTTGACCTGCCGCTGGAAGCGGCCGATGTCGGTGCCGCCGGCTCGATGCTGGGTTCCGGTGCCATTGTCGTCATGGATGAGACCGCCGACGCAGTCAAAGCCTGCCTGCGAGTAGTGAGATTCTTCGCCCGGGAGTCGTGCGGTAAGTGCACACCCTGTCGTGAGGGAACAACGTGGGAGGAAAAAATCCTCCAACGCATTCAGGATGGCCATGGCCGCCCTGAAGACATCGATTTGTTGTTGGACATCGGTTCACAAATCAGCCCCGGCCCGTACCCGGCTGCCGCCTTTGAAGCTGCAGGTGAGACGGCGGTGCCGTTCCCACCTAAGCAGACCACGATTTGTCCGTTGGGCCCCTCATCGGTTGCTCCGATCGTGTCGGCGGTTCGCCGTTTCCGCCACGAATTCGAAGCGAAAATCCCGGGAACCCTTCGGGTTCCTTCGAGTTTCGCCCTGACGGACGAGACGTCGTCGGCTGAGGAGGTTGCGTCGTGACATCTACTGAGGCTGTTACCGGTGTGCCGTTCACGTTGAACGGTAAGGATCTTGAGGCCGACAGCGGCGAGCTGTTGATTGACGCCGCCGAGCGTCACGGCGTTCACATTCCCCGTTTCTGCTACCACCCCCGCATGAAGCCGGTGGGCATGTGTCGCATGTGCCTGGTCGAGGTCGATACGGGACGTGGCCCTGCGTTGCAGCCCAGCTGCATGCTGCCGGTCACCCCGGAGATGAAGGTCGAAACCGAGTCCGAGGCCACCAAGGAAGCCCAAGACGGAGTGCTGGAATTTCTTCTGGCCAACCATCCTTTGGACTGCCCGGTCTGCGACAAAGGCGGCGAGTGTCCTCTGCAGGACAACGCCTACGCGTTCGGTCCCGGCGAAACCCGGTTTGTCGAAGAGAAACGTCACTACGAGAAGCCGATTCCGATCAGTGACCTGGTTCATCTCGACCGCGAACGTTGCATCCTGTGTGATCGCTGCACCCGGTTCGCCTCCGAGGTGGCCGGCGACTCGTTGATCCACTTCATCGACCGAGGTTCGCAAACTCAGGTCAACACCTTCCCCGACCATCCGTTTGCCTCTTACTTCAGTGGTAACACGGTGCAGATCTGTCCGGTGGGTGCGTTGACGTCGGCCCCTTACCGGTTCAAGGCCCGTCCGTGGGACCTTGACGCCGTCGAGTCGACCGCGGCGGTTGACACCACCGGTGCCCGAGTCGTGCTCCAGTCGTCGCAAGACAAGCTGGTTCGAGTGGTCGGAGTCGACAGCGACGCCGTCAACTGGAGTTGGCTGTCGGACAAAGACCGTTTCTCCTACGGCGCCAACAACTCCACTGAGCGAATCACCGAGCCTCAAATCAAGTCCGGCGGCTCCCGCAAACCGGCCCGATGGGGTGACGCTCTCAAGCAGGCCGCCGGTGCGCTGCGTGGCCCCGCCGATCGCATTGCCGCCATTGGCGGTTCTCGCATGTCGCTGGAAAGCCAGTATGCGTGGTCCAAGCTTTTGAAGGGTGTGCTCGGCACCGATCACGTTAACGCCCAGCTGGGTGACGGTCTGCCTGCGGCCTTGGTGCTCGGTGTGGACCGGGCCACGATCGCCGAGGCGTGTGAGCCAGGCGGCGTCATCGTGCTGGTCGGTCCCGACCCCAAAGAGGAAGTGCCCACGCTGTTTTTGCGTCTGCGGCATGCCCTGGTCGAAGACGGCGCTTCCCTCATTGAACTGACACCTCGGGCCACGAGCCTTTCGAACCTGGCTGATGTGCGCTTGGCGGCAACGCCCGGCACCGCCGGTCAGGTGATGGCGGCGTTGGCTGACGGTCGCCTTGACGACGAGGTCGGCACGGTGGCATCGGCTGAACTGGCTAAGGCTCACGAGCTGTTGACCAGCGGCCGCCCGGTCACCATGGTGTTCGGCCGAGCCAACCTGGCCGAGTCGGCACGCTACGTTGCTGACGCGGTCGGTGCACTGCGTCGCCTCGTGCCGGAGGCCCGCTTCCTGCCGGCACTGCGTCGAGGCAACGTGCATGGAGCGTTGGAGATGGGGCTGGCCCCCGGCTTCCTTCCTGGCGGGATCCGCAACCGTCGAACCAACTTTGGGCGCTGGCCGAGCACGCCAGAGTTCGAAGGCAAAGACACCGACAACGTCTTGCGAGGTTGCCTAAACGGCGACTTCGACACGGTGATCCTGTTGGGAGCCGACCCGTTGGGCGACTTCCCGGATCAGAAGTTGGCAGCGGAAGCGTTGGCTTCGGTTACCAACATCATCAGCGTTGACACGTTCCTCAACGAGTCTTCGGCGTTGGCCGATGTTATTCTGCCCGCTGCCATGTGGGGCGAATACGACGGCACGTTCTGCAACATGGAACGTCGTCTGAGCCCAATGCGGGCCAAGGTGACTGCTCCCGGTCGTTGCCGTCCGGACTGGATGATCGCCGCTGAACTTTCACTGGCTATTGGCCCCGATCTCGGGTTTGTCACGCTGGACGAACTGCAAGCTGAACTGTCGTCGAGCGCTGGGTCGTTTACCGATGTCAGCTGGGACGAGGTCGCTTCGGCCGACGACGGCCCGGTGCTGTCCACGGATCGAAATTGGGATCTCGAGTTCGGTGATCCTGCTGACTTGCCGACCGGACCCGGTTACGGCTTCCGTCTGATCGTTGACCGCAAGATGTGGGACATGGGAACGACAACGCAGCAGGCAACCGGCCTCGGTGGTTTGGCTCAGAACGCAGCGATTCGACTGGCTCCGGCTGATGTTCAACTGATGGAGTTGGTCGGTCACGAAGTGGTGGCCATCGATCAAGGCGACTTCCAAGTTGAAGTTCCGTTTGTCAGCGATCCGGCTGTCATTCCCCGCACCGCCTGGATGCCGGCTCGACTCCCTGGATTCGACGCCCGCCAACTGGTGGCCGCCGGTCGTTCGATAACCCAGGTGCGTTTGCACCTTCCCGATCGGGACGTGACGACCGGTTCGTCGGGTTCTGCCGAGGGGAGTGGCGCCAATGGGTGAGCCGTATCTGAGAGACGGCGTCGATTTCGGTGACGTTCTTTTAGCCGTCGGCAAAGCGGTGATAGCGTTCGCCGTTCTGCTGGTGGCCGTCATGTTGATGGTGTGGTTCGAACGCAAGGTGGTCAGCCGCCTGCAGAACCGCATCGGCCCCAACGTTGCTGGACCGTTCGGCTTGTTTCAGACGTTGGCCGACGGCATCAAGCTGTTTTTCAAAGAAGACATCATCCCGGATCGGGCCGATCGGTTCGTGTTCCAATTGGCCCCCTATCTCGCTTTGGTGCCAGCGTTTTTGACCTTCACTGTCGTACCGATCGCCGGTGATTTCTCCGACGGTCAGAACGGCGCAGTCACCATTTTCGGTCGAGAAACCTTCCTGCAGGTGGCGGACGCCCCAGTGGGCATTTTGTTCTTCTTGGCCATGAGTTCGTTGGCCGTCTACGGCATCATGTTGGCCGGTTGGTCATCGGGCTCGAAGTATCCGCTGTTGGGGTCGATCCGAGCTTCGGCTCAGGCGATCTCCTATGAGGCGGCTCTCGGTTTGTCGCTGGCCGCCGTTCTGTTGGTCACCGGAACGTTGAGCACCAACGAGATGGTGCAGGTGCAGGCCGGTGAAGGCTTCGGCGGCATCGTTCCCCGATGGAACCTGATCGTCACCGGCTTCGTGCCGTTTGTCGTGTTCCTGATTGCCGGTACCGCTGAACTGAATCGCCCCCCGTTCGACCTGGTTGAGGCCGAGCAGGAACTGGTCGGCGGTTTCCATACCGAATACTCGTCGATTCGTTTCGCCCTGTTCTTCCTGGCCGAGTTCATGAACACCGTGACCTTGTCGGCCATCATCGTGACGTTGTTCCTCGGTGGTCCGGCCGGTCCCAACTTCGGGTTCCTTCCCGGATGGCTGTGGGGCTTCGTGTGGTTCTTCGCCAAGTTGTTGGTGTTCTTGTTCACCTTCGTATGGTTCCGGGCCACGTTGCCTCGACTGCGTTACGACCAGTTGATGGACTTGGGTTGGAAGGTGCTGATTCCGGTATCGCTCGGTTGGTTGCTGGTGCTTTCGGCTGTTCGCCTGGTTCGCAACGGTCAGATCGATATCACCGGCGACTCGTTCCTCGATGCCGCACTGGTGGTCCTGGTCAGCATCGGTGTGCTGGTGTTGGGAGCGGTGCTGCTTTCCCTGGCGATCCGTTCGGCTCGCCGAGAACGACTGGCCTTGGCCGGTGAACGAGATCCACTTAGCAGTGGCAGCCTGGTGGCAGCCGCTGAAGGAGGCCGGGACTAGTGGGCTATCTTGACGGCTTCCCAGTCACGTTTAAGAAGATCTTCGAGGGTGTTACCACCCGCCAATACCGTGGCGGTCGCGATGCCACCACCGAAGACAAGGCACCAAAGCCCGAGCGGTTGCATGGACGCCATGTTCTGAATCGCTACGAGGACGGCATGGAGAAGTGCATCGGCTGCGAGCTGTGCGCTGGTGTCTGCCCGGCCAAATGCATTTATGTGCGAGGCGCCGACAATCCGCCGGACGATCCGAAGTCGCCCGGTGAGCGTTACGGCTACGTCTACGAGATCAACTATCTCCGTTGCATTCACTGCGACCTGTGCGTGGAGGCCTGCCCCACGGAGGCCATCACCGAGACGAAGCTGTTCGAATTTTCATTCACCAATCGTGACGATGCCATCTACACCAAGGATGAACTCCTGGTCGGCGACGACGGCATGCCACAACATATGCCGTGGGAAGACTGGCGTCCCGGCGAGGACGAATTCACTTCCGGTTGGATGCGGGCCACTGCACCGGGCGGCAAAGCGGCGTTCGAAGGCAAAGTCGGCTGGTCCGGCGAGCTTGGCTACGGTGTCCGTGCCCCCGAGGCTGGTCAAACCGCGGTGGAGATCGAGGGAACCGAGGGCTCGTCGTCATCCGGCGACCATGACCATGATCATGACGACAGCCACGGACACGGTGGAGGTCATCACTAATGGTTGATCTGCTGGTTTTCTTGGTGTCGGCCGCCATCATTCTCGGTGGCGCCATCGGAGTGGTGTTGAACAACCATCCGGTCCGCGCCGCGCTGTCGTTGGTGGCCTCGTTCTTCGGGGTGGCCGTATTGTTTGTCGCCCAGGGCGCTCACTTCTTGGCCTTCGTCCAAGTTGTGGTGTACGCCGGCGCCATCGTGGTGCTGATTTTGTTCGTGATCATGTTGCTTGGCGTGGATCGAACCGAAGACATTCGCTTTGAACCGTTGGCCGGCCAGCGCTCGGCCGCAGCCGTTATTGCCGGCATGGTGCTGGCGTTGGTGCTCGGCGGTCTGTTCCTGTCTGGCCCGGGTGGCAGCGACGGGGCAGTGGCGCTAACCGGCACGAAGTCGCGAACGGCCCCCATCAGCCAGCTGAACGAGTCGGACGCCGACGTTCAGCTGCTGGCGGAAGATTTGTTTACCCGCAACGTCCTGGCTTTTGAGGCCACGGCGTTGCTGCTCACGATCGCCACCGTGGGTGCGGTGGTCATGGTGCGTAACCGAGGTGCTGAGGAAGTAGTGGTCGACGAGCCGGGTACGGCTCGAGGCTGAAGCTAGGGATCAGCCGTCAGGCTGACTACCAACCGCCGGCCCCGGGAGCGGCCGGAGCGCACCGTAGTGGTGGCGCATTGGGAGAGAGATTATGGAAGTAACCGAAACGTGGTATCTGGTTCTGAGCGCCTTGTTGTTCAGCATCGGGTTCTTCGGGTTGCTGGTTCGCCGCAACCCGCTGGTGATGTTCATGTGCATCGAGTTGATGCTCAACGCGGTCAACATCACGTTTGTGGCTTTCTCCACTGCGCTGGATGACATCGCCGGGCGAACCGCGGTGTTCTTCGTGCTGGTGGTGGCGGCCGCTGAGGTGGTGGTCGGTTTGTCCCTGGTGGTTGCCATCATGCGTCGCCGTCCGGCGTTGACCGCCGATGACCTTACGGCACTGAAAGGCTGATCATGATCGAATTGGCCTGGCTCATTCCCGCCCTTCCCCTGCTCGGGTTCGCTCTTTTAGTTCTGTTCGGCCGTCGCTTGGGCGAGCCGGTGGCTGGTTGGTTGGCCACGTTGGCCTCAGCCGGAGCGTTCCTTTTCACCGTTATCACCTTCATCGGTCTGGTTGGTCGCGAAACCGACGACCGGTTTGAGATCATCAAGCTGTTCACCTGGCTCGACGTCGGGTCGTTCACCGTGGACGCCGGCCTGCTGGTCGACCCGCTGTCGATCACGATGTGTCTGTTCGTCACCGGTGTTGGCACGCTCATTCACCTGTACTCCATCGGGTACATGCACGGTGACGAGAACTTCTCCAAGTTCTTCATTTACTTGAACCTGTTCATCGGTTCCATGATTTTGTTGGTGTTGGGCGACAACCTGCTCATCACCTTCCTGGGCTGGGAGGGCGTGGGTGCCTGTTCGTACCTGCTGATTTCGTTCTGGTTCGGCGACGAGTCCAACGCCAGCGCCGGTAAGAAAGCGTTTGTCACCAACCGCATCGGCGATTTCGGTTACATGCTGGCCACCTTCTTGGTGTTCGTCAGCCTGGGGTC
Organism: uncultured Acidimicrobiales bacterium; assembly: GCA_937981915.1. Classification (GTDB taxonomy): domain Bacteria; phylum Actinomycetota; class Acidimicrobiia; order Acidimicrobiales; family SZUA-35; genus JAHELU01. The sequence continues at coordinate 13,953 of CALJMD010000236.1, forward strand.
GATCAACTACGACGACATCTTGACTCGGGCCGACGAACTGTCTTCCGGTACCGCAACCGCCCTGGTGCTGTTGTTCTTGTTGGCTGCCACCGGCAAGTCGGCTCAGCTGCCGTTGTTCGTGTGGCTGCCTGACGCCATGGCCGGTCCCACCCCGGTGTCGGCTCTTATTCACGCTGCCACCATGGTGACCTCGGGTGTGTTCTTGTTGACCCGCCTCAACCCCGTTCTGGCTCAGGCCGACCTGTGGTCGACCGGTCTTGTCGCCTGGGTTGGTGCTATCACCGCTCTGGTGGCCGCCACCATCGCGGTGGCACAGAACGATATTAAGAAGGTGCTGGCTTACTCCACGGTTTCCCAGTTGGGTTACCTGTTCTTGGCCGTCGGTGTCGGCGGCTACGTGCCGGCCATGTTCCACATGATCACTCACGCCTTCTTCAAGGCGCTGCTGTTCCTCGGTTCCGGTTCGGTCATCCACGGCTTGGACGACGAACAAGACATGCGTCGCATGGGCGGGGTCTCCAAGTTCATGCCGATCACGGCGTTCACCTTCATCATCGGCTGGCTGGCTATTGCCGGTGTGCCACCGTTCTCCGGCTTCTGGTCGAAAGACGAGATCCTGTTGTACGCCTGGAATGCTGATGCCATTGGCGGCAAGGCCCTGTGGGCCATCGGTTTGGTGACGGCACTGTTGACGGCGTTCTACATGACCCGACAGGTGATCTTGACCTTCTTTGGTCGCACCCGCTTCTTCGATGTTCGCTCTGACGAACTGGCGTTGGCGTGGGACAGTCGAGTGGCCGCTGCTCGGGTCACGGTCGACGACGCCAAAGTGGCCGAGGAATCAGCGGCTTCGGCGGTCGAAAAAGCCAAGGCTGAGGTGGCTAAGAAGCAGGAAGCCGTCGGCAAAGCCGAAGGCAAGCTGGCTGATGCTCAAGCCAAGGTTGCTGCTTCGTCGGAGGCCGATGACGGGCACGAGAAGCTGGTCAAAGCGTTGACCAAAGCCGAGGCCGGCGTACCCAAGGCCGAGGATGCAGTAATCAAGGCTGAAGGCAAAGTGGAGGAAGCCACGGCAGCCATGCAGGATGCAGCCGCCGCGGTGCGAGCGGCCGAGGCCGACGTGAACCGTATGGCCGAAGGCGGCCCAACCGGCGCCGCTGAAGGCGCTCATGCCACGGCGTTGACACAAGCCCCCGATGCCGGCGACCTGGCCGATAGCCTCCCCGAGAGTTATCACCACCGCCAGGAGTACCACCCGCACGAGTCACCGGCCACGATGACCCTTCCGTTGGTGATCCTGGCTGTTCTGGCCGTTGTCGCTGGCGGTCTCAACTTGCCGTTCACCAAGGAACTTCACTTCTTGGAGCATTGGCTTGAACCGTCGCTGTTCGGCAACGAGGTGCACGTG
>CALJMD010000237.1 GCA_937981915.1 uncultured Acidimicrobiales bacterium
GCGGCCAGCAACGCAAACGCTGACACGAGGGCCAGCATTTTCAGCCAAGTCTTTTCGGTCATCTCAGTTTCTCTCCCAGTTCGTCCCCATCAAGGGTTTCCGACCGCGCCGGTCGAAAAGAGTTGTTCAAGTGTAGTTCAAACCGCCTTGAGACCGACTGAGTGATGGTTTGGGGCGCCCTAACCAGGAACCGCAAGTTCCGTTAGGACTCGTCCTCGGCCATCACTACCACTGATCCGATATCAGCTGTTGGTATCTGATCGGCCTTCGGCGGAATGAGCCGCACACCAAAGTTGGCGTTGATGTCATCGGCCAGCGAACGTAGGCGGTAGCCCAGAGCCACCTCCCGTCGACCCTGGCAGCTAAGGATCAGATCAGCGTAGGACACGCTTTCCGGCGGGTCAGACATATAGAAGTCGAGCGGCTTGAGGTAGATCTCCGACCCGTCTTCACTGAGCAAGTTGTCATAGACCGCCTTCATTTCGATGCTCTCGCTCACCTGAGCCATCAGCATCGAGACAAAACGGTTCGATATCACAAACTCCCGAATACCGGTGCTGGTCACCAACTCTCGATTGTCCGAGTCGAGCAGTTCGGCGATCAGCTTGGTTGATGTTGAGCCGGTCTGTTCCCGAAAGATCTTTTGTAGCTGGAGTAGATGCAACAGAGTTTCGCTGTCGGCCCACTCAGCGCTGTCAGCCGACCCGGCGTCCGACAGCACGATGATGTTGTCGTACTCGAACGGCCGTAGCTGCAGAAGACCTGCGGTATCGGAGGGGTCCACATCAAGCAGTTGGAGTTGCAGCGCAGGCACCGACAATGCCAGTTCGGCTACTGCACTCGCCGTCGACCCGTTCTGACCGCGGGCGACAATATCGATACGACTACCGGGCTGGACGTAGTCGGCATACTCTTTGACGATGGTCGGCACCTTCGGCGTCCATCCGATGAACAGCTCCCTCTCGATACGATTCTCCAGCCCCGCTCGACCCGGCGCGCAGCGAGTCGGTTGTACCACTGGGCTTGTTTCGAAACCGATGGTGGAGTCGTCGGACGCCAACACGATGAGCTGATCGTCTTCCTCAAGCTGCGTCGCCGGGTCTGGATTCAGCTCAATAGAGTCATCGCCTCGCTTGAGACCGATCGCCACACCGTCTGGCATGAAGTAGCTTGCAGTCCCAAAGGAGCTCGTCGGCCAGGGACCTTCGTTGTAGAGGTAGATTTCCGAGCCGTCGAAGGACAAGATTTCTTCGTAGACAACGGCCAAACCTTCGTTGCGTGATGTTTGCACCAGGATCTTGGCCAACATTTCCTCGGCGTCCAGCGCGACCAGGCGATCGGGTTCCATCGATCGGGCAAGCGCTCGTCGCTCCTCGCTGAACAGCTCAGCCACAATTGGCACATCTTCGCGACTCGACAGGGCGCTACCGACACCCAAGACGGTCTTTACGACCTTCATGTCACTACGATCCAGTTGGTCCTGACTACTTCCAGGCTCGGCATCGGCCAGTACGATCACCGAGCGGCAGGTGGTCACCGAAGCGACCGACAGGTTGGCGAGGGAACTCTCGACACCAGACCTGGTGACAATCTTGGTCGTGGCCCGATCCGGTAGCAGCAACGCCAGCTGATCGTCCATCTCTTCCTTCGGACGGTCCGCCAACACGACCACGGCCGCTGAGCTCTCGGACTCATTGGCCAGAATGAGTTCGCGCAACAGATCGAAAATTCGGCCGTTCCAGCCGAGTATGACCGTGTGGTCTTCCAGAACAACCTTGGAATGACCTTTGCGGAGGTCGGAAAGTCGCTGATCCAAGGCGTTTGTAATAACCGCGATCAGAGCCGAGAGCAGGACGAGCCCGGTCATGCCCGCCAACACGGCGAAGATCTTGATGGCGGGATCGGAATCAATGTCTTGAGTCATTGAGCCGGGGTCCGTCATCTCCAAGAAGGCGATCCACACCTGGCGCCAGATACTTCCACCGCGCTCGATCGTCACGTCACCCATCAGCCAGACGGTGACCACTCTGGCCAGGGTGATAACGCCGTAGCAGGCGAAGAAAACGACCGTGAGTGCTACGAACCCCGATGAGGGCCCCTGCGACATGAAATCGTCGAATCGATACCGCAGACGTTCCTTAGGACGTGCCCGCTCCGCCATAACTAAACCCTCCTACCGAACCGGATCGCTGAGTGCTGAGATCCGCTCTGGAATAGGCGGATGGCTCGATAACAGACGCTGCATCAATGAGCGTTTGCTCCCGCTCTTAATACCAAAGGCCGCCACGCGATCTGGGAGAGCTGGACCTGGAGGAGCTGCGTCGAGTGTGGCCAGCGCACTGGCCATGGCCTGAGGGCCGACCAACGACGCTGCTCCAGCATCGGCTCGATACTCGCGCCTCCGACTGAACCACATCACCAACATCGACGCCAGCATGCCGAGAAACAGCTGCAGCGCAATCACTACGACGTAGTAGATCAATCGACTATCGCGGAAGACCATGGCGACAAACCGAGAAACGAAGAACACGATCGAATTCAATACGCCTTGCATCAACGTCATCGTGATCATGTCACCGTTGGCGATGTGGGCAACCTCGTGGGCCAACACCGCTTCGACCTCACGACGATCCATAACGGCAAAGAGACCGGTGCTCACCGCCACCAGTGCGTCGTCCCGTTTGGCTCCGGTGGCAAAAGCGTTCGGGTCCTGGGATGGAAACACTGCGACTTCAGGCATGCCGATACCGGACTCATGAGCCAAACGTTGCACGGTGCTGACTAGCCACTGTTCCGTTTCGTTCTGTGGCGTTTCGATAATCGTCGCCCGGGTAGCTCGCTTCGCCAGCGACTTCGACATCATCAATGAGATGAACGAGCCGCCCATACCGACGAGGAGCGAAAAGGCCGCAAGTCCAAGGATTCCCTGTGGCTCGATTCCGAGCAGTGCGCACACAACGGTGACGAGCATCAGGATTCCAACATTCGTTCCAAGGAATAGCCCAGCCCGGGTCAATCCACTGGACGAAGCTACGCCAGCCGCCGTGCCAACCTGGGGGTCGACAAGCCGATCCCGTTCGTCGCCGTTCACACCTTCGCGCCTCAGCGCGTCATCACCAAACAGTCCGCTCACCGCCAGCATTCTCCCCTTGAATCGATCCGTAAATAAAACATCTACGGACACTTGTCAGAAACCCTATCGAACAACCGGGAAACCGGAGGGCAACGACGTAAGAAATTCTTGGATCAGTTGCTTGGGACGAAGTCAGCCGGTCTCATCCGCGGCGTCACGAGAACGCTGAACCAACAGCGACAGGAGCACCAACGTCACCGATGCCACCAGCATTACCACCGAAACCGCATTGATCATCGGGGTCACACCACGACGGATCAGCCCGAACACGAAGACCGGCAACGTGGTTGAGCCCGGTCCGGCTACAAACTGACTGATGACCACGTCGTCCAACGACAACGTCAACGCCAACAAGGCGCCCCCGGCGATCCCGGGAAGGATCTGGGGGAACGTCACGTGGCGAAACGACTGCCACGGAGTTGCGTACAAATCGACGGCGGCTTCCTCCAGCGTTTCGTCCATTCCCTCCAGCCGGGCCCGCACCACAATCGACACAAAGCTGATGTTGAACGCAATGTGGCTGACCACAATCGAACCGAACCCTTTGGTCAGCTGCAACCCGAACGTGTCATCCAAGACATCGAAGAAACGGGTGAAGAACAGCAACATCATGACCGCCATGGTCACGTCAGGAATGATGACCGGCAGATAGAGCAGCGCATCGAAAACCTTCTTGCCGAAGAACCGAAAGCGGACGAGGGCCAGCGCCGCCAGCGTTCCCAAGACAACGGCAACCAGTGTTGACACGACGGCCACTCGCACCGACACCCACAACGACTGTTGCACTTGGGAGTTGTTGGCGAACTCGCCGTACCAGCGCATCGTGAACCCGCCCCACCGACCGACCAGGCGGTCATCGGAGAACGAGAACACCACCAGCAAAATGATCGGGGCGTAGAAGAACAGGTACACCAGCCAAGCGTTGGCCCGCATAGCGAAACGGGGCAGACCCCGAGGCTCAACCGATGGTCCGACCGCGGTCACAGGTTCCTCCCCCCGGATCGGAAGTAGATGACGGTGGTCGTCAACATGACTGTTAACAACACCATCGACAGCGCCGCACCGGCAGGCCAGTTTCGGGCCGTCAGGAACTGGGAAACGATGTAGCTACCCAGCAGCGTCGTCTTCGCCCCGCCAAGTATTTCCGGGGTGACGTAGGCACCGAGGCTGGGCACAAACACCAGGATCGACCCGGCGATCACGCCCGGAAGCGACAGCGGGAAAACCACTTTGGTCATTGCTTGTCGACCGGTGGCGTACAGGTCCCGGCTGGCTTCCACCAGGCGCCAGTCGATGCGTTCGATGGCGGCATACAACGGCAGAATCATAAACGGCAGGAAGCTGTAGACCAGGCCGATGACCACCGCTAGTGGCGTGAAGAGAATGCGGACCTCGCCCAGGCCCAGGAACTGGCTTACCTGCGAAACCGGGCCGTCGTTGCCCAACAGCAGCCGCCAGGCGTAGTTGCGGACTAAGAAGTTGGTCCAGAACGGGATCAGCACGAACACCAACATGATGTTGCGAACCGTCTCCGAGCGAGTGGCGATGAAGTAGGCGAACGGATACGCCAGGACAAGACAGATGACCGTGGTGAGCAGCGCCAAGCCGAACGACCGCAACAAAATGTCGAACACGATGTCGTCGCCGAGCCTGCGGTACGAGTCGAGGTTCCATTCGGCCAGATCGACGCCACCGAAACGATTGCGGGTGGCGAACGAGAACACGGCAACCGCGACCAACGGCAGGGCAAAGAAGAACAACAGGTAGGCGTACGCCGGCAACGCCAGCAGAAAACCTCGACGCCGACGCTCCTTGGCCGCCTGCCGCTCGACGTCAGGAGAAGCCACCGGACCTGTTGTTTGGCTGACCGGATCAACCACTGCGGTCACTGGCTACTCACCTCGTCGGGCACCAAGGCAACCGAATTCGGCTCCCACACCACGTGAACGCTGTCGCCTTCGTTCAACTGTCCGCTACCGGGGCGGTTGCCTTCGCGAACCTCAACTTCCATCCAGTCGAGAGCGACCTCGTACACCCGATCGGTTCCCAGGTACGTGACTCGCTTGACCACACCAGGCAAGTGATGGCCTGACTCCGGTGCGGTACCGGCGGCGTCGGCCGCAAGCAGAGAAGCTCGTTCCGGTCGCAGGCACAACGCCAACTTGGTGCCCGGGCTCAGATCGTGATCGACGGCCACCCGCACGCCGTTGGCCAGGCAAATGGAGTTGCTCGCTTCGGCGGTTGCCTCCAGCAAATTGGTTTGGCCGATGAAGTCGGCCACAAAGCGGTTGGCCGGACGTTCGTACAGCGATTCGGGATCGCTCACTTGAAGCAGGAGGCCCTCGTCCATCACGGCGATGCGGTCGCTCATGGTCAACGCCTCCTCCTGATCGTGAGTCACGAACACAAAGGTGATGCCGAGTTCACGCTGCAGCGATTTCAACTCGCCCTGCATCTGCTGGCGTAGCTTCAAGTCAAGAGCGCCGAGCGGCTCATCGAGAAGCAACACCTTAGGGCGGTTAACCAAAGCCCGGGCCAACGCCACCCGCTGCTGTTGCCCACCGGACAGTTGACGTGGTTTACGTTTTTCTCTGCCTTCGAGCTGGACCATGGCGATGGCCTCGGTCGCCCGTTTCTTGGCTTCTGAGCCCGACACACCTTGCATGCGCAGGCCAAAGGTGACGTTGTCCAACACCGACATGTGAGGAAACAACGCGTAGTTCTGGAAGACCGTGTTGACCGGACGTCGATTTGGCGGG
>CALJMD010000238.1 GCA_937981915.1 uncultured Acidimicrobiales bacterium
CCGAGGCCACTTCGACCTACCAATGCGCCACTGCACCGTCTCACTGGACGGCCGAGCGGTAGTAACCAACGGCGAGCTGTGCCCCGAGCTGTCGCCCCGATCGACATGACACCCGGTGACGTGCCAGGCAACGAAACCATCATTGATATCCGTCGATCTGCCGATCGATTCAGCACCTCGATCGGCTGGCTGGATTCGAAACACAGTTTCAGCTTCGGGCGACATCACGATCCGGACAACACCGGGCACGGTCTACTCATCGTCTCCAACGACGACACCGTGGCGCCGGGAGGCGGATTCCAGTCTCACTCCCACCAGAACATGGAAATCGTGACCTGGGTACTCAGTGGCCAACTCGAGCACCGGGACTCCGAGGGCAACCATGGCGTCCTCTACCCCGGCCTGGCCCAGCGGATGAGTGCCGGCAGTGGGATCACCCACTCCGAAATGAATCACTCCCAGACCGAACCGGTGCACTTCGTTCAAATGTGGGTTCCCCCCGACGTCGACGGTGTCCAACCGGGCTACCAGCAGCAAGACATGAACGACGAGTTGAACGGCGGCGGACTGGTGACCGTGGCATCCGGCAGCACAACCTCCAGCGCCATTCGCATCAACCAGCGGGCAGCGTCGATGGCGGTCGCCCGAATGAGAATCGGCCAGTCAGTTGACGTGCCCGAGAATCGGTACGTGCATGTCTACATCGCCCGTGGCTCGGCGATGCTAAACGGCAGACAGGGCGGCGAGGCGCTGTCCGAAGGCGATGCTGCGAGAATCACCGACTCGGCAGATCTCAGCGTGACCGCTCACAGCTCGTCGGTTGAGATCATCGTGTGGGAGAGCAGTATCTCAGTCGACCGCTGAGCTTCTCGGGTTGTCACCGAGTAGGTCCGGGATGTTCGACACGATGAGAGCCATGGCCAGAGCGGCGATGATCAGCTGAGCCGGCAGAAGGCTCACCGGGCTGGTCTCCCCCGGTTCGGCAATCAGCTCACGGCGACTGGCGCCGACTTCTTGGGCCAGCTCGTCCAAGTTGGCGGTCGAGCTCTCCAGGTCGGCGGCAACAGTTCGAAGATCTGCTGCCAGCTCCACGGTCGCCGGACCCAGCTCGGCTGTCTCCGCCGACAGCTTGGTGAGCGATTCTTCTGCCGCCCGCAGGTCGTCGACCAGAGGGTCAATGTCGGTCAGCGATGGATCGACCTGGTTGATTCTGGTGTCGAGAAAGGGAATGTTGTCGAGAATCCCATTGATGTCGCTGATGCTCTCGTCGAGCTGAGAGAGGTTGCTGGAAACCGCCGACAATACAGGGGGAAGTGTTGCCGTCACCTCGGCCACGTCACCGGCCACTTCAGAGGTGGCGTCGGAGGTAGCGGCCACCGACTCCAACGACACCGCCGATGCTTCCAACGCATCAGCGGTTGAGGAAGCGACATCACTGGAGCTGGCCAGCGTGGCCTCCACCGACTCAAGAGCTCCGGCGACCGTTTCCACCGAGTCGTTGGCTCCGAACTCGATCGAGCCGAGGGCAATCCAGCCGAACGCGGCACACACAATGGCCAGCAGGGAAGAGACAAGGGCAAAGAAGCGCCGAGACGTCGCCACCGGTTCAGAACTCATGGCCCGAGTGTACTGTCGGCGCTGTTCCACCGAGAGTGTCACACCGATCGCTCATAGTTGTTGTCATGTCCGCACTCACACCACAACCGACGCAGAATCACGTTGCTCGTTCGGAGCGGCGAATCGAACTGATGGAGATGGCGGTGGAGCTCGAAGTCGACAAAAATGACTTCGCCTTCCATAGCCACGCCGAGGAAGCCATCTGGGATGAACTGCAATCCGAGTTCGACCAGCGAGCAGATCGACTAGGGCGAACCTGGGTGGCAGACGCCGCCTGACGGTCAGACGCCGGCGGAAACAGCCGGACACAGCCATACACAGTCAGACACGGCCATCATCGGCGTTGAAGCGAAGCCGGTTCGCTAGCGTGAAGTCATGGCTTCGCAACCGGACTTTCGCTACACCGATCTTCTCCCTCTCGGTGAGGACACCACCCCGTACCGTCTGCTGACAACCGACGGCGTCGAAGAGATCGACCTGGGTGGCAGGCGCTTCCTCTCCGTCAGCGACGAGGCGCTCCGCGCCCTGTCGGCCGAAGCCATCCGAGACATCTCCCACCTTCTGCGCCCCGGGCACCTCCGCCAGCTCAGCAACATCCTCGATGACCCCGAGGCGTCGGCCAACGACCGCTTTGTCGCCACCGAGCTACTCCGCAATGCAAACATCGCATCCGGCTTTGTGCTTCCCGGGTGCCAGGACACCGGCACCATCATCATCAAAGGCAAAAAGGGTCAACAGGTCCTCACCGAAGGCGACGACAAGCAGCCATTAACCCGAGGCGCCTTCGACACCTACCAAAGCTCCAACCTTCGCTATTCGCAGATGGCGCCACTGTCGATGTGGGATGAGAAAAACACCGGGACCAACCTCCCGGGCGAGATCAAGATCGAGTCGGTTCCCGGCGACGCCTACAAGCTCATGTTTATGACCAAAGGCGGCGGGTCAGCCAACAAGAGCTATCTCTTCCAGGAGACCAAGGCGCTGCTTAACCCGCAGTCGATGCGAGCGTTCCTCAACGAAAAGCTGCGACTGTTGGGCACCTCCGCTTGCCCGCCGTACCACCTCGGCCTGGCTATCGGCGGCACATCGGCCGAGTACTCGGTGGAGGTCGCCAAGTTGGCCTCCACCCGCTACCTCGACTCGCTGCCGACTACCGGCTCAGAAACCGGGCACGGCTACCGGGACCTTGAGATGGAAGCGGAAGTACTCAAGCTCACCCAGGAGTTCGGAATCGGAGCCCAGTTTGGAGGCAAGTACTTCTGTCACGACGTCCGGGTTATCCGCCTGCCACGCCACGGAGCTTCGCTCCCGGTGGGCATCGCCGTCAGCTGCTCAGCCGACCGCCAAGCCATGGCCAAGATTACTGCCGAAGGCGTCTTCCTGGAGCAACTCGAACGAGATCCGGCGTCATACCTGCCGGAGGTCACCGGGGAGAATCTGTCCACCGAGACGGTGCAGATCGACCTGAATCAACCGATGGACGCCATCCGTAACCAGTTGAGCGGCCACCCGGTGAAGACCCGACTCTCGCTAACCGGGACGCTCGTTGTCGGCCGAGACATCGCCCACGCCAAGATCAAGGAACGTCTTGATGCCGGCGAAGAGATGCCGGAGTACCTGCGCGAAAACCCCATCTACTATGCCGGACCGGCCAAGACTCCCGAAGGCTACGCGTCCGGATCGTTCGGCCCCACAACGGCCGGACGTATGGACTCCTACGTCGAACAGTTCCAGGC
>CALJMD010000239.1 GCA_937981915.1 uncultured Acidimicrobiales bacterium
GCGGTGGACACGGCGAACGAGGCCGCTGATGAGGCAACCGAGACCGATGCCTCAGGAACCGAGGACGCCGAGGCGGCCGAGGAGTTTGTCATCGAGGCCGAGGAGGAGGAGGCAGCGGATGACGCCGAAGAGGCAATGGAAGAAGAGGCAATGGAAGACGAGGATGCAATGGGTGATGGCGAGGCATTCGCGTCTCCAAGCACCACCACCACCGTTGCCTCAGGCGATACTGCGACGGCCGAGCGCCGCGCCAGCCCAAGCGGCGGCTTCTTCGGTACTGAAGATGGAGAGTCGGCCGAAGACGAGGTCGATGCCAACTTCCGTGACTATGGCATTCGGTCCTTTGTCGAGACCAGTCGAGACCCATTGTCGACCTTCGCACTCGACGTGGACACCGGTAGTTACACGGTGGCTCGAGCCATGCTGGAACAGGGCCAGGTACCTCCGCCCGAGTCGGTTCGGGTCGAGGAGTACGTCAATAGCTTTGACTACGACTACCCGGCTCCCAGCGAGGGTTTGACCGTCGTCGCCGATGGCGGACCGTCGCCCTACAACGCAGACAACGTCATACTGCGCTTGGGCGTTCAGGCCGAGGAGATCGCCGGAGGTGACCGACCACCGGCCGCACTGACCTTCGTTGTCGATACCTCGGGTTCGATGGATCGTCCGAATCGGCTCGGATTGGTAATCGATTCGCTTAGCGGTTTGACCCGGGAGCTCGACGGCGACGACACCGTGGCCATTGTTACCTACAGCGACGATGGTGTTGTTGTTCTGGAGCCGACGCCGGTCGCCGACCGGGACGTGATTCTTGATGCCATCAACTCGTTGCAGACCACCGGTTCCACCAACCTGCAGGCCGGGTTGGAGGTTGGCTATAGCGTGGCCAACTCCCACTACCGACGAGACGGCGTCAACCGAGTGATTCTGGCGTCGGACGGAATCGCCAATGTGGGCCTCGTTGACCCCGACGGATTAGCGTCGATGATTCGAGATGATGCTGACGAAGGGATTCAACTGGTCACGATCGGGGTCGGCATGGACGGCTTCAATGACGTCATGATGGAACAGCTGGCCGACCAGGGTGATGGCTTCTACGCCTACGTGGATGAGCTGTCGGAAGCTCAGCGCCTATTCGGCGATGAGTTGGTATCCACTTTGGTGACCGCTGCCATAGATGGAAAGATCCAAGTCGAGTTCGACTCCGACAGTGTTGAGGCCTACCGCTTGATCGGGTTCGAGAACCGGGCCGTCCTCGACGACGACTTTCGCAATGACGACGTCGATGCCGGTGAACTCGGGGCTGGCCACCAGGTCACAGCGATCTATGAGCTGACCTTGGTCGACGGCTTGAACGACCGAGATCGCCTCGGCACCGCGCAGTTGCGATGGGAGGACCCGGAGGAGCGATCTGTCCGCGAGACTCGGCTTGAACTGAGCGCTGCCATGCTCGATGACCGGTGGGCCGACACTAGCGATGATTTCCGACTGGCGGTGACGGTGGCCTCGTTTGCCGAGGTGCTCCGAGACAGCCCGCATCGTGGAGACGTTACCTTGTCCCAGATTGAAGCCGAAGCTGAGTCCCTGGCCGGCTCCTCGGGTCGGGTAGCCGAATTCGTCGAGTTGGTACGGATCGCCCGGGACCGAACCTAGTTAACCGCAGTCAGGTTGTACTCAGCGGGCCTACTTCGTAGGCCTAGGTAGATGGACAAAGAGCGTCGAGGACGACGGTGATCATGTCATGGAACGTGGTTTGCCGGTCCTCGGCGCTCATTGCTTCGTGCCGTTTGATGTGATCGCTCACGGTGGCAACCACGAGAGCGTCTACTCCGTACTCGGCGGCAACGCCATACAGCCCGGCCGCTTCCATCTCAACGGCCAGAAACCCATATCGATCAAGCAAAGCGAACAACCCGGAGTCATCGGGCTCGTAGAAGAAGTCAGAGGTGAAGATCGGGCCAACGTGGTGGCTTGTCCCAACTGCTTCTGCTCGCTGGACGACGGCCTGCAGTAGCTTCCACGACGCAGCAGGGGGGAAATCGTGACCTTGTAGGCGCCTGCGGTTGACCTGTGAGTCCGTTCCCGCCGTCATGGCCACGATTACGTCTCCAAGGGCGACATCATCTCGCAGGGCGCCGCAGGAGCCGATTCGCACGATCTGAGTAACCCCGAAGTCCTTGATTAACTCGGTGGCGTAAATCTGCATGGACGGTATGCCCATTCCTGAACCCTGGACCGAGACCGGATGGCCGTTGTAGCTCCCGGTGAAGCCGAGCATGTTACGCACCGACGAAACCTGCCGTACATCGTCGAGGTAAGTCTCGGCCACAAACTTTGCCCGCAGCGGGTCGCCCGGCATGAGAACCAGGGGAGCGTAGTCGTCGGGCGCAGCGTCGAGGTGAATCGTTGCCATAGTGCAGAAGCCTAGTTGTCGTGTAGCCGGTTGTCGGTGGCTGGTCGATTGTTGCCAGCGTCCGGTCAATTGTTGCCAGTCGCAGTGCAAATATCGCGGCGGTCGTGCAATTGTTGCCGATTAGCTTCGTCCCTGACGCAGATTCGGTGCCTGTTCGGGCCAAAATGGAGGCCATGGCAATGCGTCAGGACTGCAAGCACTTCCAGAGTCGCACCTACCCCAGTGGCGACACGATGCGTAAGTGCGCACTCGACTTGGCGCCGGAGGCGCCGTGGAACTGCCCCGACGACTGCGGCAGCTACGAGCGACGGA
>CALJMD010000240.1 GCA_937981915.1 uncultured Acidimicrobiales bacterium
CTGACCGAAGCGTCGCTGAGCCCACAACCCACGGTCACGCAGGCCGTCCGACGCTTGGAAAAACGAAATCTTGTTACTCGGGCCACCGGAACCACTGACCGCCGCCAGCGAATCGTCGGCATCACCAAGACGGGATCACAGTTGACCCGGAAGCTCATTGACGAAGCCACTCAGTTGGAGTCCGAGGCACTGTCCGAAGCCGGGGACCTCTCGGCGCTGATTGCCCAACTCAGTGCACTTACCAAGTCCATCGAAGCGGTGGTGGATCGGCCAATGGGTGTGTCCGACGGCGAGGCAATCTGACCGATGGCACACCCCGACAAACCCACTGACACAGGCCTCAACAGCGAGGAGCACCGATGACCAACTCTCACACCACCGACTCTGGCACCACCGACTCTGACATCACCGACTATGACCCGAGCTCGGCGCGGGCCAGGCGGCCGTTCAATCTACAGAAGTGGATTGATGACCACCGTGATCAGCTGGTGCCCCCGGTGGCCAACAAGCAGATCTGGCGTGAAGCCGACATGATCGTGATGATCGTCGGTGGAGGCAACGAGCGGAACGACTTCCACGACGATCCACGCGAAGAGTTCTTCTACCAAATCAAAGGGGATATGAACCTGGTGATCTGGCCGGAAGCAGGGGCCGAGCCCTACGACATGCCAATTCGTGAAGGCGAGGTCTACCTGCTCCCTCCCCGCCTGCGTCACTCACCACAGCGGCCCGACCCTGATTCGGTTGGCTTGGTCGTGGAGTATCAGCGCAACATTGGCGAGTTGGACGGATTCGAATGGGCCTGCGGCAACTGCTCCAATCTGGTTCATCGAGTGGAACTGCAAGTTCAGGCCATCGACAAAGACCTTCCGCCACTCTTTCAAGCCTTTCACGACGACGAACAGGCACGAACCTGTCCAACCTGTGGAACCATGCACCCGGGCAAGGACGGCCGCCTGTGAGCGAATCTTCTGAGTCGGCGGCAACGGCCGCTGAGTTGGACGCCTCCGACCCGCTAGCCGAGTTCCGCCATCACTTCGAGCTACCCGACGGCATCTACCTGGTCGGCAACTCGTTGGGTCCGTTGCCGAAGGCCGCTAGGCAGCACGTGGCAACCGAATTCGACCGGTGGGCCACACTAGGCGTAGAGGGCCACTTCACCGGCCAACTTAGCTGGAAGGACTATCACCACCTGGTAACCGACCAGCTGGCCGCTCTGGTCGGCGCTCGGCAAGACGAAGTCGTGGCCATGAACGCTCTCACCGTCAACCTCCATCTGCTGATGGTGAGCTTCTATCGCCCTACCGAGACGCGCCACAAGATCCTGATCGAGGACCACGCCTTTCCGTCCGATCACTTTGCCGCTGAATCCCAGATCCGTCAGCGAGGCTTCGACCCGGCTGAGTCCCTGGTGACGCTTGCTCCCCGTCCTGGCGAGGAGACGCTTCGACCAGGCGACGTCTTGGCCACCATCGATCGCCTCGGCGACGAATTGGCACTGGTTCTTCTTCCCGGGGTTCAGTACTACACCGGTCAGGTTCTGCCCATGGCCGACATAACCGCAGCCGGGCACACCGTGGGTGCCACCGTGGGGTTTGACCTGGCCCACGCTGTGGCAAATGTGGAGCTCCAACTTCACGACTGGGATGTGGACTTTGCCGCCTGGTGCACCTACAAATATTTGAATAGTGGACCGGGCGGGGTGGGCGGAGCCTTCGTTCACAGCCGTCACGTGTCCGACAGCGAGCTGCCGAAGTTCACCGGGTGGTGGGGCACCAACGCTGCCACCCGATTCGAAATGGCCTGTGACTTCGACGCCATTCCCACCGTGGACTCGTGGCAGCTCTCCAACGCTCCCGTGCTCTCGCTGGCGACCCTGCGAGCCGCTCTCGACATCATCGACAGCGCCGGAGGTATCGCCGCCATGCGACGAAAATCGGAGCAGCAAATCCGTTTCCTTGACCGCCGACTGGCCGAGCAGCTGGGTGACCGCATCGAGAATCTGACACCATCAGAGATGAGCCAGCGAGGCTGCCAGTTCGCATTGCGGGTGGCCAACGGCAAAGGGAAAGCTGTGTTCAAGGCTCTGGAAGAGGCCAACGTGTACTGCGACTGGCGAGAGCCCGACGTGATCCGGGCCGCCCCGGTGCCGCTGTACAACTCATTCGCCGACATCGAACGCTTCGTTCAGATTCTTGATGGTGTGGTGGATCACGCGGCCGACAACAAGTCCGAAGGACCCAACAACAGGGCCGAAGGACCCAACAACACGGCCGAAGGATCCGGCAACAAGTCCGAAGGATCCGGCACATGACCGGTGGCACCACTGGCCTGGCCGGGCCCGTTGTCATCGCTGGCGCCGGCCAAGCCGGAGCATTGCTGGCCATCTATCTGGCCCGCCAGGGCCACCAGGTGACGGTGTATGAGAGTCGCCCCGACCTGAGACGGACCGACATCGACGCTGGCCGCTCCATCAACCTTGCCTTGGCCACCAGGGGTATCGTTCCCCTGATCGACGTTGGCGTCATCGGCGCGGTCGACGCCATCACCATTCCCATGCGTGGCCGGATGATTCACTCCATCGGCGACCCAACGCCCGACCTGCAGCCTTATGGCATCAAGTCCCACGAGGTCATCCATTCGGTGTCACGATCGGATCTCAATGCCATCTTGCTGGATGCCGCCGAAGCGACCGGACTGGTCTCGTTCAACTTTGATCGCCGCATCGAGTCCGTCGACTTTGACTCCTCGACGTTGCTCTTCAACGATGGGGCTACGGCCGAGTTCGGCGT
>CALJMD010000241.1 GCA_937981915.1 uncultured Acidimicrobiales bacterium
CATGATCCTGCAACGAACCCTGGAGGGCTGGGGAGCCAATGTCACACTTTTCAACGACGCCGAAGCCGCCTTGGCTCATCTCAAACAGGATCGGCAATACGACTTGGTCGTCACCGACTATCACATGCCCAAGATGAACGGCGACATGCTGCTGGCCGCCATCCGCCAAGCGCCGACGTTGAGCCACCTTCAAGTCCTGGTGTTGACATCCGGGGCCACGTCATCCGATCTGGCCGACCGAGCCAACCGTACGCTGATGAAGCCGGTCAAGAAATCAGAGTTCCACGAAGTGGTTTCACGCCTCATTGACGGCACCGAGCCGGAAGGCAGGGTCGCTGCCATCCAAGCCCCCGTCGACGGCTCAAACCTCAAGATCTTGGTGGCGGAAGACAACCCGGTCAATCAGAGAATCGCCGTCTCCATGCTTAACAAACTGGGCTACGAACCGGTCATGGCCAACGATGGTCGACAGGCCCTCGACCTGTGGCAAAGCGGCGACTTCGACCTGATCTTCATGGACGTGCAGATGCCGGTCATGGACGGACTGGAGGCGGCAGCCACACTCCGAGCCATCGAAGCCGGCGACGCCAGCGTCAGACCCGACGACGACAGCGGCGACGGCAGCCGGATACCGCTGATTGCCCTCACCGCCCACGCCACCATCGAGGACCGCGACCGCTGCCTGAATGCCGGAATGGACGACTACCTTTCCAAGCCGCTGAAGCTGGCCGAACTGGCTGCCACCCTACAAACGTGGTCGGAGCGGATAGAGAGAACCAGGAGCGCCGAGAACGCCCGGCCCGAGTCGACGGTCTAGCCTCGATTCTCCAAGATCACGTGTGCCGCGTTTCGTCCAGGGGCGCCCCACACGCCGGCGCCCGGGAACGTGGCCGCCCCGGTCAGGTAGAGACCGTCAATCGGCGTTTCGTATTTGGTCAACTCGGGGTGGCGCCCGCTGCCCATACCACCGGTGATCACGGCCAGTGGACCTCCGGCGAACGAGTCGGCGTAGCCAGCCGGCATTGAGAAGTGGCGCTCGTAGTCAAGCGGCGTCACCGACCTCCACTCTTCCACCATCGAGGTGAAGCCCGGTTCGAACAGCGTTGAGGCAACCGACAGCCATCGCTCGGGTTCAGACGACTGCTCCCAACCGCCGCTCAGGTCATAGGGCGTGAACAGAACTTCGATGCTCAGCACATGGCTGTCCGCCGCCGAACCGGCAACATTGTTGGTCTCGCTGCCAGCCTCACCGACGATCGAACGGTCGAGGATTGACGGGACGTTAATGAACAGCATCGGACGGTCAGCCACCTTCCCGTCGGACATCAACCGATGGGCGGCGTCGATGTCGTCCAACGATGGCGCCACCAGAGTCGACGGAGACAAATGGTCGGTCCACGACAGCTTGTCGGCCAGCGAACGGTAACCGGGGTGTCGCCACTGTGGCAGCCCCGTGATGCGAGCATCGATCTTCGCTTCGTAGCCCCGCCCGGACTGACGGCTTCGCCAGCGGTCAACAAAGGCTGAAGCCTGAGGGGGTGGATTGCGCAGGTACTTGACCACCGCCGCCCTCGGGTTTGATGCCACCACCACGGTTGACGCCGACACTCGAACTGGTTGGACCCCGACCGTCGATGACCGATCGGCTGAGGTGACGGTGACGCCTCTAACGGACTGACCGTCGCACCAAATGTCGGTGACGCGACTCGACGTGGCGATGGTCCCACCGGCGGCGATGACGGATCGAGCCAACGCGTCGGTCAAGGCACCGCTGCCGCCTACCGGTCGCCCGGTGGGGGCCACGTGTTTGAACGCCGGGGCTAGGGCACCCAGGCCGGTTCCCGGCGTCGTCGACGCCAAACCCCACACCGCCGGCCCTCCGGCCATGGCCGGGCCGAGGATGGCATCGTTGGTAAAGTACTCGCCGAGGACGTCGCCAACCGACTTGCGTGACCATGCAAGCAACCGAGCCGAAGCAGCGGGCGTCATTCCAGCCCGGCTGAGCATCTTTCGCCGCGACGGAAGCTGAGCGGCCGCTTCCAGAACCAGGCGGGCTACGGGGACGGCGTCGTTGACATAGCGGCGGTAGTTGTCAACTTCATCGGGAACTGTGGCGGACAACGCTTCCACCGTCTTTTCAGGATCCCGGAAGAACGGAACCGGGCCAACCGGCTCGGCGTCGACGCCCGAGACGTTCGCTTCAGAGCTGCCACCCCACCCCAGGCCAACTTGGCCGGGATCAAGGTCGATGTAGCGAAGACCGTGACGTTCCAAGCCGAGATCGTCGATGATCGGTGTCGTCCGAATCAGCGAGTGGTCGCAGTTGCAGACGTTGACAGTCGCTCCAACCACCTGCTCGGAACCGGCGCAACCCCCTACGGTGTGCCGAGCCTCTATGACACACACCGTCATACCGGCGGTGGCCAAGTAGGCAGCGCACACCAGCCCGTTGTGACCGCCGCCGACGACGACCACGTCATAGCGGTCGCCAAGCGGCCGGGACACAGCTGACCCGGAAACTGTCGCTTGAGATTCTGCTGTTGGAGAGTCCACTGTGATCTAGGTTGCCAGCATGACCCGCAGACGGCGATCTCAACGCCGATCAATTTCTTCCGACCCTGAGGGCCTGCGGTTCGACAGCGACCATCCTGGCACGGACATCCTGCCCGAAACTGTCCGCTCGCACATCGAATCAGATTCCGGCAGACCGCACTACCACGACAAGACCGAAAACGGTTAGGTCGACTGCCGTTCGTAGCTCGGGGGCCGTACCCACAGCGCGGCGAGCACCGGGGCTTGGGAGCGGATGAAGCGCTGACAGCATCACCATTGTGTAGCGGGCAGGGACGGCTGATGGTGGGGGTATTGACCCAGTCACAGGTCTCTAACCGAACTCCTCTTGGTTGAGCATGGACGCACCAAAGCGGAAACGAGGCTGTGAGTCGCCCTACTCATAGCCGCCACCAAACCGCACACATAAAGTACTTACTCAAGACCCCATAGAAAGACGCCGCCATGATCAAGAAACTACTCAAATGGGGAGCCGTCAGCTTCCTCGGCTTAATGGTGCTTGGAGCTATTGCATCAAGCCTCGAAGATACCAAGAGCCCTGACCCGCTGGCCGCCCAACTCGCCGACGCGGAAACCAGTACCACCACCACGACGACCGCACCGCCAGCCACAGGGCCATCGTCAACCTTGGCGCTTGTGGCCGAGCCCGAGGTCGAGCCTGAGGTGGAGCCCGAGCCCGAGCTGGACATCGACGAAGACGAAATAGCCGTACTCGCCGTCGCCACCACCATCACCGACCACTCACCCGAACTCGAAGCACTCGCCACAGCCATGATTGTCGACGACAGCACAAGGCAGACGGCCATCAACCTTGGTAACAACGCCTGCGACCTCGCCGGCCAAACCGACACTAAAGAGCAATTCCTGCTCGCTGTGGCCTTGCTGTGGGCGCAAGCCGACGCTACCACTCAGGCATCGTTCGGCGATGAGAGTGGATTCGCAACAGTCAACGGCGCACTCATCGGAGCGTTCTGCTACGAAGAGGGCGAACGCCTCGAACTGTGGTGAGCCACGTGACGACCGAGCAGTGCAAGCAGCCGCCTCAGAGATAGCTGTTTAGAGGGATCAGTTCGGCAATGCGACTCGTTCCGCAGTCGGAGCATTCGACGCTTTTGCATTCCGGTTCCCGCTTGCGGTGAGCGGAAAGCTGACGTATGAGCGAGCGACCCACATCGGGATCGACCACTTCGGCATGAAACTGACGTGCGCTATGGCGAGGCGTATAGCGGCGTTGTGACCATGGACGGAGTGGTAGCGGAACTGGCTGACCTCAAGGCTCGTCACTCAACCGAAGATGGCGTCGTCCCCGATTGACGCCAACGCCGGGGGCCTGCAGGAAATTCGTCTCATGATGCGGTCAAGGGCCGCTACAGTCCGGCGTCATGAGCACGCCGACTGTCGGGCCCGGGAACTACGATTGGCTCAACTTCAACAATCCGATCAGCGAAGCAACCGCCGACCAACTGGTCAGCCGCCTGGCATGGAGCGACCCCGGCGACATTCTCGACGTGGGCTGTGGTTGGGGTGAAATGCTGCTGCGTCTGTTGGCCGCCTGCCCTCAGGCCACCGGCCACGGCATTGACCACGACGAGGCACTCATCGAACGGGCGAGGCGCAACGCCGCCGATCGGTCGCTCAATGATCGGGTTCGGTTCAGCCTCGACGTCACCAACGCCGAACCGGCCGACCTGGTACTCAACCTGGGAGCCGAGCACGTGTTCGGCACACTCGACGACGCCCTCGACGCGCTGTGGCAGTTGGTTCGACCCGGACGCTTGCTGCTGTTCAGCTACCAGTTCTGGCAAGCTCCGCCAGACCCTGAAACCGAAGCCATGATCGGGCAGCTACCCACGTTGGCCGAGCTGGTGGAGACAACGGCCTCCAACGGATGGCGGCCGCTCGGACTCACCGTTGCGTCACCGGAAGCGTGGGATCAATTCGAGTTCGGCTTCCTGGCCGACTGGGACCAGGTGGTCATGGCCGGACCCGGTGACGATCCCGGAGCTAGCTCGCCCGCCGCCGAGGCTCGAGATGCGGCCGATAAATGGCGTCGAGAGGTCATGGCCCGCCGAGGCGTTCTGGGCGCTGCGTTCCTCACGCTCGGACGCCCTGCAGGGAGCTGACCCAACCACTGGTCGGTGTCACAGCGACCGAATAGCGTAGAGACATGCCCAACCGCCGAACAGTGAGACCGGAGGCCACCGAAGTGGCTGCAGCGCTACGCAAAGCCTGGGGGCCCGACTCCTCGGCCGACGACCAATGGAGTCCCGCCAACCCGGCAAAGGGACAGTGCGAGTCGAGCAGCTTTGTGGCATGGGAGTATCTGGGCGGGTCGCTGGTACTCGGGCAGGTCTTCATCGACAACGAGTTCAGTGAGCATCACTACTGGAATCGCCTCGAAGACCGAGACATCGACTTCACCGCCGAACAGTTCGACGATCGCCACGAAATCAG
>CALJMD010000242.1 GCA_937981915.1 uncultured Acidimicrobiales bacterium
GGTCGGCAACATCCAGTTGACCCGGATCATGGGCGGCGATCCGCGCATCGACCCCGCCGGCTTCGACATCGGTTACCGGGATTCGTGGAAGCGGGCTCTGGATTCCGTCACCGAGGCCGGTGGAACTCCGTATCCGATTCCCGCTGGGGCCTCGGATCATCCTCTCGGTGGACTCGGTTTCGCCAACTGGGCCCGTGAAGTGGCAGCCCAGGAGGCCGAGCTCGACGTGTTCTTCGACACGGTCATCGTGTGCACCGTCACCGGCTCAACCCATGCCGGCATGATCGCCGGGTTCGCCTTGGAGAACCCCGAGGGTGCCGCTCCGAAACGTCAAGTGATCGGCATTGACGCCTCAGCCACGTTGGACCAGACGATCGATCAGGTGACCCGTATTGCCTCCCAAACCGCGGACAAGATTGGTGTGGGGCGGGCTTTGCTAGACGACGAGGTCACCGTGTTGGCCGGGTACGAGGGCCCGGCCTACGGGGTCCCCGATGCCACCACGGTCGAAGCCATTCAGTTGACGGCTCGAACCGAAGCGATGCTGACCGACCCGGTATATGAGGGCAAGTCGATGGCCGGGTTGATCGGCATGATCCGCTCCGGCGAGATCCCGGCCGGTTCACGGGTGCTGTATGCACACTTGGGTGGGCAACCGGCACTACCTGCCTACGCCGGTTTCCCCGGTCTGGGTTCACCCGAACGGGAACTGTCGCACTAACAGCTAGCTGATCGCCGGTAAGCGTTTCATGACCTAGCCGGACTCGGGCCGATAGGCCACAACCTCTACTTCAACCCGAACATCGACCAGCAGATCGCTGACCACAGCTGAGCGCGTCGGCGGATCAACCGGAAAGTACTGGCCGTACACATCATCGAAACCGGCGAAGTCGGCGCGGTCACGCAACCAGACGGTGGCTTTGACCACGTCGTTTCGGTCGCAACCGGCGATCTCCAGCGTGGCGGTGATGTCGTCCAACACCGCCACGGTTTGCTCCTCGATTGTTCCCGTTGTCATCGGGGCTCCGTCGGCCATGGGGATCTGCCCGGTCAGGTAGACGAAGTCTCCGGCCCGGATCGCCCGGGACACCGACAGCACCCGGCCCCCGATCACGATCGGGTCACCGATGATCTGCTTTCGAGTCCCAGGTGAGTCGGACATACCCGCATACTAGAACTGATGGACTTCTACACCGACAGCCAACGCCAAGTTCAAGACCAGTTCGATAGTCGGCCGCTGGCCGATCGGCTGGGCGAAACCATTGTCACCGAGGAGGTGAACGAGCTCCACCAGGGCTTCATCGAATCACGGGACTTCTTCTTTCTCTCCACCGTGAACGGGCGGAGCGAACCAACGGTGTCCTACAAGGGCGGCGGCCCTGGCCTGGTCACCGTGATCGACCCAAAAACCATCATCTTTCCTTCCTATGACGGCAACGGCATGTTCCTGTCGATGGGCAACATCGTCGAAACGGCGAAGATCGGGTTGTTGTTCATCGACTTCGAAACCCCCAATCGCATCCGCATGCAGGCCACCGCCCAACTGGTGGACGACGACCCGGAGATGGACCGCTATCCGGGCGCAATGCAGCTTGTGCGGGCCACCGTCGACAGCGTGTTCTTCAACTGCGGCCGGTTGATTCACAAACACCAGCGGGTCGAACCGTCACCGTATGTTCCCGATGCAGACGGCTCGACGCCCTACCCGTCGTGGAAACGAATCGACTTTCTTCAAGACGTTCTGCGACCCGATGATCAGGGCCGGACTGAAAACGAAGGCGGCTCAATCACCATCGAGGATTACGCCGAGAAACTGGCCTCCGGCGAATCCTGAGGGCGGCGCACCGGTAGCTAGTAGTCGGTCTCTCGCACAAAGTCTTCGACGGGGCGGCCTAACCAGCCGACGATGTTCAGCATCCCGTCAACCTCCATGCGACCTCCAAGTCGGGTTCGCTTGATGGTGGAGGCGCTGACGCCGATTTCGGCCGACAACTGGCTCCACGTCATGCCCCTACTCTGGCGCTCAGTGTCAACGGCCTCGTACAGCGCAGCTGCGTCAAATCGCCTCACGATCTCCAGCCTGGCACAAATCTGTGGACGAGCCGGACGGTGTGAAAGGTCTCGACGCCGGTAGCCGCTCGATCTTCGGTCGGCGCGACCGATGGAACTGTACGACGGTCACCGACCGACCATGGAGGTTCCTGCGGTGCAATCGAGGTCGACAAATCGGGCCGACTCCGATCGGCGTCTCATCTACATCGCAGGGTTCGGCCGTAGCGGCTCGACCACTTTGGACATCGCGCTGTCGTCGCATCCCGACCTTGCTGGACTCGGCGAAGCGACCGATGCGCTCCGGATCTTGGCCGAAGGCGACGCCGATGTTCCCGAGCTGTGGAGACGCTTCGCGTCGACGACAACGATTGGCGACAACCCGACTCAGCTGAGATCGGCGGCCAAGACGGTGGCCAACATCGAACGTCTGGTTCCCGGCCCTTTTGCCCGCAACCGTCGGCGAGATCGGCGACGGTACCTGGAGATCCAAAGGGCGATGTTCGACAAGCTGTTTGAGCTCACCGGAGCAACGGGCTTGGTCGACTCATCCAAGACGTCGTGGCTTCACACGTGGCGACTACCTCTTCTGGCCAAAGTCGTGCCTGACGTCCACTGCATTATTCTCGTTCGAGATCTACCCGGTGTTGTCCGGTCGGTTCGTCGGGGTCACGGTGACACCTTGGAGCCGCATCGGCTTCCAACTGTTCGGACGTTGATCGGGTGGCCGTTGGCCACGCTCACCGCAGCCTTGATCGGGTCGTTGGTGGTCGGCCGAGAGCGGACGCGGCTGGTCAGCTACGACGACGTGGCGAACGACCCGGAGAACACCTTGATCGAGTTGTTCGGCTGGTTGGACCTCAACCCGGCCGGAGAGGCGATCGCCGCTGGGTTGGCCAACGGCTTTTTACCTTCCGACCAGATCGGTGGGAACCGGGTACGCAACAGTGACACAGTTCGAATTCGACCCAGCACCCCTTCCGCTCCCCTGGAGCAGACGGCGGCCAGGTTGGCGGTTGCCGCCGTCTCATCGGCGGTGCTGTCGGTGCTTCGGTTGACGACACGTCGATTGCAACCCACTAGCCGGGTCCCACCCCGGCAGCGGAGCTGAACTAACGAACCAGCTCGCCGGCCCGTCGCCGCTGCCAAATCACATACAGCACGGCGCCGATGATGATCGGAAGCACAAAGGTGATGAACCTATAGATCAGCACACCGGCTAGCGCAATCGACCCCTCAACACCGGCCGCGATAAGCGCTCCGGCCAACCCGGCCTCGATCAACCCGACCCCGCCGGGCGTCGGAGCGAACGAGCCGACGACGTGGGTGACAAAAAAGACCCGAGCGAACTCCGACACCCCCAGCTCGGGACCAACACCGATGCCTTGCAAGGCAAGCCACAGGATCAGAGCCCCGTTGACCTGAGCTACAGCGGTGCGGGCCATGAGCGGAAACGGCCGGGCGCCAACAGAACGCAAAGTCGCCCGCAGCCGGGTGAGCGTCTGCTCGGGGTCACTGTCGGCCAAGCTCGGAATCATTGCGGTCAGCCGACCCATAAACCAGGGACTCCACGACAGCAGCCAGTTGTACACACGGTCACTGCGCAGAACGAAAACCCAAAACACCAGTGACCCGACAAGCACTACGACCGCCACCGCAATGATGGCTGCATCGGCGATGTCGGTCGAACGGCCGAGCGTGTCAACGACGGTGCTGACCAATGAGAACGTCCAACTGGCGAAAGCAGCGGCAACACCGGAGGCCACCAGCATGGCGACAAAGGCCACAGCGTCGACGTTGCGCTCTTTGGCGATCTGCCATCTCAGCACCGTTCCGACCGGCCCGCCGAGCGGAAGCCCTTTGCTGGCCGCGGCCCCAACATCGCCGATCACCTCAGACCGGGCCAACGAGAGCTGAGGTAGCAGCGACCGGATCACCTCAGCCCGCAGGACCCGATCAAGCACGGCGAGCACGGTAAGCGCGGCCAGGATCGGCACCGACAGAGTTCGCAGCCGGACGACCGCTTCGACAACGGTCTCGCGCTGCA
>CALJMD010000243.1 GCA_937981915.1 uncultured Acidimicrobiales bacterium
CACACCCGATACTCGAATCGGGGATTGCCAAGCGCATCAACTGCATCAACGGTGTCGTCGGCAGCGACGGCGTTCGCTGGGCTTTTGGGAGAAGTCTTCTTGGCCATACGGTCTTTCGGTCGTAGTCGACCTACCTATCCACGGTAGCGCACCTTCGTGTGTAACCGTCAATGGGATATCGCCGCGGTATGCCAATGTGAGCCCTTCCCGCCGTTGCGCTCCGCCCTTTGAAACCGCTAAACGATAGGGAACCAGCGGGCTGCGACTACCGTCTATACGGATATGGGACTACGACAATCGACATCTCGGCTCGCAGGGGTGCCACCCCGCTTGGCAGTTCTGGGAGCGGCCCTCCTGCTGTTGATTGCGAGTTGCTCGAACGGTGGTTCAACGATCGAAACCGGTAGCGGTGAGGGCAGTGAGTCCACAACTGCGGAGCCGGCGCCGTCAGATCTGGTCAACCCTGAGCCTGGGCCTTCGGATCTGGTGGTGTGCGTTGGAACCGAGCTGCCGTTGAGTGCCCTTCAAGACCTGGAACCGCTTGCCTCGCTCCCCGAAATTGAAGCGGCCGTCATCCCGTTTCTCGAATCGGGTGAAGGTCAGTTCTGGCCTCAAGAGGGTTGGCAGGTGGCGACAATCTCCGAAACCGCCGTGTTCGTGATGCTTCTTCAAACCGAAGCGCAGACCCTTCAAGACGTAGAGGAACGGGGGGTCGACGTCATGTTCGACCCCGGCTTCGGTGACGGCGTCGACGATTCGCTCATGTTCGCCGCCCACGACGTGGAACTGGTCGACGGTGTCTGGGAGTGGGCCGGGTCGGTGGCCGGTGACGACTGCGAGCTGGAAACCGTAGTGCCAGACGGTTTCCACCGGGTGGAGTGGATTCTTGACCCCGACGCTGCGGCACCGACCGCCGAGTCGATGAACGTACAACTGTTGGCAACCGAGCGGGAATGTGCAAGCGGCCAGCCAATGGGGGACCGGCTACAGGCTCCCTTTGTGGTCGAAACCGCCGAAGCTGTCCTTATCTCGATGGTGGCCGAGCCACCCTCGGGCGACGGATTCGACTGTCAAGGAAACCCATCTCAGATGGTGGTGGTCGGCCTGCCTTCACCGCTCGGCGATCGTCAGCTTCTTGAAGGCTCCACCACCGCCGGTCGAATCTCCGACTACGTCGGCGAGGCGTTCGGCATCGCCAATTAGTCAGTTCGCCGACGGGCACCTGCCGGCTGGAGGAAACCCAGATCGGCCAAAAGGTGTCGGTTGAGTTGACCCATCTCGGTCAACGGAAGCTCAGCCGGATCGAACCATCCCAACTCCACCATTTCGATCCCGTCAGGTCTTGGCTCCGACAGCAGCCGGGCGGCGAAAGCCACGATGATGTACGACGTCAAGTGACCGTTGCTGTAGGTGATCTCGTAGCCAGGCCCACCGAAGGCACCCAACAGCCGACCAACTTCGACGTCGGCGCAGATCTCCTCGGCCGCTTCCCGTCGGGCCGCCTCGGCCGGACTTTCAAATGGCTCGATGATCCCGCCGATGGTGCCCCAGTGGCCGGACTCGGCCGACCGCCCCAATAGGAGGTGGCCGCGTTCATCGGTGATCACGGCGGTGGCCGCCGTCAACAGCAGGCGCCGAGGCCCAACCAGACCACGAATCTCGGACAGATACTCGGACATTGCCATGGGGCGCCCCGCCGGTAGATAAACGGACAACCGGCAGTATCGACACGGTCAAACCTCAACCTGAGGGGCAAGTCACACCGCGTCGTTTGAAGCAAGCTCGCTCGTGGGACCGTGAGGAAGCTCGCCGTCGAGAGGCGACCAGTCACTCGGTTCAAGAAACAGCGGTGAGCGAGGCCAGGTGAACGCCGCCAGTTGAGCGCCCAGGTACAGCACCCCCAGCACGCCAACTCTGATGACATCATCGGTGATGGTTGCCGGATCGTTGTCCCAAACGAACAGCGTCAAGTCGTTGGCTTGGGATGCCCTCTCGGCGAACAATAAGAAGATGAGCGTGTTGTTCGTCCAGTGAAGCGTCAATGGCGCTTCCATCCCGCCGGTTCGCAACATCAGATACACGATGACCAATTCAGAGGCCACGAACAGCGGCAACAACAGCCACAGTGTTTCACTGAAATCCGGATTACCCAAGTGGAGGGCCACGAACGCCGCGACCACGACCACTGGAGCCAACCAGAACACAGCCGTCGCCGCTCCCAGTTGACGCAAAAGGTAGCCCTTGACGAAAACGTCTTCGCCCGATGTCTGTATGAGAATGAACAGCATCAGCGGCACCGCCCAAACAAGATGAGCCGCTTCGAAGCCCGTGAACTCTGCGCCGTCCACTATCCCCAACGCCGTTGGCACTACAACGAGCAGCGCCAGCATCGACACTTCGAAGGTCAGGATCTTGCCAACGATGCTCCAACGGAAGTCGTGCAGCGGGGCAACGAGGGAACGGATCGAGCGGCCATGAACGATCGAGCCTGCTGCGGCGGCCAGCCACAGTGGAACGCCAATAAAGAGAAGCTCCAACGACAACAACGACGGGGTTGTAGCTATCCGATCCGAGTCGAGATGGACCGAGGCGTCCGCCGCCCATTGGCTGCCGGTTGCCGCCACCACCTCGACCGCCAGGTACACGCCGGCTAAGCCCACGACGGTCACAATGATCGCCACTGGCACACTCGCTAGCAGCCACGGCCAACGCCACCGGCCGATGCGCTGCGACAAGAAATATGGTGACGTCGCCTTCAACCCCGACATGTCTGAACACTAGTGGCCCGCTACGGTGTCAGCCATGACGAACCAGGCCCACTCGCAATCCCCTCAACCGGCCAATGCCACCCGGTGGCTGACCGAGATGGGTATGGGCGTTGATGTGCACGGGGGCGACTAC
>CALJMD010000244.1 GCA_937981915.1 uncultured Acidimicrobiales bacterium
CCGTCCAGGCCGTGCCCCAGTACAAGCCGAACGCCAGTCCACCGACAATGGTGAGAACGCTGGCCGGGAACAACACCAGCGGTCGGGCCACATAGGCCACGACGAAGAGCGCCGGGCCCCACCAGTTGTCGACCAGGATCATCCGCAGCTGCTCGGCTGCTTCGAGTGGGGCGAGATTTCTCGACCGTAGGTAATAGAGGTAGAAGGCGATGAGCAGAGCCCAAACGGCCACGGCGGCCACTCGCTGAGCGGGAGATGGACCGGAGACGGTGGTTGGCGGCGACACCGAGCCGTCGCCCGACGGTAAGGCATCTGTTGCGTCGGCCGCCGTCATCGTAGAACCCGCAAACCGGTCGACAAGCGGGCGAACCCACCGAGAGTAACCGATGCGGCCATCGCGCCCATGATGACAACGGGCCACGTCGGCCCGGCCATGGGGGACACCAACAACACCGTAAACAACACGATGGTTTCCGCGCCCTCGATCAACCCCGGCGGCATCACGATCGAAGTCGATTGTTCACCACCGCTCAGGTGGCCGTTGGTGGCCTGCCTCCTCTCCAACACGGCGGCCAGGTAGGCCCAGGTGATCGTATTGAAGTAGAACGAGGCCAACAGCAGCGCCACCGCGACCCAGCCGGCCGTCGATCCGACGCCGGTGGCTACGCCGAGCGGAACCAGTGCGTACACCAACACATCGACCGACATGTCGAGGTAGCCGCCCGAGTCGGATCCAGTGCCATTGGTGAAACGGGCCACCATACCGTCGACGCCGTCGAGGATCCGGTTGGCCAACCAGGCGACGACGGCGACCGGCCAGAGCCCGAATGCAGCTGCCAGCGCGGCCCCGGTACCGACAAGCCCACCGATCACGGTTATGGAATCGGCGGATCTTCCGGCCACCGGCCGGGCCAGTGGCTCCAAGACCTGATGGCAAACCGGTCGTAGCTTGGTGTCGAACACGTTCAAATGAACAGCTGACCGAAGGGCGGTATTCCGGGCCGGGCGCCGAGGACTACAGGGACTCGACTCTGGTCTTCAACCGGGCGAGGTTGCGCCGCCAGATAGCGGCAAGTATCGGCCGTGCCACTGCGGCGCCTACCGGTCCGGCCATCCAGATTGGGAAGACAAGCTCTTCGGTCCACGTAAACCGGGTGGTGGTGCGGGAAGCGGCGTCATCGATTGGGGTCAGCGTGAATTCTCCTTCGCCGGTGACGACACCTTCGTGTCGTACGCCCATTCGGCTTGCATCCTCCCAACTGGTCACCGTCATGATGTCGGTCATTCGAAGAGGGCCGACCTTGGTGTCGCACTCGAAGCTGGTGCCCGCTCCATGGGTTTGTGTGCCGAGGAACCGAATGGCTTCGGCGTCGGCCATCCACTCGACGTGGGACGAAATGTCTTGCACGTAGGCCCAAACCTCTTGTGGCGTTCGATCGATGTCGATACCAACCTCAATACGGGAGTTCAAGAGTCCACGGCCGTTGTCGTTCGAAGTGAGAGTGAGGAAGGCCACGATTCAAGCGTAGTGCGTCTACTGACTTTGATTTACGTTCGGTGAGTTAGCGGTAGACGCTGATGGCCACCACTGGATCATCGCCCGCTGGGTCATTGCCTGCTGGGTCATTGCCTGCGGTGTCGGACTCTTGCCACGACGAGAAACGTTCACTCAGGTCGAACCCTGCGGCGCCCGCCATGGCGTCCAGTTGTTCGACGGTGGTCCATCGGAGTATCCACGGTCTGGCCACGACGCCTGCGTCCGATATTTCAAGATGGCGCCCCACAACGGTCTGGCGGGAGTGGTCCTGTGAGGTGGCGGTGACGATCACTCCGCCTTCCATCGGCTGTTTGATCCCGACCTGGCTCTCGGTGGTGGCGGCCGGGTCCGGCGCACCAAGGTCCATCGTCTCCAGGATCAGCACGGTGGCCAGAGGTCGAATCTGTCGGAAGAGTAACTGTTGGCTCTGCTCGGAGGCCAAATTGAACAATGTGTTGAAGCCACACAACGCAGTGGCGTCGAGCCCGGGCCGCAGGGGCGGCCGGCTCATGTCGGCAGTGACACGATGGACAGTGCCGGGACAGCGACGGAGCATGTCGGGCGACGCGTCAAGGCCGACGACCTGGAGCCCCTGGTCGATGAGAGCGGTAGCGAGACGGCCGGTTCCGACCCCGAGCTCTAGGACTGTTCGGGTCGGACAGCGTTTGGCCACGAACCGAGCAGTGGCTTCTGCGTCGGTGACCGTCGAGTACCAGGCGTCGTAGGTCTCGGAGAACGAGTGACCGTAGGCCCGGGGGTCGGTAAGAGTCACCGTCGAGGGTAGGTATCGCTCGGTTGGTCCGGAGTGCACCCCACTAGAATGGCAGGTAATGAGCATGCGCATCGATCTGTCCGACCTGGCACCTCTTATTGTGGCCCGAGGTAGCGGCTTTCTGCTGACCTCGATCATGGACAGTCGACCCCATGCTGCTGATCTGAACTTCGAGGTCGCGGCGGCCGACGGCCAGGTCGAGCTGCGATGCAAAGCGGGCCGAACCACGATCGGTAACTGCAGCCAACAGCCCGGGGTCAGCGTCCTTTGGCCCGCTCAAAGTCAGCCGCTACTGTCTCCGACAGAGGTCCCGGGGGCCGACCCAGCGGCCGGTGATAGCGGCTTCAACCCCGCCCACTATTCCATCATCGTCGACGGCGAAGCCAGGGTCGACGGAGACAGCCACGTCATCGTTTCGGTGACAAACGCGGTCTTTCACCGCCCCGCCCCGCCAGTCGAGTAGCCATGGTCCATTATCTCGACAACGCTGCGACCACACCTGTTCGGCCCTCGGCGCTCGAAACGATGGTGCCGCTGCTGTCCGAGGTGTACGGCAATCCATCGGGGGCCCATCGAATGGCCCGCGCCGCCAACCGGGTCTTGGACGACGCACGAGAGACAATGGCTGAGGTCTTGGGGGCCAAGGCCGGTGAAATTGTGTTCACAGCCGGTGGGACTGAGGCCGACAACTTGGCGGTAACCGGTGTTCTGGAAGCCAACGGCGGTATCGCTTTGTGCACCACCGTTGAGCATCATGCGGTGCTGGATCCGGTGGCCCACAGTAAAGGGGAGACGGTCGAAGTCGCCCGAGACGGCCGTTTGGACCTGGCTGCCTTGGAGGACGCCCTTACTCGCCATGGTGATGACGTGTCGCTGGTCTCCGTCATGGCCGTCAACAACGAGACGGGCATGATTCAGCCGCTTGACGAAGCCATTGAGATGACTCGTCGTCTGGCCCCCGGCGCCGTCTTCCACACCGACGCCGTCCAGGCCCTGTGCTGGCTCGATCTTTCGACCGTCGCCGGTGAAGCCGACATGGTTTCGGTCAGCGCCCACAAGTTCGGTGGCCCGAAAGGTGTTGGCTGTCTCGTCGTTCGCGAGGGCGAACGATCATCAGGACCGGAGCCGCTGCTGCGAGGCGGTGGCCAAGAACGCGGTCGGCGGGGGGGAACTCACAACGTCGCCGGCATTGCGGCCATGGCGACGGCGGCAGCCGAAACCCATGCTCAACGAGCCGATCAGGTTCCCAGAGTGACAGCACTCCGTGACCGACTGGCCGACGGTGTCCTTACCGCCGTGCCCGATGCCATCGAAACCGGCGACCGGGCATTGAAGACCGCCAACATCGCCCACTTCTGTTTTCCTGGCGTTGCCAGCGAAGCGCTACTTATCTTGTTGGAGCAAAGCGACATTATGGCGTCAGCCGCTTCATCGTGTTCCAGCGGGGCGATGGACCCCAGCCACGTTCTGGCCGCCATGGGCTACTCGCGGGACCTGGCATTCGGTTCGCTGCGACTCTCGCTTGGATACGGTTCGACTGACGCCGATGTTGACGCCACCCTGGCCGCCCTCGGACCGGCCGTTACCAGATTGCGGGAACGCTCATGACCACTACAGCCGGACCAATTCTGGTAGCGATGTCGGGCGGCGTCGACTCATCGGTTGCCGCCGCTCTTCTGGTCGAACAGGGCCACGACGTTGTTGGCGTCACCCTGAAGCTCTGGGGCGGAGAGTCGGACTCGGGGTGTTGCTCGGTGTCCGATGTCGACGACGCCAGGCGGGTCGCTCAGCAGCTAGACATTGATCACCATGTGTTCAACTTCGGCGACGACTTCGACAAGTTTGTCGTCGACCCGTATGTGGCTGACCATCAGGCCGGGCGCACCCCGAACCCGTGCGTCGAATGCAACCGCCATATCAAGTTCGACAAGTTGTTCCGTCGAGCCGATGCCCTTGGGTTCGAGATGGTTGCCACCGGGCACCATGCAAAGATCGAAACCGACGGC
>CALJMD010000245.1 GCA_937981915.1 uncultured Acidimicrobiales bacterium
GAGTTCTCGACGTCGGCCGCCGACAGGCCGACGCGGGCGTTGGCCCGATTGATGACCAGGCTGCGATGCTGCGACGCAAAGCCGATGGTGTCGAGCGCTGTCATCTGCCGCTGAATCGCCCTGATCGACGGGATGTCGGTAGTGGAGACGAAGAGGAAGTCGGTGGCGATCTCCATGGCGGCGATAGCGGCGGAGTCGATTCCTGCCGCGGTGTCGATGATGACAAAGGGAAACTCCTCGGCCAGCGCGGAGATGGTTTGTTTCAGGTCATCGGGAGAGATGTTGTCGGCGGCCACCAAGTCGTCTGGCGGCGCTAGCACCAACAGCCCGGACTCGTGCTGGGCCAGGAAGACTTTCAGTGCCGTGCGATCAAATGAGGTGGACTTCACCGCGTTCAGTAGCGAGTGTTCGGGCCGCAACCCCAACGCGGTTGAACAGTCTCCGAACTGCAGATCGAGATCGAGCAGCAACACCTGGTTGGGCATGCGCCGAGCCAGCCCAACAGCCAGGTTGGTCGACACGGTGGTCTTGCCGGTGCCCCCTTTGGGGCTGAGGGTGGTAATGACTCGACGGCGCAGTTCGCCGGACTCTGGTTCCTTTGACTGAGTGTGGCGATCACGGGCCAACTGGATGACCGGGTCCAAGTTGGCTTTGAAACGGTCAAGAGACGGATCTTCCAGTTGTACGTCTCTCGCCCCGAGCCGCAGGAGATCCATGGTGTGGTCAATGTCGACGTCGTGGACCAGAACGACGGTGGTCACCCCACGGAACCGGCGGTCAACTTCCCACACCACGAAGCGGGCCATGTCGGCCGACAGGTCACTTCCGATGATCAGTAGTTCAGGGTCGGCGGCGCAGGCGTCGAGCGTCATCTCGCCGGGGTCACGCCACTGGTTTGACCAGACTCGACGGATCGCCAGATCCTTGCCGTACATGGAGACGAACGTGGCTTCCAACGAGCGGTTCGACGACAAGATGGTGATCCCGCTCACGGACGTCCTCCGGTTGTGGCCAGCCCGGTAGCGGTCGGGTCTCCTGTCTCGTCACCGTCGGCTGTGTCTACGTCTTCTCCGGTGCCATCTGGTGAGCCATTTTGCGTGTCGTCGCCTTCGACGCTGAGTCGCTGAAGCGGGTCGAGTTCGTCCAGCTCCTCGATCTCTTCGGGATCGTCGTAGATGTTCCCTCTGGTACGAATGGCGTCATCGGTTTCGGGAACAGTTTCGCGTTCGATGGCAAACCACAGGCGCCCCTGTTCGGCGGCGAATACCACTCGTTCCACGTTGGCCGGATCGAGAGCCAGGGTCACCAGCAGCTGGCCGTCCGGTGCGGTATCGAGACGGTCAACGTCTTCCTCGTCCCCGAACCCGGCCGATGCTCGAGTGTCTTGAACGGCGCTGACCAGTGCCTTACGCAGGAGCAAATCAGTGGACGCCGGGTAGGTCTGTTCGGTGTCGTCGGCCACGGTTTGAGGAAGGGCCACCGTTTGCCCGTCGAATTCAACCAGTCCGGCCTCTTGTTCACTCTCGTCAAACGACGCCAACACCGCCACCGTCTGACCCGGTTCAAGTAGGCCACCGATGGCCCGGTGGGGGTCGAGCGGGACGGTGACCTCCAACATGTCGTCCGGTACTTGCACACCAATTTCCCGGTCAGTGAAATCGGAGACTTCGATGAAGCGGCTGTCCAAGAGTTGTTCACCCGGCTGGAGGTCGACAGCGGCCACCCGGTCGGCCAGCGTGACGAGATTGTCGACGGCGTCGAGAGCCCGAACTTTGACCGGTACCTCTTCAACCGCGATCAACTCGTCGATCTCGGTTCCCGTTGTACCGGCTGGAATGGTCTCGGAGACAACGTAGACCTCCATCAGCTGTTCGCCTTCCAAGGCCCGTTCTTCGGCGCCGGCCACGAAGCCGACCAACGAGACCGTGCCGACGAGCGCCAGGATGGCGGCAGCCATGATCCCAAGAATCCGTCTTGTCATTTTGTTCCCCGTTTCGTATGTTCCGCTCGTTGACGCCCACGCGTCTCATGCCGCTTATCTGTTTCCGCCAGACCTGTTCGGCTCGATCGCTTAGGGATCGCACGCCGCGAATTGATTCGGATCAACCCCACAGAGAGCGATCACCTTGACTCCGGCTGCCCCACCTCCACCTCCGCAACAAACCCCGGACGTAAGACCCGGTTCGATGTTGAAGGTGAAGAATCGATTGGCCTCGGCACCGTTGACTTGGAAGTCGACCAGTTGCACTCGGACCACTCCGGCAAGATGGAACCGGGCGTTGCCACCAGGATTTTCTGCGTAGTCAAATACCGGCAGGGTGAAGAAAGCGCCGCTGTTCTTTAGTGCGTTCAGGTCGCTTTGGAGGCCGGCGATGGCCCCGGTGTCACCCTCGTAGCAGTGCGGTTCACTGACGCAGCTGGTCACCGCGTGGTTGTCAAAGAAGACGTTGTCCGGGTAGCCGTTTGCCACCCAGTCCTTGGTGTCGCTGTTTGAGTTGGCGCCCCCGTCGAAGTCGATGGTTCCCCAGTTGCCGGGAATGTCGCCGCTTCCGCAGGCATCAGGCTGATCTTTGTCGTAGGCGACGGTGATGGTCGACGAGGTTGCGGCGGCGATGGCCGCCTGCAGTACTGCGGAACCGTCCAAACAAAGTCCGATGGGTCGCAGGCCTGTCGCCGCCAACGGTGGACCCCATGTTGCCGTCGATGTCGACGAAACGGTGTAGTCGCCGAGCCCGACCACAGGGGCGAACCATGTTTGAACGTTGTGAGAGGCGGTGACGGTGACCCGGCCGCGATCGGTGCTGTAGGAATGCTTCGAGCAGCTGTCGAGTGTGGCTGCCCCTTCATTGCCGGACAGGTAGGTGGCGGCAATGGCCCCCCAGCCGTCGGCCCCGTTTACGTAGTCTTGGGCGGCGGCCAGCGCCGCTGCGTCGGTGGCGGGAATGATGGCCCGCCGGGTACGCCAGCCATTTCCCAGGTCGATGACCAGGGCCGACATGCCCATCATCATCGTCATGGCCATTGCCACCAATGGCATGGAAATTCCGCTGTCATCGGAGACTCGTCGGCGGTTTGGCAGGCTCATGCCTCACACCTGAACACGGCCTGGCCGGTAAGCGTGACGTTGCTGTTCAGCACGAGGGGCACGGTGACGTTGTGGTCGGTGGTGACAAGCACGGTGACCGCCTCACCCTCGCGGCCCAGGCACCCGGTTGGTGTGACAGTGACCGTCACCGGGCCGTCCATGGGAATACCGGTCAGCGCATCGTCAACCCGTGTTTGCACGTCGCCGTACGTCGTGGTCGACAGCGAAGCCAGCCGGGCGCCCTCGCGAGCGGCGGCCTCAACCGCCTGTGCACGGTTGAAGGCAATACCAAACTCGATGATGGCAAACAACAGTGCGATCAGCAGCGGCGTCACGAGCGCGAACTCGGCCATTGACGCCCCGCGATCGCAACGGGTCGAGGACGCAGACATGCTGCGCCCAGATCTTGAGAGCTTGTACGGCGGTACGCCAAAAAGCATTTGGCTTGATCCCTCACTGCCGAAGCGGGCGAGCTTCGACTATTGCGGCGGTTCCAGTTGCGCACACACGCACCACTGGAGGTAGAACAACGACGATGCTAACAAATTGACGCGCTAGACGCTGGAGGTAGATTCCCCCAAAACG
>CALJMD010000246.1 GCA_937981915.1 uncultured Acidimicrobiales bacterium
GTGAACCCGATGACCGGCTCGGCTCAACTCGACAGCCTGAAGAGCCACTAGGCGTTCGGCGCCACCAGTGGACAGACTGTCGACAACCTGACAACTGAAAGTAGGACGGCTCACTACCTCAAAACGCCGTTCTGCCTATCGGTCACGCCACCTGAGCTTGCATTCCGCAGCCAACAACACACGGGCGATAGGCGAATAGTGGTGGTGGCGGCAAACAGCGCTGTCGTCGCCCTTTCGTCCACAGACTATCCGTGACAACAACACCCAACCACAAGATAAGCACAGTCACCCATATCAAACGTCGACCGACAACCGTCTAGCGCCTATGACTCCGACAGGAGGTGGTCTACGATTGATGAACACCGGGACGGAGGAGGTTGCGAACAGATGGGAGCAGACGGCACTGTCTCCAAGGGCATTTCCAACACGACTCCCAACACCAACGTCTCTCGCGTCAACGCCGAAGTGATCATCCGTCGGGCGCTGGAGAAAGCCGAGCGGACCAACAACGCCACCGAAGACGAGCTTGACGTCAACGCCCTGACCGCAATCGCGTCCGAGGTTGGACTACCGGCGGCCAGCGTGGTTGAAGCGTTGGCCGAATCACGAGTCGGTGTAGACGGCCAACCAGGTTTGATTGATCGAGTCGTAGGGCCGAAGACGCTGTGGGCGACCAGGGCCATCCCCGTCGACGAAGAAACCGCCCGCCGACGACTGGTCGACTGGCTGCAAGCCAACCACGGTCTGCGATCGAGAATCCAGGAAGACGGCGTGGTTGTCGCCACCCGACGAGACGATGTCGCCGGCAAACTCGGAGACGGACTTCGGAAGATCCAAGGAATGGGTGGCCTAAGCGAAGCGTCAACCGTACGTGCCGCCACAGCGGCATCAACCGACACTGACGGGTCGGTATGCCTGGCCGTTGACGTCGGCAACAAGCGACTTGAAGCCATCGCCGGAGGATCAGCGGTGACGGTAGTGGGGGTGGTTGCAGTCGGAGCGGCAGCGGTAGCCGCAAGTCCTGTGGTCTTGATTGCGCTACCGATTTGCCTGGGAGCGGGGGCGGTCACGACACGTCTCACTCATCAACAAACAATCAAGCGATTCACCAACTCGTTGGAAGAGACAATGGACGGTGTCAGCCGAGGTGAACGTCCGCCACACCCATTGGATCCGCTGAAGAAGTCACGGCGCCGCCGACGCTAGCCAACCGTCAACGGCAGCCGACTGGGTCCTCGCAGCGAGATCAAGGGACGCCACTCAACCGCAGCCTCATCGACCGAATAGTCGCCAAGCGCATCCAACAACGCTGGCATTGCCACCTGCAGCTCCATCCGAGCCAGCGCTGCGCCTAAACAATGGTGCACGCCGTTACCAAAGGTGAGCGGTCGCGGGTCGGGGCGATCAAGACGCAACTGATCGGCGTCGTCGAAACGACGCGTATCCCTGTTGGCCATGCCAAGTGAAACCACCACCAGGTCACCGGCCTTGATTGTTCTGCCACCCACCGAAAAGTCCTCGAGTGCGTTCCGGCCGATAACGGGCACCGGTGTGTCGTACCGAAACAGCTCTTCCACTGCGTTGGCGACCAGGTCCGGATTGTCTCGCAGCTTGCTTCGTTCGGCCGGGAACCGGGCCAAGTTGTACAAGTTCGTTCCCAGCGCATTGGTGGTGGTGTCGTGACCGGCCAGCAAGATGAATCCGACTGTCGATACCAACTCGGTTTCGCTCAGGCGGTCTCCGTCGTCGGAGGCCTGCACCAAAACGCTCATCAGGTCGTCACTCGGGTTGGCCCTACGGCGAGCCGCCGCCTCCAAAACCAGTTCTCTCAGCTCGACGAATTGAGCGTCGATGACCGCCGGGTCAAAGCCACGTATGGGATCGAGGACTGCGGCTCCGGCGGTACCGATTCGACGCAGCTGGGACCACGACTCTTGTTCCATTCCCATGATGTGTCCAATGACGTTGGCCGGAAGAACCTCGGCGAACGACGACACGACCTCAACTGATCCGCCGTTGGCAGCGGCCTCGCTCATCATGTCGCCAATCAGCTTGTCGGTCAGGTCCTGCACCTGGGGGCGCAGCTCAGCAATTCGTCGAGGGGTGAACCACCGAGACACAAACCCCCGCAGCCTGGTGTGATCGGGTGGGTCGAGGAAGGCCATCCAACCCAACATCGTCTCCAACGTCTCGGGGTCGAGCTTGTTGTAAGGAGAAATCGCCCGCAACATCGGCACCCGCTCCCCCACCCCGAACGCCGGATGGTGCAGCACGGTTTTGGCTTCGTCGTAGCCGAGGATCATCCATTGACCGAAGCTCTTGTGGAAGGTCACGTAGCCGTCGTCCAACATGTCGTCAGCCGCCGCATACGGATTGGCCAACCGCTCATCGCTGAAGGCGTTGCCCCAACGCATCCGACCCATGATGGCGTCGGCGAGCCTCGGCCGGTTCAACAGCCACCGCATGGCCGGAAAGGCAACCTGTTCCCTTCGAAACGAGGTGCGGCTGGACATTCCCTCACTCGTAGCAGCCATAACACCATTACATGGCGGCACTGAAGGCCGGGTCAAGCAATCGTGACGGCTGTCATGTCAACGGGCTACCCACCCGCTTTCGCCAAACTACGCCGGTTTCGGCTTGGAAAACGTTTGCAACAACGTGGTTGCGGCGTTGGCGCCACCGGCCAAGGAATCGAAGACTTGAGAGGTGGTTTTGTCTTGCGGATCCAGCCGAGACAGTAACTGCAAACCGAGAAACAACGCCGAAATGGCGTACGCCAACTCGTCGACGGGAACCAGGTCCGAGAGCGACGACTCGCCCATGATCCGCTCCACCGCCTTCGAGACTGCCTCATCCCACGGACGCAGCGTCTCCAACACTTTAGGTCCGAGCCCGCTGTCGTTCGACCACCCGGCCACCAGCAAGGCAACAGCCGAATTGTCACGACAGTCAGGCACACCCTGATGTAGCTCGATAGCGACCGCTACCAACTCAGCCAACGTGGACACCTCTTCGAGACGCGGCCCAAAATGGACCAAGCGACGGTCGTTGACGTACTTGATGACCTCGAAAAACAGGCCTTCCAACGAATCGAAGTGGTAGTAGATGAGCGCCTGGTTGAACCCCCCGGAGCGGGCGATCGACCGGGCCGTGGTGCCCATCATGCCTTCGCTGTTCAAGGTCTCGATGGTGGCGTCGATGATCCGCTGCCGGGTTTCCACCGATGACGAACCTTTGCCCCCTTTGGGTGGCTTGTCGCCATCTTTGGTGCTTTTGCCCGGCGTGGTCATTCCTCTCAGACTATCCAACCGTTACTGAAGGCACGGCCGACCAAACGGCGAACAACGACTGGCGTGTATCACCGGAGACTGGCAGCCGTCTGATCAGTTAGTCGCCTATACCTGGAGGGAAACATGGCCGCTCGCGCCACGTCCAGCAAAACCAAAGCCAAGTCAGCATCAAAATCCACAGCGTCAAAGAGCAAGTCGAGTGCGAACGAAGCCGTCGTCTCGATAGGTGAAGGGGCCACAGTATGTGGCCTGCCGGAACAGCCACCCCGTCAATTCGCCGACGACCTGCACCCCGGGCGGGCGGCCGCCATCGTCAACGGCGATATGAAGTGGGTCAGCGGCACCACCCTGCGTTACTACTTTTTCGACAAGGACGACTTCGAATGGGACCGCCGTCGTTTCCGTTGGGGCGGAGGCGCAGCCCAAGAACGAGTAGTGACCGAAGCGTTCGACGCCTGGTCTGAGGTTGGTATGGGCGTCGACTTCAAAGAGGTGAACAGCGCCAGCGACGCCGAAGTTCGAATCGGTTTCGTCCACGGCGAAGGTTCATGGTCGTGGTTGGGGCGACGCATCCTGCAAGAGCCGACAACGGCTCGAACCATGAACTTCGGTTGGGACCTCAGCCAAAGCCTCGACACCGCAATCCACGAAATCGGTCACACCTTGGCCATGCCCCACGAACACCAAAACCCGTTCGCCGGGATCGTCTGGGACGAAGAGGCAGTGTACGAGGCATTGGCCAAACCGCCAAACAGTTGGAGCAGGGACAAGACCTACTACAACATTCTCCGCAAGCTGCCGGACACATCGGTGTCGGGCTCCAAGTGGGATCCCGACTCGATCATGCATTACCCGTTCGGGCCGGGGCTGATCAAAACCCCAACGAAGTACTTCGAAGACGGGTTGCGACCAAAGCCAGGGCTGTCGCCAGCCGACAAGCGTTGGATCAAGAAGTGGTACCCCCGGGTGTCCGGTCCTCGCCTACCCAAACTTGAGCCGTTCGAGTCTCGACGAGTGTCGCTTGAAGCCGGCGAGCAGGTCCAGTTCCGTATCGACCCCAAGTCCAGTCGACGACACCACTTCCGAACATTCGGGGCCGCCGACACCGTCATGGTGTTGTTCGAAGAGGTCGACGGTGAATGGCGCTTCCGGGCCGGCGACGACGACAGCGGAATGGACTACAACGCCAAGTTCGACGTTCGCCTCTACAGCGGACGCAACTATCGTCTGGCCGTCCGCCTTTACTGGGCCGGCGACACCGGCGACTTCGGCGTCATCATGTACTAGTTCATCATCTACTAGTTCACAGTTAGTTAGTGGCCAACCATCAAGAAGGTGAAATGGTGAGGTTGAGCTGGTCGTGAGACAATGGTGAGATGTACGACCGGCCCGACCTCACCGTCGATCGTTTCGATCCCGACCCGACCAAATCCTTCACGCTCGCCGCCAACTACTACGTCGACCCCGCCATCCTCGAAGCCGAGCACGACGCCATCTTCCATCGCAGTTGGATGTTCGTCGGCCACATCAGCGAACTGGGCGAATCCGGTAGCTATATAACGTCTGACATTGCGGGTCAGCGGATCTTTGTGATTCGCAGCCGCGACGGTGAGCTGCGAGCCTTCTTCAACGTTTGCCTTCATCGTGGCCACTCCCTACTGGAAGGGAAAGGCACTATCGGCCGGTCGATGATCACCTGCCCCTATCACGCATGGGCCTACAACACCGAAGGCGGCCTGGTCGGGGCCCGCATGGCCGATCGGATGTCGGACTTCAACTTCGAAGACTTCCGTCTACCCGAAGTGGCAGTAGAAGAAATGTGCGGCTTCGTGTTCGTAAATCTGGATCCCGACCCAATCACTATGGCTGACGCCTACCCGGGCGCCGCCGACCAGATCAGGGCGCTCCACCCCGAGACCGAACAACTTCAGTTCACCTCGGTCTCCGAGTTCACTATCGCCGGGAACTGGAAGAACGTCGGTGACAACCTGCTTGAGTGTTACCACTGCCATCCAGCCCACAAGGGCTTCGTGGACCTGATCGACATGTCGACCTACCGCAACGAAACCTTCGACGGGTGGTCTATCCAAACCGGCACTATGAACGCCGGCAACGACGTGTACCAGACATCAAGCGGCACACCGGGATTCGCCAGCCTGTTCCTGTGGCCGAACGTGTCGCTCGGCTGCCTGCCCGGCCAACGTGGAATCTTCGCCTTTCACTTCACCCCAACCGGGCCGGAGGAAACGCTTCAAACCCTCACCTACTACGGACCCGACAGCCACGAGTCAGCCGACGAGAAGCAGGCGTTCACGTTCTTCAACGACATCCTCGGTCCGGAAGACGTTGATCTTGTTGAGAACGTTCAAGTCGGTTTGCGGTCGCTGGCCTACCATCAGGGCCGCTTCATTTGCATTCCAGATCGGCCGGAGCTCTCCGAACACGCGGTTCACCATTTCCACTCCATGGTCTTGGCCGCGCTCGATGATGCTTAGGCACCGCGACAGCTAGTCACTGCGCCGGCTAGTCGGCGTTCAGCCAGTCGACTCGTAGGAAGATGGCGACGGCGATTAGCCAGAGGATGCACCCGGCGGCAATCACCACGTCGCCAGCCTGCAGGGCTGGAATCAGAAACAGGACGCCACTAATGGCGAACAAGGTCCATCCAATTCGGGTCAGCCGAGCCGGTGTCATCAACATCGATGGTAGCTAGCGTTTCGGAATGGCCGACCACGCTTCCACCGACATGCTCTTTCTCCGCGATGCCTACCTTCAGGACTTCACCGCCACCGTCACTGCGGTGCGACACGACAGCGAAGACGCTGAGAATGGAAGCCTCGTGGCGTTGGATCAGACCGCCTTCTACGCAACCAGCGGTGGGCAACCGCACGACACGGGAACGGTCGCAGGACGCCTGGTGACAGCCGTGAAGGCGGAACGGTCACCCGAGGGCACCATCATCTGGCACCAACTGGGCGAGTCGGACCCTTCGTCCTCTGAAGGCTCACCATCGGAGACACTGAGTGTGGGCGATCAGGTGACGTGCTCGGTGAATTGGGAGCGCCGCCACCAACTGATGCGGACCCACACCGCACTTCACATTCTGTGCGGCGTGATCTGGAACGAATGGGGAGTGTCGGTCACCGGCGGCAACATGGAACCGCTCAAGGCACGAATGGACTTCGAGTTCGATCCGCTACCCGACGGGTTCGCCGACCGGATCACCGAGTTGGTCAACGCTGAGATCGCTCACGATCACCCGATTGAAGTGAGCTTTCTTCCAAGATCCGAGGCACTGGCCGACAGTGACCTGATCCGCACCAAGGTCAACTTGATCCCCGAGTCGGTGACCGAAATACGTGTTGTCGACATCGTCGGGCTGGACAAGCAGGCCGACGGCGGCACTCATGTGGCGTCAACCGGTGAGGTGGGGGTCTTTTCGGTTGTCAAGACCGAGTCGAAAGGCAAAGGCAACAAGCGGGTTCGTATCGAACTCCACTGACGACCCGACTAGTTCTCGCCGCCACCGGAGCGACCCGGATTGTCAGGACGAGTATCGCTGGGGTTGCTGTCGCGTTCGGGCCGGGTCTCTGACGGGCTTCCCCCGGCGTTGTTTGATCCCGACGAGTTGCTTCCAGGATCTGTCGCTACGTCGTCGTCATCAACGTCATCGACATCATCGTCGATGTCGTCTTCATGGTCGTCATCGTCATCGGTGTCGACCGGGGATGCCGATGTCGGGGTTGCCGTGGTCGGCGGATCAGTTGGCCGGGGCGGCGTAGTGGTAACCCGCTCAGTGGTCGGAGGCCGAGTAGTGGCAGGCGTTGTCGTCGAAGGCCGAGAGGTGGTCGGAGTTGTGGTCGGGTTGGATGACTCGGTGGGCCGGGCGTCGGTCGCCGGAGAAACCGTCGTCGGGGGACGACTGGTCACTGTCGTGGACGGAGCATCATCATCAACGTCATCCAGATCATCGTCAGTTTCGTCAGCACTGTCGTTGTCAGCACTGTCGTCTTCACGATCGTCGTCGTCATCGTCGGACCGGTCGTTGCTAACGCCGGACGCTTCATCGTCACCGGAGGCACCGCGGCCGAGGCTACTGGTAGGACTGGTGGCCGGCGGCGCCGCCGCAATGCCGCCGGCCAGACCTTCCTGGCTTACCGGCTGACCAGCTTCGTCAACCGGCGGGCTTGATACCTCTGCAGTCGCCGAAGCTACGTCTTGTTGCGTGTCACCGGTTACCGTCGCCGGGCTTGCGTCTTCGGCCAGAACTTCTTGAAGATCCCGCAGCGCCGTGTCGCCGGTTTGTTCATCGGTGGTCAACAAGGCGGCACCGGCGGCCGAGCGGGCCACCAGCTTGTCATCATCGTCGCCAACGTCGACGGCAGCACCGAACGAGGCCGTTGACGCGGACCCGGTAGAAGACGAG
This sequence comes from uncultured Acidimicrobiales bacterium, assembly GCA_937981915.1. Lineage (GTDB taxonomy): Bacteria > Actinomycetota > Acidimicrobiia > Acidimicrobiales > SZUA-35 > JAHELU01. The sequence continues at coordinate 7,717 of CALJMD010000246.1, forward strand.
GCAGCAGATGAGGAATCAGCATCAAGAACCGATCCGGCATCAAGAGCGTCGTCGGACGCTTCGACAATGGTCGCCTGCGGGTCGGCTTGGCCTCGGCCACCCGAGGTTGCGGTACGGGCCCGGGCCGACTCTTCACCAGCCGAAATGCCAACGCCAAAGTCGCCACTGGCCGTCTCACCGGTGGTGGGCTGGGGGCGAGCGGCCAGTACGACGGCCATCACCGTCAACGCCAGGCCAACACCGATGCCAACCATGGCGGCCGGCGACAGTAGCCACGCTCGCCAGGTCTGCGTGTCGGTGGCGTCGTTGATCACATCTGGACTGGTGAAAGGCCCGGAGATCTCTGCCTCGGAAAGAATGGGCCCGGGGTTCCACTCGGGCCGATCGACGGACAAGTCGACCACCGGCGGATAGTCGCCTTCCAACAGATGATGGGCGGCGTCATCGCCTCGTCGAATTTCGGGAGGCTTCGGCCCGTCCACCACCCTGGTCAACTGCAGACTGTTGTCCACGTCGGCCATGTCCATCGAGTTCAGCTTCTCGATTGGTGTGGCCTCGGCCGGAACGCCGCAGGCCACCAAACCTTTCGCCGCAGCCTCTTGCAGGTGCCCGGGTATTGCGAGCAACGGGATGGAGGCAAACAGGGCTGCCGGGTCAAGAATCGCAGCCCGATCGGCCCCGCAGCGGTGACAGTCGCCAACGTGGTCGGCAACCAACGCCGCCACGGAACGGTTGAAGTAGCGCACGCCGTCTTCGTTGGACGGAATCACGTCGTCGAGATCGGAACAGAGCGGGTTGCCGCCCCGCCACAGCACATACGAGCCAATGGCGTCGCCTAGCCGGCGACGTAGTCGGAACAGTCGTTGATGCGCAGCGTTGACGGTAGAGCCGGTGTTTTCAGCGAGCTCAGCGGCGCTTAGGCCGTGTCGCAAGTGAAGATCGAGCAACGCCGAGTCTTCGGCACCCAAGGCAGCGGCCGCCGCCCACACCATTTCCTGTTGCCGGTAGCCGTCAACGGCCTCGGCGACCGAGCGACTACCTGAGGCCATCCAATCGGACCGACCCGCCTGTGTTTGCTGATCTCGGAGATCAGCGACGACGACATCTTCCACGATGGGACTTCGATTAGCCCGACGACCTCGATCCAACGCCCTGTTTCGGGTGATCGACAGCAGCCACGAGCCAAAAGACTCCGGCTTTTCGAGATCATCAAGTCGCTGCCACGCTTTAAGCACCGAGTCTTGAGCAACTTCGGCCGCCGTTTCGTCGTCACCAACGACGGATCGGGCGACGTTCCAGGCCCGTTCAAACCATCGTTCGAACAGCGCCTCAAAGGCATCGGCCTCACCCCGGCGGGCGGCGACCACAAGCCGAGCGTCGGTCGATCGGTCAGCTGTGCGATCATCAGCGACCGATTCAGCACTGTGATCAACGCTGTGGTCAACGCTGTGATCAATGCGGTCATCAATACCGTGATCAGCATTCAAAACGTCTGCACTCGGTCCAAGCGGTAGCGGCATCGACGGCACCGCAATCGTCGTACTAGCGGCGGCGCTCGTGTTGTGGATGTCTGTTACTGCCATCGTGGTCTCTTTCACGGAAAGTCCCCAGCCGGAGGTCTCTCAACCGCTGGGTCTCAACTATGGGGTCTCAAAATTGGTGACCTACGGTCACTCCGGCTTGGCCCACATGTCGCCCATGAGGATTCGGCCTATCGCGTACCGACGGTGCTCCACTAGTCCTGACGGACGAGAACCAATCGGCTTACATGTACTAGGACGGATTTCTCATCACTTCAGTCGCGAAGAAGTTACCAATCGGTCATAAACGTCGCCCGTATTGAGAGAGTTGACTAGTCGCCGCGGCCTTTGCCCCGACCACGCTTGCCGCGACCACGCCCAGGGTGATCATCGCGTTTCCAGCCGCGACCCTCAGGCGGCCCGCCTCGGCCGTCGTCATCGCGATCATCATCACGATCGTCATCGCCGTCATCGTGGTCATCATCGTGACCGAGGCGATGCTTGATATCGCTCATCTCTTGCCGCTGGCGATGCTTAAGGTCTTCTTCCTCGCGCTTGTGACGGTGTTTCATGTCATCACGCTCACTGCGGTGTCGGTGCTTCAGTTCGTCAACCGAATCTTCAGGCACCGGGGCGGGTTCTGAACTGGAGCCGTTGTCGGACTCGCCCCCAGACCGATTAGCAGATTCAGCCCTCGACCTCTCCGCAGGTTGGCCAACGGAGCCCTCGGCAGGCTCGGCCTTCTCTTCGGCAGGTTCGGCAGGTTGGTCCTTGTTGTTGTCGAGAATCTTGCCTGGCAAGGCAATGTCGATCAGGTCTTTGATCTTGCCGAGAACTGCGTCATTGTCGAACTGCCGCCCCGGCAGTGACTTCGACACCATGTCCTGAATGTCGCCCAGCAACGCGTTTGCCAGTACCTCTTCGCTTTGTTCAGCCAACTCAATCGCCCTTTCGTGGCCTATGACATTGCGTCACTCCGAAAGAGGTACGCAGCATGTTGTGCTCAAGCGTAGAGGCTCTGCTCCGCCCCAGTAAAGAAGAATTGACGCAAGTAGGCGGCTGGCGCCAGCGAACTGGTCCGAGTCAACGAATAGATTTGCTGGCCCGGCTCGGCAATCAACGTTGGGTCGCTCATCCGGTAGCCATCGCAGGACTCGAGGTACCGACCCCCTCGCTCGGAGGCATACTTCCGGGCCTCCTGTTCCGCCATTTCGAGAGCTTCTTCGAACTCGCCTGAACGCCAGATGGTGATTCGTTCCTCATAGGTATCAGGTGTGAGCTGGAAGTGACAGCGCACAGAAAACCACTGTTCACCCTGGGACTCTGCGTCAGACACGGCTCGATCAACAATTACCAAGCCATCAGCAATCGCGACGTCCTCGACGAGCTCTGGCTCCGGCTCGGGGTCAGACTCACCTTCCGAGTCAACCTCATCGTCCGAGTCAACGTCATCATCTGAGTCGCCGTCATCGTCCGACTGCACTGCGAGAACAACCTCGTCAACAGCGACCTCGTCGGATTGCACATCATCATCGACATCATCATGAACCTCGAGATCATCAACCTCGACATTGTCGGAGCTGAACGCCATCGGCCCCGAGAGCCGACCAGCCAGCTCCCCCACCTGAAGGGCTATCGACTCCAACTCAGCGGCCACATCACCAGCAGTCTGGCGATCAACAACAACCTCATCAGCAGACTCGATGGCCAACAAGCCGTCCGGGAACCACAGCAAACGCAGATACACCACCCATGACACGGCGGCGAAGATAGCGACAACGGTGATAAGGACAATTGCCGGATCGTCAATGACGTCAACCGGGTGCATGGTGCGAATGAACGGGGCACACAGCAACACCACCAAAACCAGCAGCACTGTCGCCTGCTTCGAAAGCGTCTTCCAACTCTTCGCAGGGGGGCGAGTGTCGATTCCCAGTGACAACACGGCCAACGCCGAGATGATGTAGAAAACCGAGGGATTTACGTGCCCGCCCATGATGAAGTTGGTGCTCAAGAAGATGCTGGCCAGCGCCGTCACCCTGGGACGGACATTGACCAGTAAGAGAAGCCCGAGCGAGGCCTGGGCCGCGACCACGACCACGGCGAAGACCGACGCCAACGGCGCCAGGATCAGCTCGGCAAGAAACGCGTAGAACGGCAAACCTAGCTCGCCGGACTCTTCAGCAAAGGTTTGGATCTGCTCGCCGCTCCACCAGTCCAGCTCGAACGAATGGGCCACAGCCGATCGGATCCAGGCGATAGCCAAGAACACCTGCGGAATGAGCACGGCAAGCGGGACAGCGCGGAATCTGGCCACGAGCACCCTCGTGGCATTTCTAAAAGTGGTCGTCTTCAACACCCGACACCGCCGGTGGAACCGCAACATCTCAGTAGCGTGGACGCCCCCGATCGAGCTCCTCGCTGCGGTCAGACTAGCCCTTCATAGGTAATTCTGTCCATGGATATGGTATGAATTAGTTGTTTCTATTTACAGGTTGACGTCTGTCGCAAGACGGCTAGACCACTGCAAGGGGAATATATGAAGAAGAACGTCACTCGCGGACTCGGTCTGCGACGGCTTGTCGTCGCCGTTACCGCACTGATGACACTGGCGGCCGTGGTCGTAGGACCGTCACCTTCAGCATCAGCGGCACCAAAGCCCGACTGGTTCGTAGACGAATCAACCCTGCCGTTTGCGCCGCTTGACGGCGTCGACGCTGAACAAATGTGGGGCGTCCACAATGGCGCCGGCTACCGCATCGAGGTTCCCGCCGACTGGAACGGCGACCTTATTATGTGGACCCACGGCTTCCGGGGTGAAGGCGAGCGACTGTTCTTCAACGAGAACGAGTTCCCACCAGAGCTGCGGCAGTGGATGCTGGAAGAAGGGTACGCCTGGGCCGCCTCCACCTACTCCAAGAACTCCTACAACGTGGCGCAGGGTGTCAAAGACACTCACGCCCTCTCACGATTCTTCAACGGCAAAGTCGGCAAGTCTGACAGCGTTTATGTGGCCGGCTATTCAATGGGTGGCCACATCGCTGCGGTGTCGGCCGAGAACTACGGCAACACCTACTCCGGTGCCATGCCGCTGTGCGGAGTGACCGGCGACTACGCCGAATTCGACTTCTTCTTAGACGCCACCGTGTCAGCCCAACAGCTCGGACTCGGCACCTCGCAATTCCCGGTCGATGTCGCTCAGTGGTACGGGTCGGACATCCCGGCCATCAAAGATGCCTTCGGTATCTCCAACCCGTTTGCCTTCAACCTGACCGAAGCCGGCGAACAGTACAAGCAACTGCTTGAGCTCCGCACCGGCGGCGACCGACCCAACTACGACGAGGCGTTCCTGTTCTGGTTCAGCATCCCGTCCGGCACCGGCAACGGTAACTTCATCTTTGACTTCGGTGCCGGTGACGGCACTATCGCACTGCGACCCGGCGTCGCCGTCGACAACAGCGAAACGGTCTACCAGTTCGACCTTGACCCGGCCGTCAGCGATGCTGAAGCGGCCTTCAACGCCGACGTCGCCAGGGTGAGCGCCGACCCGCAGGGTCGAAACCGTGCCGGCTTGTCGAACGTGCCACCGGTAACCGGTGACCTCAACGTGCCGGTGTTGGCCATGCATAACCTCGGCGATCTGTTCGTGCCCTACCACCACGCTGTCATCTACGGCGACACGGTGGCCGAGCAGGGCAAGAGCGACATGCTGGTCCAGCGAGCCATCCGCGGTGTGTCCCACTGTGGCTTCACGCCCCAGGAACTGATCGAAGGCATGAGCGATCTGATCGCATGGGCCGAAGGCGGACCGAAGCCGGCCGGTGACAGCACCACCGACCCGGCCGTCGTCGCTTCGGACGACTACGGCTGCACCTTCACCCGTTACGACGGCGCCGGTCACACCTTCGCCACCCCCTGCCCCTAGCGGCAGCTTCGGCGTAACGCCGGGTAGACACTAAGACTCGGAACTCACCCGTCGCCCACAAGGCGGCGGGTGAGCCGCGTCCGCACAGCGCACCACCAACAGACCCCGCGACCATCGACGGTGCCAATGACCTAAGCCCACCACTTCGAAAGCCACTGGTACCGCGGGTCGAGCCGGTAGGCTCAGTTGTCGTGAGCGTTAATGACACCACCGGTCATGAAGACGTCGACTGGGCTACCAAAGCGTCGGACACCGTCGTCGGCTACGTCGGCAAAGTGCGGGACAAGACAACGGGCCCCGCACTGGTGGCATCACGCTACGCCGTGTACGCGCTGGCGTTGGCACTCATCGCCTTCGTCTTGTTGATCTTGATTCTCATCGCCCTCGTTCGCCTACTGGTTACGGCCACCAGTCAGCTGGCATTCGTCGACCAGGGCGAGACGTGGTTGGCCTACTACATATTGGGTGGAATTTTTCTTCTCGCTGGAATGCTTCTCTGGCGTAAGAAAGAACAGGTGTAGCAATTCTCACCGGTCCCACTGATCACCAGTCGGCACCGGAGACACCGGGACAACAAACAGAAACGCAACGAGGAGTTCCCATGTCGGATGTCCGTGACGTCATCATCATCGGCAGCGGCCCGGCCGGGCTGACCGCCGCTATCTATACCGCTCGAGCCTCACTGAAGCCACTGGTCCTCGAGGGCGAACCCTCATCCACCAGCGACCAGCCCGGAGGTCAGCTGATGTTGACCACCGAAGTGGAAAACTTCCCTGGCTTCCCCGAAGGCGTCATGGGTCCCGAACTCATGATGAACTTCAAAGCTCAGGCTGAACGATTCGGGGCCGAGCTCCAAACTGTCAAGGCCACCAAGGTTGACTTCTCCGAGCGGCCATTCAAGGTCTGGGTCGGTGACCCCGAAGCGGCTGAACCGACCCACCTGGCCAAAACCGTGATCGTGTCCACTGGCGCTCAATCCATCATGTTGGGCCTTGACAACGAGACCGAACTGATCGGCCATGGCGTCTCGACCTGCGCCACCTGCGACGGCTTCTTTTTCCGAGACCAAGAGATTGCGGTCATCGGCGGCGGTGACTCCGCCATCGAAGAAGCCACCTTCCTCACCAAGTTCGCCTCCAAAGTCATCATCGTTCACCGACGGGACGAGCTGCGAGCCTCACAGATCATGCAGGACCGGGCGTTCGCCAATCCCAAGATCGAGTTCATGTGGAACACCGAGGTCAAAGAGATCAAGGGCACCGACAAACTCGAAGGTGTCGTCATCGAAAACAACCAGACCGGTGAACGGTCCGACCTGAACGTGACCGGCTTGTTCGTGGCCATCGGCCACCGACCGAACACCGACATGTTCAA
>CALJMD010000247.1 GCA_937981915.1 uncultured Acidimicrobiales bacterium
ACGTCGGGCTCGAACCGCGGCCAGCGCCGATGCCAGGCGACGACGGGCCGGGGTGGCGTAGTGGACGTTGTTGCTGGCAATCACATCCAGACCGGCGCCAACAGCCAACTTGGCCAACGCGTCGTTGCGAACACTGTCAGTCGGGTTGCCGTGATCCCACAGTTCGACAGCTACATTGGCCCGCCCGAACCGGTCGACTAGACGATTCAATGCCTCGGCGGCAGCCGCCGGGCCTTCCCGCTCCAAGGCTCGGGGTACCGCCCCCTTCCGACAACCGGTAAGAACCAGCCAGTGGCTCAACTCACGGTCGGTAGCCCAGCGGTCAAGATCGGTCATGGCCATACGGGGCGCCCCCTTCTCCCCCGCTAACTGGGCTTCGCTGACAACCCGGGCCAACGCGGCGTAGCCGATCGGGTCCCTGGCCAGAACCAGCAGGTGAGTACCGTCGGGGTCGGGTTGACCAGGGCTGACATCCAACTTGTCGATGGCGAGTTCGGCCCCGAAGACAGTGGGCAGGCCAACCGCTCGAGCGGCTTCGGCGAAACGGACGATCCCGTAAAACCCGTTGTGATCGGTTACGGCCAAGGCTTTCAAATCAAGGCGGGCCGCCTCTTCAGCCAACTCCTCGGGCTGGGATGCACCATCCAAAAAGCTGAAGGTGGAGTGGCAGTGCAACTCGGCGTACGGAACCCGAGAGGACCGCCTAGTGATCTCGGGTGCCCGATACGGAGCCCGGTAGTAGCCCCAGGCCGGGCTGTCTCCCCCGTTGGCCCCAGTGCCGTACAAAGCGGCCTCAGGGGCTTGTTTCAGCTCCCTGCCCCCGCTTCGAGCCGCCTTGTTACTGTCCTCCGTCTTGTTACTGTCCTCCGTCCTGTTCCCGTCCTCCGTCCTGTTCCCGTCCTCCGCCTTGTTCCTGCCCTCCGCCGTTTCATGACGTGAACGATCGGAAAGGGTTTGCTCAAGCTTTCGCCACGGCATCGGAGGGTTCTGAAATCCCATGAATCCGAGAGTACCGATCCCAACCAACAAAAGCGAACACTTGTTCGTTTTGAACGATCAGTCGTTCCTGGATTTGTTTCAGCAGGAAAAAAATCCGGTTGCCGGTAAAGAAATGAAGCTCCCCGTGACTTAACCACTCAAGCGGCCACCCCGGCCAACCAGGAGTAGAACAAACCGAGATGTTCCTTACCCGGAAGACCAAAATAGCCGTCACCGCCTTTGCCTGTGGGGTCCCCCTGACCGGCACTGTCGCTCTGGCCGCCGATAGAGCTATTCCCGACCAGGAAGACGACGCCGTCGCCGTCGAGATCAAGGCGGCCAAAGCAAGTGAGCTGGTCTCACAACAGATCAGCACCAATGATGACGAGCCCCTCGGTGGCTCGGTGGAGAACTCCCTCAAACACCTCCTTGAAGAGGAGCGGGCTTCAAGGTCATCGGGCGCATCGGCCCTGAATGTCAATGTCGAGAAGTCAGCCGGTGACAACTCCAGTGACACCGCCGACGACACCGCTGACAACACCGCTGACAACAACCAATCGGCGCCAGCTGCGGACACAACAACCAGCGAGCCAACAACGTCGACCACCACATCGTCAACCACAGAAAAATCAACTACCACAGCCAAACCGACCGCCGACGCGCCAACCACCACGAAACCCCCGACCACCACCACACCACCGACTACTGCACCACCAACTACCGAAGAGACGACAACCACACGTCCCAGTCGGGACGCGGCCTACGAGGCGTTCTGGGACGCCGGCTACAGCTTCGACCAATTGATGATTCTGGCCGGCGAGTGGAACCTCTCCCAATTTGATGCCAAAGCTCGAGCGGGCCGAGCCATCCTGGCCGGCGACCGCTCCTCATTCCAGCCAATCCTCGACCGGCACGCCGCGTACGACGCATGGCTGGAGGCAGGGTACAATTTTGAAGAAGTACAGATTCTGGCCGACGAGTGGAACGTCTCCTACTTTGATGCCAAGGCTCGAGCGGGTCGAGCCATCCTGGCTGGCGACCGATCGTCGTTCCAGCCGATCCTCGACGCAGCAGCGACCCCCTAGGGACATCGAATGTCAACCGACGGACCGAATCCACAGATCAGTGGCAACGCTGTCAGACCATCGTGGGCTGGCAATGGTGAAAGCCCATGGCGGCGGCTGGGCTTCGAGATCGAACTGCTCGCCCCAGCCGGAAGCAGTCGGGCCGATCTGGCCTACCATCTGGCTGACAGCGGCACTGACACTGGCAGCGACAGCGACACTCATAACGGCACGGTCGAACGGATTTTTCGATTTGGCAGCGAGCCTTCCCTCGTACCCGGGAAGCCCATTTTCCACCATTTGAGCCTCGCACAGCGGGTTCGAGACGCCGGTGGCCGCGAGCTCTGCATTGTTGAAGACGACATCACCATCGTCGACGATCTCGACGCCAACGCGTCCCCAAGTGGAGATTGGTACCGGATCATCTGCGATGACCGTCGCCTTCTCAGGATTCTGGAGTCGACTATCGACCCCGAATTGCCGTCCGCCGACGCCATGGACATCTGCGCCAAAACCTTCGATCTCCGGTTGACCAACCTGGCCGGCGGGAAGATTCGCCTCGACGACGCCGATGGGGCCACTGTCGCCATCGCCCTACCCCAGGGCGGCGAGCGTGAACGGGTGACCGAAATCGTTCTACCCCCTCGTCGCTCCAACCTCGAACAATCGCTGGAGAGAGTGCTGCAACCGGCTCGCGACCTCGGGTTTACCATTCCAAGCGAGGCGGCGGTACACGTCCATTTGGACGCCCAACCGTTCCGAAATAGTGACGCCATGGCCCGCCTCATACGTCTCTTCGGCCACGACCGGGAACGTCTGTGGGCCGAGCTGCAGACAAACCCTCGATGTCGCAGGGTTGGGGCCCTCCCCGACGAGCTGGTAAGCGATGCCGCCAGCGGCTGGCTCGCTCTACAGGATTGGACCCAGCTCGAAGATCGACTTCGCAACGAGAATTTGTCGCGCTACAGCGACGTCAATCTGGTGAATATGCTCGACCCGGCACAGGGACCCGACACCATCGAAATCCGCATTCTGCCCGGATCGCTCGACGCCCGGTCGATACTGGACCGAGTGGCGTTCCTGGAGGAACGGTGGTGGCTGGGGTGGTAGCCCGCCGATCATCTCGTCCTCCCCGGTCATTCGAGGCCTGGTACGAACAAGTCGCCCTCGACGTGACAAAGCGCGTTGTGGCCGTCGTCGGCGACCCCACTGTTGGGCGCGAAGCCACGGCCGAAGCCTTCGCTCGTGCCTATGAACGATGGAACCGCGTCGGATCGATGGAAGCACCAGATGCTTGGGTGTGTACCACGGCGATAAATCTCTGCAAGCGCTCGTGGCGGCGAGCGGCCTTTGAGAAGCGGGCCATTGCCCGTAACGCGGAGCCTCAACGACTTCAGCCGGTGCACCCACCTGAAGAAGACCTCCTCGTGGCCGGCAAAGGACCAGAAGACGTCACCGTTGCCGTCAAGGCGCTCCCTCCACGCATGGCCGAGGCCATTCGACTCCGCTACTGGGAGGAGCTCCCAGAGGCCGAGGTGGCACGAAGAATGGGCATCGCCCCCGGCAGCGCCTCCGCTCTACTCCACAAAGCACGAAAAAACCTCGAAATCTCCATGGCCCCCAATCAGCGGGGCGGTCATCGGCAACGAGAAGCCGAGAGGAACCACCAATGAACTTCGAACCGTACGACAACGCCAACGATGATGTCGTCGCCCCAAGCCTGGGCACGATCATGGAAATCGTCGAACGGCGTCAACGGCGACGCTACCAAGCAGCCGGTGTCGGCGTGATGGCCGGGTTGGCCGCCGCCGGTGCCGTCATGACCGACGTGTTTCAACGGGGCGGTGCCACTCTCGAGAGCGTGGAAACCGCAGGCGAAACGGCAGACCCCAACCTGACGAGCCAGCCACCCCTCGACGCGGCCTCCGAAGACGCGACCGACGACACAGTCGAACAGACAACAGTCCCGGCCGAGGCGGACGGCGTCCAAACCACCCAAACCGCAGTTCTGACGACGACCGTGTCGCAACAAGAGTCCGACGAATCCGGCGAGTCCGACCCAGCGCCCGGCGACGATTCGGGCGGCCAGACACCGACAACGGCAGACCCCACAGACGATACAAACGCCACCAGCACCACAAACACCACGGCCGATACCACAACGACGATTCTGACCACCACGGCGCCGGACGACGAAACGACGTCCACCACCCCTCCTGAGGCGATACTCTGCCCCGCACCAAGCGGCGCCATGGACGACGGAGCCTGGATTGGACGGGGCCTGATCCGATTCGACGAAGCGGCCATCAGCGAGGCCGATGCCGAGACCCTGGCCGACGCCTGGGGCATCCCGGCTATGGAAACCCAAGCCCTGCTCGGCCTTGGCGCAGACTCGGGAGTCAATCTGATGAATGACCTCGGCGCCATACAAATCTGGGACAATTGGGCTGCCGATTACCAGTTCGGTGAGACCTTGGGGATTGTCGCCGACGCCTGGAACTCGACGTCGATCAGCGTGAAAGCTCTGTATCTGATAGGCGAACCTTCGGCGGTCGCTGCCGTTTCTGACTGCCCACCGGCGTAACAACTGACATAAAGAAACGGCTCATAGGCCTCGCAGACACCGACGAACGGCCAGATCTGACCTCTACAGACGCCTAAAACTGGCCGAAAATCGCTTCTCCGTTGCCAAAAAGAAACAAATACGGCCAAAATTTGAGAAAACTCTGTAACCAAACTAAGGTTAGAGACGTCTAATCATTTGAACACTCTCCCCAGAAACCCCGGCCTTTAGCGAGTGCCGGGGTTTCTACCTTTTGCGAGAGGCCTTCAAATCGTCCGTCACATGGTCGAAACGCGTCGATTACAAGCCGACGACTATTGATTGCCGGCTCGTCGAACGAGCGTTGTGAGCGAGAGCTCCTGGCTATGAGTCACCGGCGGGTTGAAGATCAAAGGTGGTGCACTCTGCCACCTGGGCGCTGAGGAACTCATCGAAGCCGTCCACCCCATCCTCGCCGGTCAGAAATTCATAGCTGGTTGCTCCAGAAATCTTCCCTAGAGCGTCGTCGTCGTTTCCGTACTCATCAAACACGGCGTCGGCGAGACACTCGGCCTGCGGCTGAGTGAACGCATCATCGCGGGTCAAAACATCAACGAACTCGGCCTGACTACCCGGCCCGCTTGTACATCCCGCCAGCGACAGCGCCGCCACAGCAGCTACCAGCGCTACGCCCTGAGTCCGACGACCGCCCTGACGAGCGGTACGACGGTGGTCTCCGTCAAGCCGTTGACGGTTCTTCATATCCTGCGATCCAAACATTGCGCTTCTTTCTATCTCCCTGTGGGCCGCCAGACCAACCAGGGGTGCTCAACCAGGCCAAACCCATTTGGTGGCGCTGGGGCCGAAATCGGCCGGACGTTCAATAATTGCGAAGGCTCGATCCGGTCGAATCACAAAAGCTGCGTTTGAGCTGAAGAACTCAAGCATCTCGTCAACCGAAGGAAACTCCTCGTACTTCGCCACCAACGGTTCGAGATAGCCCCGCAAGCGAGCGGTGTCACCAGCCTCGATCTCCGTGGCGACACCCTCCACCGACACCACCTCGACGGTGTCATCGGCCGTGACGACGACGGCCGGATTCTCCCTCATGTTCCGCGCCTTGCGGGCCGAACCGGCGCAGCTGACGAAGAATACGTCATCATCGGCAATCCACGCCCCCCACACCGGCATCGAGTGAGGGCGACCTGACCGAGATGCCGTTACCAGCCAATAGTTGCGGGACGCAACCAAGCGTTGCTGGGCCCACGTCCACGGCAAAAGCCCCTCGTTGTCATCGGGAACTCCGTAGTTCGCCATATTTTGCGGCCGGGAGGCAACCGGTTCGGGAGTTGATGCCATGGCTTAAGGCTAACGCCACGCCGGTCGGCAGAACGCCCAAACCTACGACGACCTGGGCGTTGGTCGCGGCTCCGTTCCTTTGCCTTCGGCCAGTCGCCGAGCGGTACCTTCCCGCTGATACCGATTGACCGATACCGGCAGTTCCGCAGCCAGCTCAGCCAAACGAAGCCGGTTCGTTTCCGGCACAATTCGCCCGGCATCGCCCAGTGCTTTGAAGCGGGCGTCAACTGCGTACTTCTTATGCATCTGATGTGGCTGGTAGATACTCATGTCGTCAGGGGTGACGTCGTACTCGATCACTACTGCCCCATCGGCCTCGGCTGCCTCCAGCAGCTGCTGCCCGGCCACCGTTCTGGCCACCACGGCATTAGTGCCCGGATCATCGACGCTTTCCTGCCTGGTAGGCGAACCGCCGGGCCAGGTATCGGAGACCGCCAGATCGGCGCTGTCACCAATGCCGTCGGGGCATATACGACATCGCCATGGGAGCACCCACGACGTTGAGTCGTCGCCCCAGTAGTCGAGGTAGTGACGCTCGTGTGATGCCTCAGCAGTCGTTGCCACTGTCGGGCCCGGGCATCCTCGCCCCCGGTAGCGGAAATCGGTCAGTTCTTCAGGGTCGACATCAAGGCCTTTGACGAAGTTGGCAGTGAACGACGGAGCACCAAAGCCACCGCAAACGGGAGTCAACCAGTACCGAACCAGCTCATTGACCCGCCGGTCGTGTCGGGCAAGGTTTCGAAGCGCAGCAATGTCGCACGGTTTGGCGATAAACGCCAGCGTTTTTCCTCGATCAAGCGCTTCGTTGATGGTCAACAAGGGAGCGGTCGGCCCGTACCGTGAACCGGCGCCGGCCAGCACATCGGCCTCAGTAAAGCTGAGGACCGCTTCGCCGAACGTAGGCTCCTCGGTTGACGCTCGAACGTGGAGAACCGCATCCACCCGTTCCGATGACAGCAGGTACTGCCCCAAAGCGGTCAGAACACCGCCCGTTGATCCTTCAAATCGAACCGCCGGTTCGGCAGCCCAGGCTCGAACGATACGCCGCCAGGGCCCCCACACATTGTCGATCTTGGTGTCGTCGTCCACCAGATGCTCGGGAAGACCGTCAACCCTGGTTCCGGGGCAGACGTCGTAGATGACATCAACAGTGGCATGATCGAGTGGTCCGACCACTGTCGGATGCAAGTAGCCCGACGAGCTCTTGGTCACCGCGACCCGCTGTGGACCAGCCACGGCCTGACACAGGCCACACCCGATACACAGGCCCTGTTCAACAATGGCGTACAACCGGTCAGCAGGGTCGCCGGTCGAAGATTGTCGGAGATCCAGTGCGTCTGTCATTGGGTATTGGTACCACAGACCTTTCCCATGCGCTCAGCTCTCCCCCATCGCTGCCGATGACGACGACATGGCCGCAATTGCAGACCACCAGCTCGGCTCAAACGCCGACGAGGGCGTTAGCGCCGGCATGTGGTTGTCCCATCACTGGGAGAGTGACCACAACGAACGATGTGTGCGCCTGGCCGGCAAGCCGGTATGTCGGCGTTGCCTAGCCCTCTACCCCCTGGGGCTACTTGTGGCTGTCTTGTCGGCCGCCGGGTATCCGCCGTGGCCGCTCGAGTGGGACCCGGCCGCCATCTGGATTCTCTCGATACCGGCCACCGTGGCCTTCATTGGCGAGGTTCTCGGCCTGGTTGGCTACTCGGCCCGATGGCAGGTGGCAACGACGGTGTTTGCCGCTGTGGCCTACGGGCGTGCCCTCGGCTATGAATTCGTCGAGCGATGGAGCCCGGAGTTCTGGGAACCAATCGCCGTGTTCGGCGGTCTCTGGTTCTTCGCCGCCTACTACGGATTCCGCGCCAACCGCTGATCAGAGACCCGGCTGGCAATCCTGCTGTGAAGCCTGCGGCAAAAAGATAAATGGGGCCAGCCATTGGAGGGAAGTAATGGCTGGCCCCATCTGCTCACAGTCTATCGAAGTAAGACGAGCAAGCTCGTCCATTCGCCCAGAATCTTCTTCAACTGTGGGCAGTCGCCCAACACCCTTTGTGTGTGCTTGAGGGGGTGCAGATAGTACGACGCTCGAGTCAGCATTTCGTCGCGAAGATTTTTGAGAATAATCGAAAGGCGTTCGCGACCAGCACTCCTCGAAGCTGCAAACCCCTGCAATCCAGCGGGTTTCAGCTACTATCGAAGTTGTCGCATCGAACGAAACTTTTCTCGAAACAGGTGAAACTTGCTCTGTAACCGGTCTCCCAGACCACGATGGTCGTTATGAACGGCCCGTTTCTCCTGGCCGGTTTCGACCGAGATCACTCCCCCCTGATCGAGGCAATCGATGTTCGACTTTTGCAGCTACCGATGACCGAAGCGTTGACCGCAAACCACGGCACAACATCGGTTAGGCCGCTGGCCGTCATCGGTCTCGGCTTTACCAATCAATCAGGAACCGCCACCTGGGCGTGGGGCGAATCTGCCGCTCTGCCCACGAGCGGCTACACGGTTGAGTCAGCTGCCGATTCGTATGAGGCTTTACTACAAGTCACCCCTGAGTTGGTTGGGCGCAATGCTCGTGAATTGTTGCCGGCACCCGAAGCAGAGTCGAGCAGTCCCATCCCAACCGGTCTGCTCAACCTCGGTCCTCTGTCGGCGGCCGCGCTTGAAATGGCGTCACTCGACGCAATTGGTAAGAACTTCCATCGCTCGCTGGCCCAGATGCTGGGTTCGCAAGCATCTCGATGCCCGGCCGGGGCCGCCATCGGGCTCGGGCCAGTCGATGACGTCATCTCGGCATGTCGTCGACTGGTCGAAGCCGGGTATTGCCGGATCAAACTGAAGATCGAACCCGGTCACGATGTCGACGTCGCCACCAGAGTCGTGAACGAGGTTAAAGCTGATGTTGCCTGGCACGTCGACGCCAACGGCTCCTACAACGACGACGGCATCGACACCATGATGCAACTGGCGAACATAGGGGTAGCTGCAATTGAGCAGCCGTTCGACCCGAAAGACCTTGCCGCCGCGTCACGGCTCGTTTCGGAGCTGGCTTCTCACGACCTCGGATGCCTTGTCACCGCAGATGAGGCGGCAGTAGACGCCGCTGCCATCGTCAGGCTGCACGACGAACAGGCGGCCACCGCCGTCACCATCAAACCGTCACGCTATGGCGGGCTCGCAGCGACGTTGCCGATCGTCGAACAGTGTAGAGCCCTCGGTTTCGCTCTCTCGGCCGGAGGAATGATCGAGTCTGCTCTCGGCAGACACGCGCTGGCCGCTCTGGCCGGTCACGAGGCGTTCACGGTCACCGGCGATCTCAGTCCATCCCGCCGCTGGATGAGTATGGATCCGTGGCCCGATCTGGCCACTGATCACAACACCGACCGGGGAGCACTCATGGTTGAGACGCCGACCGGGTCGGGGGTGGCTCCCGCCCCGGACACCGACGTTCTTGACCGCCTGGCAGCAAGCCGACAGCTCGTCGACTAGGCGGTTCGGTCAGTAAACGGTTTCACGGGTCGCTGTTCTCGGTTGCAACCAGACTTATAGACCATGGTCGGCTGCGAACTCCGCTACCACCGACGCAACGACCGAAGGCTGCTCGAGGTGGACCGCGTGCGTTCCATCAACCCCTGCCACCTCGGCGCCGGGGGCAACCGTGGGCTGGCCCGAGCGGGTCTGTTCAACCGATGTGGCCGGACGTTTGCGCAACTCGGTCGCCATTCGGCCCGCGATACGACCGAACTTCGTGTCGTTGGAGCCGTGAACCATTAAGACGGGGCATCGGACTTGCAGCAGCCGGGGCCACAGGTTCTCTTGAACACCGGTTCCGCAGTGGCGGAGACTAGCGGCCAAACCACTGGGCCGATTTCTCATCCGAGCCTCCCTGGCGGTAGCCACTTCAGTGAGACCGGCGAACAATGGCTTCGCCAGCCAACGATCCAAGAAAGAATCCAGCCCATCGGACAACAGCTGCTCGGCCAAACGCTCATCGGCCATTCGCCGAATCCGCCGTTCGTCGGCATCGGCTAGACCGGGAGATGCACCGATCAAGACCAATCCGGCCACCCGATTTGGCCGGTAGACGGCCAAATGCAGACCGGTCCGGCCTCCCATCGAATAGCCCACGTAGAGCGCCCGATGAATCCCGAGCTGCTCAAGGCTTTCAACCACCAGATCGGCCGTCACCACCAAATCCGCCGTGTCATGACCTGATGCTCCGTGACCTGGAGCGTCCACGGCTACAACCTGTCGATCGGGAAAGTGGCTGCTCAAGGCCTGGTCAAAGCCGCCCCAGCAACCGGAGTTCTGGGTGAAGCCGTGCAGCAGAACAATCGGTGTCGACGACGTATCGGCACCAGGCGTGACAACGGTTGTTTTGAGCGACATGAGACGGCACACCACCGGGGCTGTACAGAGGGCGACTTTGTAGTCCCTAACCTAGCGAGAGGCTACGACATGACACTGACGACTCTGATGACACTGATGACTCTGACCAGACAGCCGCCGTGCTTGGGCACCACGACCAGTAGTTGAGCGACACATCTACATCTTGGCTACCTTGGCTGACAGTGACAAACTCCAGCTCACGCCCCACTGCCAACGAATCGGCGGCCGCCACGTTTTGCGCCACGCTGGTCGACGAATGGCACCGGGCCGGAATTTCCGACGCGTTCGCCGCTCCCGGCTCTCGTTCAACACCTCTGGCATTGGCCCTGGCCAACGACGACCGGCTCCGGCTTCACGTCTTCCACGACGAACGATCGGCAGCGTTCGCCGCACTGGGTAACGCCCTGGCCACCGGAAATCCAACCGTGGTCACCGCCACCAGTGGAACAGCCCCCACCCATTTCCTCGGCGCGGTCACCGAGGCTTCGTTGGCCGGTGTCCCCCTTGTCGTATGCACCACCGATCGGCCACCCGAGCTGCAAGACGTCGGCGCTCCACAAACAATCGGTCAAGACCACCTATTCGGCGACAAGGTCAGATTCTTCACCAACCCCGGCTTGGCCGACCTCTCCGCGTCATCGTTCTGGCGCTCGCTCGGCTCTCGACTGGTAGCCGAAGCCCGAGGAGCATCGGGGCGGCCAGGGCCCGTGCACATCAACCTCCCCTTTCGCGACCCTTTGGTGGCCCAGCCGGCTGAACGTCCACCTGGTCGTCCCGCTGGCGCCCCGTGGCACCTGGATGCTAGACCAACCGGTAGTTCAGGCGAGCCTGGCGAACCCGGGGTCGCCTCCCGAGCTCTCGAAGTTTGGCATCGCATACGTGGACTAGGCGGTGTGATCGTTGCCGGGCAAGGCACTTCGGACCCTTCTGCCGTGTTGGCCTTAGCCCGACGTTTGGGATGGCCGGTGCTGGCCGACCATCGATCGGGCTGTCGGGCGGAAAGCCATGCCGTTACCCACTTCGATGCCATTCTGCGCAACGATGCTTTCGTAGAGCGTCGCACCGTTGACGTTGTGCTTCGTTTCGGTGAGCCCCCGGCAAGCAAGGTGCTCGGTCAACGAATCGCAAGCTGGGGGGCCGATGTCATCGTGGCCCACGAGCCAGGCCGATGGAGCGATCCGGAGCGGCTTGCTGCGTTGTTCGTACCCGAGCATGGGCTGGCCAGTGCAATCGTTTCCCACATTCCCGCCGACTACGAGTCGAGCGACGAGGCAATGGTGTGGCGCCATGTCGACCAAGCGGCGGCCGACATTGTGGCCGAATTGATGTCCACCGCGGAGGGGGCTGCATCGGAGATTGGAATCGCTCGCCACGTGATGAAAACCATGCCGTCGGGCGGAGCACTAGTGGTGTCGTCGTCCATGCCGGTGCGTGACATCGAGTGGTTCGCTCCCAATCGGCGCAACGTTCACGTGTACTCCAATCGTGGGGCAAACGGCATTGACGGAGTTGTGTCGACCGCCATTGGCGTCGCATTGTCCGGCACGCCGACAACCCTGTTGATTGGCGACGTTGCCTTCCTCCATGACAGCCCGGCCCTGATCGCGCTGCGCCGTCGACGCATCGATCTCACCATCGTCATCGTTGACAACGACGGCGGCGGGATCTTCTCCTTCCTGCCACAAGCCTCACTGGTTCCGGACGAGACCTTCGAGCAGCTTTTCGGAACACCGCATGAGACCGATCTGGTGACGCTGTGCCGGGCTCACGGACTGCCGGCCGTTAGCTGGACCCCGGGTGACCCCACGCCAGGTGACGTGGCGGTACGGGCCTTGGTGGCAAAGACGAACCGATCAGCCAATGTGACGTTCCATGACCGGGTGAACTCGTCTATCTCCGATGCCATCGATCAACTAGCTCTATAAACCTCGCCGGTCACGGTGTCAAGGTTCACCGTGTCGATGGTTCACCGTGTCGACGATTCACCGTGTCGACGGTTCGACCGATCCTAGGGCTGAACGAGGGCGCCGAGAATGGCCCGAAACTTGGCCCGGGTCTCATCCAGCTCTTCTTGAGGGTCACTGTCAGCGACCACACCGACACCGGCGAACAGGTCGACGCGATTCGGGTCAACAAACTGGGCGCTACGAACACTGACGGCAAACTGCCCGTTCCCGGCGGCATCAATCCAACCCGTCGGCCCGGCGTAGCGACCGCGGTCAGCCTGTTCGAGCTCGTCAATGACGTCAAGAGCCTTCTTCTGCGGCTCCCCTCCCACGGCGGGTGTGGGATGCAGTGCGGTGACCAAGTCAAGCACCGAGGTCGGAGGCGACGACAATCGACCCTCGACCTTGGTGCCAAGGTGATGAACGTTGGCCAGCGAAACCAGCGAAGGTTCAGGCTCGGCGTCAACGTAGGAGCAGAACGGCAACAGCGTGTCCAACAACCAGTCGATGGTGATCCGATGCTCCCATCGGTTCTTGTCCGACGCCAGTAGTTGGGCCGCCAGTTCGCGATCCCGATTCGGATCGTTCGAGCGTGGAAGCGTGCCGGCCAACGGGTGGGCAGTAACAACATCACCCATCCGCGAGATGAGAGTTTCCGGCGACGCACCAAAGAATCCGTCAACGAGAAACAGGTTTGCGGTAGGAAACGTGGCAGCCAGACGGGCCATGATCGTGGGCTGATCAAACGAAGCATCGGCGGTGACCGAAAGCTCTCGGGCCAATACCACTTTGTTCAACTCGCCGGAGCGAATCAAGGCACAGGCCGACGCCACAATCTCATCACGCCAGTACTCCGGCGCAAGGCCCGATCGCAGCGTTACTTCCGTCGGTTCACGATGCGCGGCTTCCGCAACATCGGTCGCAGTGTCGGTGCCTGCGCCCTGCGTCGGGCCAAGTTCGGCGACACGATGCAGAACGTGATCGATGACGGACTCATCGGACATGGCGGCCGCGCCGGTCAGCAAGACGGTGGCCCAGCGGCGACCGTCAGGATCGACTGCCAACACCACCTCCGGAAGCAACAATTCCGAAGCCGGCTCATTGATGCGTTGTGGAAGCTTGAACGGTAGAGCAGCAAACGCCACCGGGCCGGTGCCCGGTATCTGCAGGTCATCGCGCCCGGGCACGACGGCAAGATCGGTCGAGGTCGGCGGCATCCGCTGAACCGGGCCCAAACCGGCGATGATCCGGCCGGACTTGGCCCACAGAAGGCCGCTCAATGAACCGAGCGTGTAGAAATCGGTGATCGGTATGCCATCGGGCGGCATGAGGGCCGGTGCCGACATGAACCGTTGATCATTGTCGAGCCGAATTGTTCGGAACTCGATGCCGGACGGCCAGGAGCTGTTTACTTCGGCGGTCACAACGTCAAGGGTACGGGGCACACTGGGAGAGTGGACAAGACCTTCATCCTCGAGACACCTGCCACACCGACGGACCTCTTTCCTGTCGTCAGTGACCTGGAGACATACCCCAGCTGGATTGACTTCGTACACAAGGTCGAACAAGCCGAACCGGGCCCAGCTGTTGAGCCCGACCAGGTGGGCGAACCGGCATGGTGGGTCACCCTGCGAGCCCGGATCGGTCCGTTGGCCAGGTCAAAGCGGCTGAGAATGATTCGGGCCGAATGCGTCGCGCCCGGAGCTGACGGACCGGGTTTGGTTCGGTTCGAACGACAAGAGGTTGATGGCCGCGACCACGCCGATTGGATACTCGAGGTTCAGGTGAACGGCGCTGCCGACACCGGCAGCGAGGCTCACTGTCGGCTGGCCTACAGCGGCACGCTGTGGACCGCGCCGCTTGAGCCGCTGCTCGATCACGGTGCCAGCGAATCGGCGGAACGACTCGCCGCCTTGGTCTCCAAAACCGCTTGACGTTAGCAGCGGCAAGTAAGTCCCCTTGACCGGGTTTGCGTGCTAGAACATGTGTTCGATATACTGGCCTTCTACTGTTCCCAGTAGGCCTGTCAGGCACGGCAGGCGGCCGGGCTCACCGTGTTCCCCGGACGCCGGTCTCCATCCACCCGCCAGAGACCTGCTTCCTGCGGTGAGCCCGGCTACAACCTCGAGCCGGGTCGCCCTGCGACCCAGGCGATTCACGAGGCACCGAACTTGCAGCGGATTATTGTGACAGACCGGTTAGCGGCGTCAGCCAACGCTCACTCAGATCGTGACGGCCCTCTAAGACGGCGGACATGACATCACCAAGTTTCAGCGTTATCGGGCCGGGCGCTGGCAGCGTCCGTTCATCAAGCACGCCCACAGGCAGCACCGACTTGGTGGTCGACGTCATCACCAACTCGTCGGCTTCGGTCACTTCGCGCCAACGAACCGGGCGCACATCGGTAGGTATGTCAAGAAAGGCGGCGGCATCGAGAAGGGCTCGCCGGGTAATGCCGTCGAGAACAGTGTCCAGAGGCGGAGCGACGATTTTGCCGTCCGCCACCACAAGAAGGCTGGAGGCCACCGACTCGGCCAGATCCCCGTTGATATCTCTACACACAACATGGTCAAAGCCTTCTGCCTTGGCTTGCATCATGTGTCGAAGAGCCGGTGTGTAACCGGCTGCGACCTTCAGGCCGGGGGGCAAAACCGATGCCGGAATCTTTGGCATGGCGGCCGTTTTCAGCCGGGCCGGCTCCGGCAGCGTGCCCAATGACGGCCCGGGACCGAAGGACGAGACAGCAACGTACAGCGAAGGTTCAGGGCTGGCTGGCAGAAGACCGGCGGCCTCCTCCCACGCCCCAATGACCTTGACCAGCCACGGCCCCGCCGGCAGCGGCGCATCGGACCCACTGCAGTTGGCCAAAACGGTCTCGGCGATGGCGGCCTCGATCTGACCGACCGCCGGTATCGGGTCCATCGACATCAACTGCATTGACCGGACGAAACGGGCCACGTGAGGTCGAAGCCCGAACACCGACGGCCCGTCGTCGCCGTCCACTGCGGCCATCACGTCAAAGACCTGTGAGCCTCTGGCCACCATGTGCGACATCACGTGGACCGTGGCCTGCGAATACTCGATTAGCGCGCCGTCTCGCCAGATAACCGGTTCCAAGTTGTTCACTCCTTCGACGATGCAGTTCTACAATCGCATCGTTGCCAATCCGGAGGGGACGGACGAGGCAACTTCGCTTGGGCACGAACGGACGCTCGATGCCGGGCGTAGTCTAGTTCATGTGCCTGAACTGGTGGCGCTCGCTCTTCCGCCCAGTCGGCTCTTCGTTGAGTCAATTGAGGCGGTTTGGTCCCGAGGCGATGCATTCGCCCCGATAGACCCCCGCCTTCCTGATGAGACTCGCAGGCAGGTGATGGCAGCACTGGCACCCACCAGACTTCGACGCCTCGACGACACCGGGCATCTCGTTGAGATTGAGTTGCCTGACGGTCAGTCGGTCGAAGAAGGCGATGCGGTTGTTGTGGCCACCAGCGGAACCAGTGGGCAACCCAAAGCCGTGATCCACACCCACGGCTCTGTACAGGCATCGGCCAGAGCGACTAGCCGCGCTCTTGACGTCGACCCTGCCGCCGACACCTGGCTGGCATGCCTACCTCCCGCTCACATTGGTGGGCTGTCGGTAGTGCTCAGAGCTCTCATCACGGGAACGGGTTTGACGGTTCACGACCGATTCGACCCGGCCAAGACCACTCAAGCGGCGACTGACGGAGCAACGTTGGTGTCACTGGTTACTCGCACGCTTACCCAGATCGATCCCAACATCTTCCGCCGAATTCTCATCGGTGGGGCGTCCCCTCCCGAGCATCTTCCTGACAACGTCTGGTCGACCTACGGGATGACGGAGACCGGATCGGGGATTGTCTACAACACCAGCGAAGGGCAGGTCGTTCTCGACGGTTGCGAGGTCCGAACCATTCCGGGACCGGCGGGCGACGAGTTGCAGGTACGAGGCCCGATGTTGTTTAGGGGTTATCGACAGCAGACCGCAAGCCCGTTCACCAGCGACGGTTGGTTCCCCACCGGCGATCTCGGCGAAGTGAAGGCCGACGGTGGCCTCGCCGTGCACGGTCGGCGAGGCGACGTCATTGTTACCGGCGGGGAGAAGGTGTGGCCGGATCCCGTTGAGCGTCTCCTTCGTCGCCATCCGGGAGTACAAGAGGCAGCCGTGGTCGGACTACCCGACCCTGAATGGGGTCATCAGGTTGTGGCCGTAATCGTGCCCACTCCTGACGATTCGGCACCGCGGCTGGACGAACTCCGAACGATGGTCAAAGCTGAGCTGCCGGCTTGGTGCGCGCCGAAGCAGCTGGAACTCCGTCAACTTCTCCCGAAGACGTCGATCGGCAAGATTCGCCGTGCCACCCTGGCAGCCGAGTTGGCAGCGGCAGACAGTTCTGCGATTGACAGCGTCGCCGGTGAGAGCTCGACAGACTAGCTGGCCGGCAGCTGATAGTTAGCGAAGGCTTCTCGTGCCAGGTCGAAGTCTTCGGGATTGGTGATCCCGATCCACTCTTCCGGTGACGAGACGACATCTACCGTCATTCGACCGTCGGCCATCAGCTCACCAACGATGGTTGGTAGTTGAGCTTCGGCCTTGGCCTCGTCACTGTTGACGGCGAGGAAGGCGTCCCAGCGTTCCTGAAAGTCGCTGAGCACACTGTGGTCGAAACACCACATGTTCATCGATACCGGAGTGTCGGCATCAACCGTTTGCCCGCCGGCGGAAATTGTTCCGTCGTCGAGACGCTGACACTCTTCGGTTTCGACGATGCCAGTCAAGCGGCCATCGGCAACCTGACAGACCCCTCGGGTCACCGACCCAGACGGCGGCAGCGTGTTCCCCACCTCGAAGGCGACGTTGGCAGCCTTGCCTGCTTCGCTGTTGGCCAGTGCGGCCATGGCCATACGGAACGACTCGAGCCCGTAGTAATCGTCGGCGTTAATAACGGCAAATGGCCGGTCGATAACGTCGGCGGCGCTCAACACGGCATGAAGCGTACCCCATGGTTTGTCTCGGGCCGGCGGCAGATCATCTTGTCGCACGTAGATAACGGGCAAGTCGCCGTGTTGATTTGCGATGTGCTCGACCACGTCGGCCTCGATGTCAGAGCGAACGATCATGACGATCGACCCGAACCCGACCAGGCGGGCCTCCTTGATGGAGAAGTCGAGAAAGGCTTCGTCCTCCGGC
>CALJMD010000248.1 GCA_937981915.1 uncultured Acidimicrobiales bacterium
GTGGCGCGGGTGGTCAAACTGATTCGTGGCGGGGCGCCCTTGGCTTTCGGGACCGAGTGTTCCCAGTGATGCTGGGTTGCGCCGCCCATGACCAGAAGGTCGCCGGAATACAGGGTCCACCGGCGTGTCGGGCGTTGAGTCTGAGCGTTGCCGTCGTCGGGTGACGCATCGGCCTTGTCCCGCATGGCGAAGGTTCGCGGACCGCCCAGGCTGATGATGGCCACTAGCGGATCAACGTCGGTGCGGCCGATCCGGTCGGCGTGCCAGGCAACGCTGTCATCACCCCGCTGATAGAAGTTGCAAAACAACCCGCTGAACCTTCGTCCGTAGTGGGCTTCCAGTGACCGGACGGCGTCGCGGACCACGCTGGGAACGGCTGCGGCATGCAGAGGTGGCTTGGCAGTGAGGCGGGGCTCGTCGAGCCAGTTGCCGTACATGAGGCGCTCACCCCGTTGCCACTCGAAGTTGTCCACCACATGTGAGTACAGCTGATCGGCTCCGGTGATGAACCCGTCGACGTGATCGACCCAACAGCATGGGTCAAGCTGAACCCGGACGAACCTCGGGGCCGAAGCCAACTCCGGTTCGCCCGATCCGAAGAGGTTGAGTGGGAGGGGTGCGCAGTCGGTTAGGAGGTCATCTCGGCGGGCCATCAGCTGAGCCTAGCCAGCCCTCGAAACAAAAGCGAACAGATGTTCTATTTTTGTTGGTGATCGAGCGAGTATCGAATCGAGGCGCTCATGCCGACGACGGTCGTCGACCGGCGAACAGGGTGGCCAGGTACGCAAGTGACGTCACCGCAGCGGCCACGTAGGTGAACGCGGCAGCGGTAAGTACCCGTTTGGTGCCGGCCTCTTGTTCAGGGTCGGTGAACCCCAACTCCCGCAGATTTCGCAGCGCTCGGCGACTGGCGTTGATCTCGACCGGGAGAGTGGCCAGCTGAAAGATCAACATGCCGAGAAACAAAAACGCCCCGAGCTGGATGGCCGTGGCACTGCCGAGCATGAAACCGAACAGCAATAAGATCGGCCCCAGCCGGTTGCCCAACGCCGCTATCGGTACCAGGAATCGCCTGAAGGCGAGGCGTCGATCGTTGTGCGCGTCCTGCATGGCGTGGCCCGCTTCATGGGCTGACACCGCCATTGATGCCACCGAGGCCTGAGCGTAGTTGGTGGCTGACAGTCGCAGGATGTCACGATCGGGATCGTAGTGATCGGTCAGCTTGCCTTTGACCGGCTCGATTCGGACGTTGTTGACACCGTTCTTGTGCAGAATCGCCTGGGCGGTCTGTGCTCCGGTGATGCCGTGGGTATTCGGCACCCGACTCCACTTGGTGTAGGTGTTGTTCAGCCATCGCTTCACCAGCCACGAAGCAAAGAACGAGGCTCCGGCGATGAGGTAGATCAGTGTTGTAGTAGTCATGGTGAGTCTCTTGCAGCGTTACTCTGGATAACCGTGGCAGGCGTCGGCGTATTTCCAGGTTCGTTCAATCCGCCAACCGTCGCCCATCTTTCCATGGCAGCGGCGGTGCTGCAGCATTTTGACCTGACCCGACTTGACCTAGTGGTTAGTCGAGCACCTCTGGCCAAAGAGCACGTCACACACCCGCTGTTCGAACATCAGGTCGAAATGCTACACCGTTCGGTCGCCCCGTGGGCGGGTCTGAGGGCGGTCGTCACCGAGAGACGGCTCCTGGTCGACGTTGCCGAAGGCTACGACCTGATGGTGCTTGGAGCGGACAAGTGGCATCAGATCCAGGAACTCAAGTGGTACGACTCGACGGCCGATCGGGACCGGGCCATGGCTCGACTACCCGAGCTGGTCGTGTTTCCACGTCAGGGTTCACCATCGCCGCCGCCTGACATCTTGATGGATGACTCGCTTCTGCCGGACGGCATCGACAGCGTGTCGTCAAGCAGGGCTCGGGCAGGAGAAACACAGTTGATGACTCCCGAAGCCAGATCGTTCGCCGAGCGATCTGGGGCCTGGATCGACGTGGACCGCTATGACCTCTGGCTGGCCGAAAGCGGACCAGATCCTGCGGCTGATTAACCGGCGAGCGAAGACCGGTCGGTCCGTCGGCCGGTCATCACAACGGTCAACATCACGATCAAAATGGCCAGCAGTAGCGTGAAGATGCCACCGAGGAAGAAGGCGGTCCACGGAAAGCCATCGCCAGATGACTCCGCAGTTGGCAGTGGGGCTGCCGCCACTTCGTCACCGGTTGCCGGGCTGGAAGCATCCTGCGCCGACGGTGCAGCCGTGTTGGTTTGATGATCCTCTTCGTCACCGGACTGGCCGGGCACGAGAACAACTTGGCCCGCGACCTCGGTCTGAGGTTCGCTCGTAGAGGTTGGCGCCGTTGTTGACACTGTCGTTAAGGCTGTCGTTGATGTTGTGGCTGGCTCGGCCACGGTGGTCGCTGTCGACTCTTGGGACGTTTGACCATTGGTCGACGGGGGAGCGACGTCGCCCTCAACCGACCCGAGGTTATAGATTTCACCGTTGGCGCCAGCCTCCAAGACGAGATCCGAACAGTTGTAAAACACTTCGGGACTGTCAGATCGACGCCAGATCGA
The DNA here is from genome assembly GCA_937981915.1 of uncultured Acidimicrobiales bacterium. GTDB lineage: Bacteria > Actinomycetota > Acidimicrobiia > Acidimicrobiales > SZUA-35 > JAHELU01. Next base: position 2,580 of record CALJMD010000248.1, read on the forward strand.
TGCCACGATCATGCGTCCGGTGCGATTGGGCAGGGTTATCTGCTGCTCGTAGGTCGGTGAGTTGTATTCGGCGCTTTGACCGTTGACCGTGTTAGTCGAGAGAGTGGACAGCGGCTGGGACTCCAGATCGTCCCAACCCAGCGCCTCAGTGGTGGGATCAAAACCTTCTTTGGAGACGTACAGATCGATCTGGCCCGGATGGTGGGCCCACGCCGTGTACCGGTACGTAATGGTGGTACTGGGCTCGTAGGCCCGATACGGCCACGCCGACGTCGGTGTGTTGAACCCGGCGTACTTGTCCCGCCCGGCCCCGCACAGCTGACCATCAGGGACGGCGTCTTTGATCAGCGGAGCCAGTTGACCGTTGGCGCTGAAGCTGGAGCCGTTGGCTTGATTCGACTCAAACGGGTCGTAGCCGGGCTGGTCACCTTCGGGACCCTGGTAGGCCTGGGCGCAGGCCGGGTTTTCCTTGTTGAGGTACGGCCGGCTGGCGGTTTGAGTGCAGTAGCTGTTGCGCGACTCAAGGCCGTCTATTGGTTGACCGTGAGCAGAGGCCACCGAAGTGGTGGCAACCAAAAACAGCAGGGTGGTTAGCCCGAAAACACTGATTCGCCAGGGACGCACAGCGTGTACTCCTACCTGTTCGTGTTGACCGGCCACCTCGCCGCCTCGTGACCGACGATACTCTCCAGGCCCCAGCGGGCGATACCGCTCCTACCAAACCTTAACCATTTGCCTTGAGTACTAGGCTTGGGCCATGTCTTCAGAGACGACGGACGCAGAATTCCATCTGGCACAGCTCAACCTGGCCAGGGCGTTGGGGGAGACCGACAGCGAAGTGATGGCCGAATTCATGGCCAACCTGGATCGGATCAATGAGCTGGCCGAGCAGTCGCCCGGATACGTGTGGCGGCTGCAAACCGACGAGGGGGACGCTACCTCGATCCGAGCGTTCGACGACCCCCAAATGTTGCTCAACCTGACCGTATGGGCCGACGTCGAGTCACTTCACGACTTCACGTACAAGACCGGGCATGTGGACTACCTACGGCGTCGACGGGAGTGGTTTGAACCAGTGGAAGGTTTGCCAGTGACCGTTCTGTGGTGGATCCCGGCTGGCACGGTACCCACCGTTGAACAGGCAGTGGAGAAGCTGTACCACCTCGCCGAGAATGGTCCGAGCGTTGACGCGTTCACCTTTCGTGACCGCTTCGCTTCTCCAGACGCCGACAACTAGAGGGGCGATCTACAGCACAACGGTGGCCGCCCAGACCGACCAGGCGGCGATCATGATCGTTCCCAACCCGAGGTCGATCAGAGCGCTGATTCCGAAGCCTTTCGCTGCACCCTTGGTGGCCGTCCAGGCCTCATCCCAATTGCCTTTGATGGCCAGCTCGGTCAAGACCATTCCGGCCAAGGCACCGATGATGAGTCCAAAGACCGGGACGATGAAAAACCCGGTGACCCCTCCGACGACGGCTCCGAACTGAGACCAGCCGGACGCTCCGGATTCGGCCGCCGCCTTGCTCGGAATAATGAAGCTCTTGATGATGCTGATGACCACAAGTATCCCCATGGCCACCAGCACGGCAACGGCGATCGAATTGAAACCGACCAGGAAGCCGTAGGCAACGGCGGCCGCAAGGATTAGGAAGAGGCCGGGTAGGAACGGGAGTACTACACCGAACAACCCGACCACCATCACGGCGGCAACCGCAGCGGTCCAGATGAGAAGATAGTCGTCGCCGGCCAAGCCTTGCCCGAACTCCATGATCAGGCCGCTGTGTCGGCGTCGGCGGAGGTGTTGGCGGTGTCGTCGGCTAGGCCGACCTGGGCCAGGCCCACCTGGCTCAAGAACCAGTCGACGAAGGCGTAGCAGCGGTCTCTGGCCGCAGCCTCGCGATCGGCGGTCTCGGCCATGACCACATCGCGGTCCATGTTTACCGATGCCAAATACTCGTCGTCTACGGTGTCCATCCACTCGGACAAGTGATGGTGATCTACCTCGGGGTGGAATTGTGTCCCAACGGAACGGCCGAGGCGAAACAACTGGTCGCCTTCGGCTGATGTGGCCAGCAGGTCAGCGTCAGTAGGGGCGTGGAAGCGATCATGGTGCCATTGCATCCAAGGTCCTGTCGCCCAGACGTTTGAGCCGAAGTCGTCGTTCACGGGCTCGATGTTGTGCCAACCAAACTCGCCTTCGGGGGCGCTTTCCACCTTGCCGCCCAGCGCTTCAGCCAAAAGCTGACCACCGAAGCAGACGCCAAGAGTTGGTTGGCCCCGGTCGTGGGCGGCGGAAATCAAAGCCAGTTCGTCGTCGATCCAAGAGTCAATCTCGTCCCTCTTGGTCAACGAACGAATCGAACCCATCAGCACCAGGAGATCGAAGTCGCTCGGGTCCGGAAACGGATGGGCCGAGTTCGGTTGCTCGTAGTCGTCGGCGACGACGTGGGTGTGCAGAACAAAGCCTTGCTGCTCAAGCCGCTCGCCCACCATTCCTGCCGGACCATCGGGCTCATGGGCGATGATCAGAGCTTTGCGGGACGCCTCACTGGTCATGCAAGACAAGCTAGCACCATCGCTCGACAGCCATGACGGTCGGCTGTCAGTCGAGCAGGTCGTGCAGCTTGTTGACCGTCGACCAGTTTCGGCCGGTGGTGGTGACTCCCAACCGTTTCTCCAGTTCGTTGGTGGTCAACTTGGAACGGGCGGTTCCCACGGCATAAAAGACGTAAAGCTGCCTGCCGACGGCCGACACTTCGTCAGCCCCGTACTTGTCGTCGTCCAACTGCGCGAGCGCCTCTTGAGTCGGCGCCGAATCACAGAAGTAGACATGCAAGAGCTTGGGCTCATCGATTCGGTCGGGAAACGGATTGTCGGCCAACACCGACGGCCATTGGTCTTCGGGGCGGGCGACAACGGGAATGGTCAAGTCGAAGGTGTCGACCATCAGCTTTTCCACTGCGGCCACCACATCGGACTCGGACTGGTTGTCGTCAGCGGTCACAATGATGTTTCCGGATTGGATGTAGGTGGCAACATCGCTGAAGTCAGATTGTGTAAGGGCGTCGCGCAGCTCGGCCATTGGCACCCGATTGTGGCCCCCGACGTTGATGCCTCGAAGCAACACCACAAAGCGATGTGATGATGCACTGCCGGTCACGGTTGGTCGCTTTCGATTGGCGTGACCGGCGGCAGGGCCAGCAGCCCGATGATCGTCGCCAGCAGCGTGCAGGTGACAATCTGCCCGGTCCACAACTCGGGGGCCCACCGAACCGGTGATCCAACCAGGTGCTCCAACAGCGTGTAGACGCTCCAAAGAACAAACACTCCGCTGCCGACGGCCACTGGAACTCGGTAGCGCTTCATCGACGGCCACGACATCGCCGCTCGGGCGATGGCTTCAGTGGTCAGTCCACCAACGGCCACGGCGCTGGCCGTCAACAATGGGTTGTCGCCGAACAGGAATGTCTCGAGCATCAACGGCACGGCCCAAAGCACCGCCACCGATCCGATCGGGGGTCGCCACCTGGTCAGAAAGTACACAGCCGGAATAGTCAACAACGCCGTGACGAACAGCCCCGAGGCCAACCCGTACTGGATGACAAAAGCCTGTTGAGGGAATGGCTGTTCCAGGAACCAACCGTTGTCCAAGCCGTTGGCATACGGGGTGAAGAACGTGGGAACCGCCAACGTCGCCGTCAACGACACGGCGGCCAACCAGGCCGGGCCGCCTGCCAGTTCCGTGGCTCGCATCGGCGTGGTGAGAATCAGCAGGAAACCAATCATCAACACAATGTGACTGGGCGACAGCAGAGCGTCGATATCCAACTCGATACCAAAAATGGTGTGCCAGATCATGTCGGCTACACCACCGATGGTGAACACCAGTACTCCGACCGCCGCCGCCAGGTAGCCGGGCGGAAACCACTGCTTGATCGAACCGGGTTGGCGCCGTCGGTAGGCGACGAAGCCGATCCACGCTGCGGTGACGACAAACCCGCTGTAGAGAAAGGCGTGCCACGGGGTGAAGAAATCTTCGGTCTCAGCGTCGATGATGTTGACGTGGGCGTAGCCGTCGACGAATAGTCCGGTTACCACCCAAATGCCGCCGAGGAGAGTGACCAGGTTCTCCCCGATTGAGGCCGGTTTAACTGACGATTCGGTTGGGCTGGGCCGTGTGGTCAGAGTGGTCACAAAACCGATACTAGTCGGCGTGACTCAGTGCTTGCCCCGGCACCGGGCGGCTACCCGATGCCGGACAAGTGAAGAAGCAGAGTTAGCCGAGGGCGGCCAGGGCGGCGTCGTAGTCCGGCTCGTCGGCGATCTCGCCGACCAACTGGTTGTAGGCGACGTTGCCGGACTCGTCGATGACGACTACGGCTCGGGCGCAAAGACCGTGGAGCGGACCGTCGACCATGCCGACGCCGTACTCGGCCTGAAAGGCAGGGCTGCGGAAGGTCGATGCGGTGCTGGCATTCTCGATGCCCTCGGCGCCGCAGAAACGGCCCTGGGCGAACGGAAGATCAGCCGACACGTTGATGATTGCGGTGTTGTCCAGACCCGCGGCGCGCTCGTTGAACGCACGCACGCTGTTGGCGCATGTCGGTGTGTCAACGGAAGGGAAGATGTTGAGTACAACTCGCTGCCCGGCGAAGTCGCCGAGCGAAACGGCACCCAGGTCGCTACCGGTCAGGTCGAAGCCGGGTGCGGGGGAACCGACGGCCGGTAGATCACCACTGGTGTTGATCGGGTTGCCACGAAGCGCTGTCTGAGCCATTGAGCTCTCCTTGTTCAAACGGGCACTCAAAGCCTGGAGATCGATGGAACAGGAGTTGAGTACGGATTTCTGGTTAGCCTACTGCTGCATCCACGCCAATTTGACTTGACTGCATCGTGACACTTCTCCCAACTCCCGAGCTCGGCCGCCCGGCCGCCGAATCGTTTGTCGCCGATCACCTCGGACATCTCATTTGCGATGAACCACTGTCACGCTCACCGTTTGAGGGTGGACAGACGGCGGCCGATGCCGCACTCGCCTCTTTCGATGTCACGGGTTATGCCGCTGACCGAAATCAGGTTTCGCCTAACAGCGCTCGTGGGGCATCACGGTTGTCGCCCTACATCCGACACGGCTTGCTGACGTTGCCCGCAGTGTGGGCTCACGTTGAAGGCCCGCAGAAGGACGTGACCAAGTTCCGCGACGAGCTGATGTGGCAGGAGTACGCCCGCCACCTGTACGCCAGGTTGGGCTCACGAACAGCGTCCGCCCTGCGAGCCCAACCGGCACAACATTCAGTCAGCCAACCGAGCGACGTCGCCGCCGACCAATGGCACTCCGCTCTGCCGTGTGTCTCGCTCAACGTCGAGGAGTTGACTGAGACCGGATGGCTGGTCAATCAGGCACGAATGTGGCTTGCCAGCCACTGGACTGTTCGTCATCAACGTTCGTGGGCCGACGGTGAAGAGTTCTTCTTCCGGCACTTGCTGGACGGATCCCGGGCGGCCAACCGACTGGGTTGGCAGTGGACAACGGGTGCCGGCTCCCACAAGTCTTATGGGTTCAGCCGATGGCAAGTGGAGAAGCGGGCACCGGGCCTATGCGACTCCTGTTCATGGGAGCAACGCTGCCCCATAGCGTCCAAGCCGAGAGAACAGCCAGTCGTCGCGGTGCCCAAACCAGCTCTGCTGGCATCGGATCGCACAGTTGACCAAACGTCGGGCCCGAGTTCAGTGGCCGCCGTGACCTACGGCAAAGCAGCCGATGGGCACGACCGGGGCGCCGACGTGGTGTGGTTGACCGCCGAATCGCTCGGATCCCGAGATCCGGCATTGGTGGCTAACCCCGACCTGCCCCTGTTGTTTGTCTTCGACGAACCACTGCTTCGGCGTCTACGGCTGTCGGCCAAACGCCTTGTGTTTCTCGTTGAGACGCTGGCTGAACTGGCGGCGGACCGGGAGCTGCAGCTTTACCGAGGCTCTCCGGTTGAAATCTTGGCCGACACGAAACCGGCCGTCACCTTTGCCCCGGTTCCGGGATTTCGGAGCCGGCTGGCCAAGCTCCCCGAAGCCGAAGTCCACCCGTGGCCGTGGCTGACCGAACCGCATTCCGGCGCAATCCAGTCGTTCAGCGCCTGGCGTCGCGGCGTCGACCGATAGCGCTCGCACCGGTCAAACGCAGGGACTAACCGGCCAAACGTACCGGGTCACCCACCACCGTGACCGACCACGTGGTGCGGTCGGTAATGTCGGCCCCGAACGTGTAGCGGATCTGCCACCAGTCGCCGCCGTAGCGGGCTGCATAGTCAGTGGGTAGGTCGACGGTGACGGTCACCACGCGATCGTTGAACCGTGACGTGCCCAACGTGTCGGCGTAAATCTGATTGTCGGACCCGCTGACGTCGAGCGTCGTGCCGGACCCCGAACATCCTCGCCCCAGGGCATTGCCGACCGTGCAGTCGGTCTCCCACGTGAACTGGGCTGGATTGCCGTTTGGATCGAGAACCTCGATCTGGTCCGCTCCCTCACCGACGTCGAAGAGGTTGATGATTAGCTTCTTGCCGGCGTTGGAGGGTTCGATCTCGGCCAGGTAGAAGGTGCTGGACCCGTTGCTAAGCGCCGCGTACAGCGGAAGGTCACCGACCGCTGAGACTTTGACGCAGGTGGCGTCGGTGATACTGCTACACGTCCTATACGAGCCATTGGTGGAAGCTCGAAGGGCGAAACCATTTGATCCGAAGGAGTCGAGCCCGCCGCCGGTAGCGGCCACTCGTACATAGTGCACTCCTGGCTGTGGGTCGTTGATTCGAAGGACCGGTCGCCAGGTTTCGAAGTAGTTGGCGTCGCCGCTGGACACCGTCACTTGTTGAGTAATCGGATGGCTGGTCAAATCAAACGGTGACCCGCCAGGAGCGTACAGCTGGTACTTCGTGTCGAATCTACTGGGCGGTCGGAACTCCAGGTCAGGTACGGACGAAGGGTTGTAGGCGGCGTCGTATACCTCGATGTCAATAGGACCTCCGGGGTGCACCGGGACGTCGATAGCAAACAGGTAGCCGTCTCCGTCGTAGGTGGGGTTGTTGCTCCCCGTGCAGGCGCGTGGAGGGTAGGCGCCTCCCGGGTAGGCGGCGAGCCAGCGAGCAGAACGCAGATCACCGTTTTCGCGCACTGAGCAGTAGCCGGACACGGCCAACCAGACGCTTGGGTCGCCGAGCTGGTTGCTGGGGCTGCCAACGGCGACCGGGGGATTGTATTCGGCCACCGAAGCTCGGGTGATAGCAAACTCGTCGAGCAGGATTCGCGAGAAGCTTAGTTCGCTCTTGTTGGAGACGCTGACGCGCAGCGAGCCGGTAGCAAGTCTGTCAACCGACACCGTCGCGTCGACGCCGGGACGGAGGCCGTTCTTCTCGATTGCTTCGAACGCAACCTGACGTGCCTTCGCTTCGTTTGGTAGCCAGACCACTCCGGCCAGTGCGGCAGAGTCCGCCACACGCTGATTCTTCTGGGCTTGCAGATACCACACGCCAACGTCGACGCCAATGGCAGCGAATGCCAACAGCGGAATCATCAACAGCGCCGTCATGATGAGGGCGTAGCCGCCTTCTTTGACGCTGGTTGGCCGGCTCACGGAGAGTACCTCGGTTCGATCTGCATGATCGTCGTGTCGCCAATTGACCTGTCGCTCATGAACGGGGCGAAGGACCGATGGGTCACCTGTACGTGGACCCCCAACCAGCCGGGGTCACCGTTGAGCGCCGGTTGGCGGCCAACTGGGCACCAGGCGGCGTCAGGTGAGCCGGGATCACACGACGTGGAGCTGGTAAATGCACCGGCAGACAACGTCAAGTCGGCGGCTTCGTAGCGGTTGCAGGTGCCGGTGACCGAGCTCGATAGGCAGGCGGACGGGATTGAGCCGTCGGTCTGAGGTTCAAAGATCACCACAAACTCGATGTCGGCGGGGGAGATGTCTCGCAACGCTCCAGCGGCGGTCGCCAACGCGTCGTAGTCTGCCAACCGGCTGGTGCCAGCCGACGAGGCCACGCGGGCCGCGGCCTGGCTGGTGGCAACCGCGGTCTGGGCGTCATGCACGACGAAGCCCAACTCGGCGATACCGGCGGCCAGTGCGACGAGCAAGGGGGCCACCATGACCACCTCGACCATGGCCGCGCCGCGGTCATTTCTTCGTTTGGCGAACCGTCGCCACAGCCACGCCGTCATCGATCTCTCGGTTCGACTCGCAGCACCTTGGTTGAGGTCAAGGTCTGGCTTTGGGCGACGAAACCGGTGATGGCGGCACGCTCAATCTCGATGTGAACACCAACGTAGTCGGGCGGACCGCCATTGGCCGGGGACTGTATGACTACCCGATCACTTGGACACCACGACTGATCCAGGTCAGTCAGATCATCGCATCCGAACCGGTCAACCACGTCGTTGAAGGTCGTATCGGTGTAGTGGTTGCAGCGGACAGTGGTGGTTCGTTGGCTGGCGGTAAGGCACGAGGTCGGGACAGTGCTATCCCACGAGTCGGCCTTGAACACGACGATTCGCTGAATCGACCCTGCGGGAAGGGGAGATGCCACGTCCTCGATAACTTCCAGTATCCGGAAGTCGGCGTCGAAGTCGTTGCCGGCGATGACGGCGGCACGGACGGCCTCGATGGTGGTGCCTCGAAGTGCCGTGTAGTCCCGGAACATGACACCAAGTTCCATGACGACGGCGACGAGCAGCAAAAAGACCGGAATGGTGATGGCCGTTTCGACCAGCACCGCTCCGGACTCTTTCGACGGTGAGTTCGGCGGTGGTTTGGGCATGTGACGGTTCAGCCCACAGGCGGAACAAAGATCGTGGTGGTCGTGGTGGTCGTCGTCGTTGTGGTCGTTGGCACGGTGGTAGTGGTCGTGGTTGGCGCGGTGGTAGTGGTCGTGGTTGGCGCCGTGGTCGTGGTCGTAGTCGGCCGCGTCGTTGTTTCAGTAGTGATCGGTATGACCGCAGTCGTTGTTGAGGACGTGCTGGTACTTGATGGCGCGGTTGTGGCGGTAGTGCTCGTCGTCGGCGCCGTCGTTGTTGTTGTCGGTGCGGTTGTCGTAGTGGCTACCGTCGACGCGGTGCTAGGCGGGATGGTCGTGGTGGTCGTAGTGGTGGTGTTTGGCAGCCACACCTGTTCACGGCCGATGTCTTTGGCGGTTCGGGTTTGGTGATCGCCCGCCACGTTCGTCAGCCAGGCGGCAACTTGGATACCGAGTAGCACGAGCATCGCCAACGCAATCACATACTCGACCGCCGACGCGCCACGTTGGTCACGATCTGTTGAGGTTCCGCCTGATTTCCGATACCAATACACACGACTTGAATCGGCACGGACAGCCATTCATGTAGCTCGGCGGGGACTACACCTCTTATGGGTAGGTCGGACGGTTCAGGCTGCTATCGCAACCATGGCCGTCGCCAAGACGGCTCGAGCCGACCAGCCGATCGTTCGAATCCAGTTTGTGGAGATCAGTCGATCCACGATCGACTGATCGAACCCGCCGCTGAGGCGAGTGTGAGCCGGGACTTGAAGGAAGATCGTGCTGGCGTGGATCAGGGCCAACATGATCCACCCGGTAAGAATCAGCGGCCACCCCACCGTGTCGGATTCGGTAGCCGCCAGAGCGAGGGCACTGACACCTTCGACGGCCATGAACGGCCCGACCACGTATGAGGTGAGCCGTTGATGGCTGGCCTCGTAGCCGGCAAAGACGTCAGCGCCAACCGAGGCGAACAACGGGTAGTGGACGACTTGAACGAACCAGATGAGTCCGGCCATGGCCGTGGTCGCCAGAAGGTGGACGAGAAGAAGCAACATCTCGTCAGAGACTAGACACCAAACGATCGCAAGGCCGTGATTCCTACTCTTGTTTGGATCGCCACTCTGCCAGTGACGGCGACTCGGCCCCAATTGAGGTTGAATCGCCGTGGCCGGTGTGCACCGTGGTTTCGTCCGGCAGCGAAAAGAGGTGGGCCTCGATCGAGTCGAGAATCAGGTCGTAGCTGCTGAACGATCGACCGGTCGCTCCCGGGCCGCCGTTGAACAACGTGTCGCCGCTGAAGACGATGCCCTGGCTGGGAACGTGGAGACAGCAACCTCCGGGGGAGTGCCCCGGGGTGTGCAGCACCTTCATTTCCGTACCACCGACGGTCAGCACATCGCCGTGAGACAGGTCGGTGTCGAACCGATACTCCGGATAGACGACGTCCCAAAGCATGGCGTCATCGGGGTGAAGGAAGATAGGGCAACCAGCCGTCTTCGCCACTTCTACCGCAGCGTTGATGTGATCGTTGTGCCCGTGGGTGGAAATGATGCCTTTCAGCCGCCGGTCGGCGACGCCGGCCAGAATCGTTTCAGCGTCGTGTGCCGCATCAATAACGACCACCTCGGTATCGTCTCCGACCAGCCAGACGTTGTTGTCTACTTCGAAGTCCTGCCCGTCAAGGCTGAAGGTGCCGGATGTGACCACTCGGTCGAGTCTCATATGTGTTTTTGTCCCGTGTTGCCGCTTGTTGGTTTGCGTCGATCAAATCGTGATGAGAGTAGTTCTACATCACCACGACTGAGCGAAGCACGTCGCCCTGTTCCATTTTGTGGAACGCGTCCTCGACTCCGTCGATGCCGATGGTCTCGGAGACGAAACCGTCGAGGTTCAGTCGCCCCTGAAGATAGAGATCGATAAGCATCGGAAAGTCCCGGCTGGGTAGGCAATCGCCGTACCAGCTTGACTTGAGTGAGCCACCCCGTCCGAAGATTTCGATGAACGGCAGTTCAACCTTCATCTCCGGGTTTGGTACGCCGACCAACACTACGGTTCCAGCCAGGTCTCGGGCGTAGAACGCTTGCTCGTAGGTTTTAGGTAGTCCGACCGCCTCGATGGCCACGTCGACACCGTTGCCGCCGGTCAGCTCACGAATTTTCTCGACTGCGTCCTCTTTCGACGAGTTCACCGTGTGGGTGGCACCGAAGCCCTTGGCCCACTCGAGTTTCTGATCGTCGATGTCCACTGCGATGATGGTGCTGGCCCCGGCCAGTCGCGCTCCCTCAAGTGCAGCGTTGCCCACACCGCCGCAACCGAAAACGGCGACGGTGTCGCCCCGGCCCACTTCACCGGTGTTCATCGCCGCTCCGATTCCGGCCATTACGCCGCAGCCGAGGAGCCCGGCAACTTCTGGTTTGGCGGCGGGGTCGACTTTGGTGCATTGGCCGGCGGCCACCAGGGTTTTGTCGCAGAACGCCCCGATTCCCAGTGCAGGCGACAGCTCGGTTCCGTCAGCCAGCGTCATCTTCTGGGTGGCATTGTGGGTGGCGAAACAGTATTGCGGTTTGCCTTTCAGGCATGAACGGCACGAGCCGCACACTGCCCGCCAGTTGAGAATCACATAGTCGCCGGGGGTCACGTCAGTGACGCCGTCGCCGACGCTTTCCACCACACCGGCCGCTTCGTGGCCGAGCAGGAACGGGAACTCGTCGTTGATGCCACCCTCGCGGTAGTGCAGGTCGGTGTGGCACACACCGCAGGCCTTGATTTCCACTACGGCCTCACCGGGTCCCGGGTCGGGGATGATGATGGTCTCCACCGAGACCGGCTCTCCCTTGGCCTTGGCGATGACTCCCCGGACTTCCTGTGGCATTGTGACTCCCTTGATCTGCTTGGCGCCCTACAGAGGCGCAGCCGTAATGCTCCGACTGAGGGTAGTCCAAAGGTTCCGATTTGGGCCAACAACGGACGACGAGTAGCATTCGGCCGCGGCGGCGTGTTGGGGGCGTGAGCGGTGACAGGACATTCGAGCGAACCGATGGTTGCGTCGCTGCCCATGAGACTGACGGCTGGCTGGGCAACACTGGGCGCCTACGGCCTCATGGGGTTTCCTGTGAATCTGCTCCTGAGGATCCTGGGAGCGTCAGATGTCGTCGAAGCGGTGGTCTTTTCGTTGGTGGGGTTCGCTGTGAGCGTCTGTACCTATGTCCGCTTCGGCGGTGATGTCGGGAAGCGTGTAGCGGGCCTACGAAGCCTGTCATTCCCGTCTCTCGAACCGATTGGTCTCGGTCAAGCGGCAGTCCGTTCGCTGTATCTCCTGGCCTTCGGTCTTGGCTCTGTAATTGATTCCGTCGGCGGGTTCGACGACGGCGTTCTGTCGCTACTGGTCGTCAGCTATCTCGTTGGCAGCAGCGCTTCGATTGTGTTGTCAGACCGGAACCAGTCGTTGTCTGAACGATTGGTCAACTCGGTGACCGTGGATACGGATCCTGACTAACCTGCGACAGCAAGAACGACAAGGGCCCCGGTCGAAACAACCGGGGCCCTTGCTAATGAAGTGGGATTGTCAGGTGTGAGCCCGACGTCGATTCAAGTCGTGGCTAGGGGGCGGGAATGAAGCTTTGGGTTGAGTACTCGTCAACCGGCAGCTTCGAGATCACGCCACCACTGTCCTGCTCGACGTAGTCGATGAAGGCCTGGGCGTAGTCGATAAACGTGTCGACTGCTCGACCGTCATCGGACACCGCCGCCATCGTCTGATAGTTGTCGCCACCGGAAGCGATGAAGCTGTTGGCCACGACCTTGTAGGTGGCGGCGCCGTCAAGGGCGACCCAGGTGTCGGTGCCCTTGGGGCGAATCTCGAAGTTCGAGGCTCGACTACCTTCCGGCTGCGTCAGGTCAACGTCGAAACGCAAGCCCGAGGCGTAGGGGTAAGCACCACTGGATCCGCCTTCAGCGGTAGCGAAGTCGATGGCTTCTTGAATGGTGCCCTCGATTTCAGTGCCGGTCATGTCCAAGTTGATGGCCGTATTGGCGAACGGCAACAGCTCGTAGGCATCGGCGATGCTGATGTCGCCGGCTGGGATATCGATGCGAACGCCGCCGGAGTTCTGGATGGCGATGTCGGCTTCGAACGAGCGGGCCAGGAAGGCGGCGGCAACCAGTTGCTGGATGTCTCCGCCGTTTACTGCGGTCTCAGAGACGTCACACAGATTGGATCGGCCCTGACCGGGAATGCGCTCCAGGCACAGATCCTCGCTGGCCGAGCCGATCACCTGCTGGCTGAGCACGTCAACCTCTTCGGCGAAGACGGCCAGGGCGGCCTCGGCTTCAGCGTCAGGGGTAACGATCGACAGCTGCGGGTCGGCGTCAATGGCGTCGAGGATCTCCTGCAGTGCTTCACCTTCGACCGGAGCGCGGTCTCCACCTTCAGGCGGGCGACGCAGGAAGGTGTCACCCAACAACAGGTGCGGGGTTCCCTCGCACGATGTCACGGTGCCCTTCTTGTCGAAGCTGATGTTGATCTCACCAACGACTGCCGAGTACTGCCATGCCTGCACGATGCAAACCGGGTCGCCATCGGCGTTGGTGGTTTCAACCGGGTAGGTGCCACCACTGTTGAGGCCGTACTGGTCGAAGTCGCCCAACAGGGTGTGGGAGTCGCCACCGACAATGACATCAACATCGGTGAGGGCTTCAGCCAAGCGGATGTCGTTCTCCAGCTGGATGTGAGTCACCAGCACGATGTTGTCGATGCCCTCTGCGGTCAACTGGTCGATGTAGAACTGTGCGGTCTCAAGCTCGTCGAGGAACTCGGTGGTGTCGAGTGGGCTGGACGACAGTCGGGTCTTGTCAGCGATGTCCAGACCGACGAAGGCGACCTCATTGCCGTTGATCTCGCGGATCGTGAACGGCTTGATGAAATCAGTCGAGGTTTCCGGAGCAAGTGGGGTGCCAACAGCGGGCACCACGTTGGCTCCCAGAACTTCGGTGTCACAGTCGCCCTCGGCCAGGAAATCGAGGAAGGTCTTGAGACCTTCATCGCTGGCGTCGAACTCGTGGTTGCCAACTTCGAAGATGTCGAAGCACGCTTGGTTCATCATCGCCGCGTCGGCTTCACCGGCGAACAGCGTGTAGAAGAGGGTGCCGGTGACTGCGTCGCCAGCGTGGATCTTCACCACTGAGTCGTCGCCGTCTTCAGCGGCGGCAGCGGCTTCGAGTTCGGCCATCTTGGCCACTACTCGGGGGAAACCGCCAAGTTCGATGCGGGTTCCTTCGCCGTTGAAATCAAGGTCGCCGCTGTCGGCTTCCAGGTGCGAATGATGATCGTTGATGTGAAGGATGTTCAGGTCGAATCCGAGACCTTTGCCTTTGCCTTTTCCGCGATCGGGGCCGCGAGGTACGTCATCGGGCTTCTTGCCGTTGTCGCCTTTGGCTTCGGCCGCAGGATTCGGGTCGGGTGTGTTGCCGGTGGCATCGGCTGACGGTGCCACCACGGTTGAGGCCACCACCATTGCCAGGGCGGCGAGAATCACCATCAAGGTCCGCTTCCCCCCTGAGGTGTCTGAGAGATTCATCAGATGCACTGCTTTCCTTCGTCGTCGTCATTCGCGGACGCGTCTACGTACACGCCCACTCGATACTGAGTGTTGCCGGAAATTGCTCGTTGTGCACGTCCTATGGACAAAGTTTGTTGCACGTTCACCTGACCGGTCGATTTGCCCGTAGTCAGTGGGGCCAACGCTGTTCGCCTCGAGGTCCACGGCAGTCCGGGGCCCAACGGTTTTGGATGATGCCGCGACGATGTCGCCTCAGCTGGGCAATCAGCGACATGCAGCTGGTCGATTGAAGCGATGTGATTTAATGGGGTTCGAGGAACACGCCGTGAACTCGATGTGTTCCGAGGGCGGAATCAACATTTTTGGCAGGAAAATGAGGCACGGCGACGGCGGCCTTGAAGTCGACCGTTGTCGATGATGAGGAGATCCAGATGTCCGACTTCGACGACGGTCGAGCTGATCAGGCGGACAATCCAGCAGGCGAGCCGGAGAGCGAAATCGAGTCGTTGACCAGCGCGTTCCAGGAACCGGTGCCGTCTCCGTTGGACGATCTACCTCCAGCCTCATACTGGCCTGACGGTGCCGTGCCGGAGCGTCGACCCCGCATCGATGAGCCAACCGACGACGGGGCGAGCTCCCCGGTCAGCGAACCCGATTTCGCCGCGGACCGGGCACTTCGGCAACCCGAACAAGCCCAGGCGCCTGAAGCGCCTGTCGTGGCTCCCGACGGGGATACTGCATCAGATAGCGCACTAGACAGTTCGTTATACAGTTCGTTGGACGGTCCATTAGACCAGCCGTTGGACCGCGCGCCGGGCAGTACCTCTGGCTCTGCGTCAGTTGCGGGGCCAAACGGCGCCCTGGGTCAGGGGCCAGGTGCCGGTCCCATCCCGCCCTACCGACCGCCACCTCCGAGATTCGCTGGTGGGCAAACACAGAGCGGCAACCGGTCGCTCTGGATCGCTATTGCGGTGATTGGCGCTCTGGTTGTCGCCTTGGGCGGATGTGGCTATCTGTTGTTTGCCGCGGTGGATCAGCCGCCTATCGACCGGGTCAATGAACTGATGGCCGATGTCGTCGACGCCGACTTTGCCGGCGCCGCCCGAAACGTGTCGACCAGCGATGACTGTTTCGGGACCGATGCCGAGGCAGGGCTTGAAGCGCTGTTTGTGCCCAACCCGGTCGACGGCTACGACTTCACCTTTGTCTCGGTCGAGGATGGGGCCGATCAACAGGCAACAGCGGTAGTGGAGGGTTCCATTGACTTCCGGACCGGAGGTGAGAGCCTTCCCGAAGGCGGCTCGCGCCCGGCGCGGATGATCCTGGTCGAGTCGGTCGACGATTGGCGTGTTTGCGGAATCTTCGTCGAGTAGGCACCGAGTACGAGCCCGCCCGGAGTAAACGCTGTTGTAGCCGATAGACAATCCGCTACCATGGGCTACGTGCAGACGACCCAGGTCCTCGACATCGTGGTAGTAGTACTTATGTAGCGCACGCTGCTGCATATCGTTGCGTGCGCTAAGCCTCCCAAGCAATGGGGGGCTCTTTGTTTTTTGGCTCTTCGGTAGCAGGGGCCGAACCGGGCGCCGTAGCCGACATTGACAAGCTCCGATGACAGAGACGTATCGGTCCGCACAGAATCCGCAACTGGGAGCCCACACGGAATCCCCAGGAACCGAAAGCCGGAGAAATGAACCAGACATCAGAATCCGACTCGCCCGACTCCCAGCCTCCAGCAGGAAGTGTCCGGCTCAACGGAGGCCAGGCCCTTATCAGAAGCCTGGAACTTGAGGGCGTCGAAGTGATCTTCGGCTACCCGGGAGGAGCCATCCTGCCGGTGTACGACCCGATCATCGACTCCAAAATTCGTCACGTACTGGTACGACACGAACAGGGCGCCGGTCACGCAGCCGAAGGTTACGCCCACGTCACCGGCCGACCGGGCGTGTGCATGGTCACCAGCGGTCC
>CALJMD010000249.1 GCA_937981915.1 uncultured Acidimicrobiales bacterium
TCTTGACCCTGGTAGCGCAGGTTGCCAAACCACTGGAAGGTGGGTGTGATCTCCGGTCCGATGTCGCTGCGAATTGCCGTCGACGCCCGTTGCTGAAGTTCGTTCAGCGCAGTGGCGATAGCGTCCACCGATGTGTCCTCCAAGTCGTAGAGGGCGGTGGCGAACAGGTCTCGTCGCAGGTCAGACATGATCATCCCCCAGACTGAAAAGACCGAGGCGGCGGCCGGGACTACCACTCGACGAACCTGTAGTTCTTTAGCCAGGGCCACGGCGTGCATCGGGCCACCGCCGCCAAAGGCCACCATCGTGAAGTCGCGGGGATCGTGGCCCCGGTTGATTGAGACCATCTTCAGGGCGTTGATCATGTTGTTGTTGGCGATACGAAGAATGCCTCGGGCGGCGGCGTCAGCAATGCCTCGGGCGGCGGCGGCCGGATTGGCATCGCCGGTTGTCAGCGTCCGGCCGATGGCACCGAGTGCCTGCTCGGTGGCTTCCATGTCGGCTTGTATCGTGCCGCCGCAGAAGTCCTCTGCGCTGATCCGCCCCAGCCACAAATTGGCGTCGGTAGTGGTGGCGTCGGTGCCCCCGTTGCCGTAGGCGGCCGGGCCGGGAACAGCGCCGGCTGACTGGGGACCGACTCGTAATTTGCCGGACTCGTCGATGTTGGCGATCGACCCTCCGCCGTTGCCGATCTCGACCAGATCGACCACCGGGATCATGGCGGGGTAACCAGCGCTGCTATTGCTGCGCCCGATCCAGTAGTCGGTCATCACCCGCACGTCGCCGTCTTGAATAAGCGAGCACTTGGCTGTCGTGCCACCGATGTCGAGCGCCAGCACGTTCGGCTCACCGATCAGGCGACCGACTTTGGCTGCGCCGTACATGCCCGACGCCGGGCCGGATTCGATCATGGCGATAGGTGTGCTGGCCATGGCGGCAATGGAGGAAACCCCTCCGTTGGATTGCATAACCAATGTTTCGTTGGGCATCCCGGCCTGCGTGAGCCTGGTGTCGAGCTGTCGTAGATAGCTCTCGGCAACTGGCTGCACAAAAGCCGAGAGTACGGCGGTGCTGGCCCGCTCGTATTCCCGCCACTCTCTGGTGATGTCGCTGGAAACAACAATGGGAACGCCGGGCCACAGGCGCTGGAGTTCGTCGCGCACGCGGAGCTCATGGTCGGGGTTGACCCACGAATGGATGAGGGAGAGGGCGACCGCCTCCACCCCATTGGCCTGAAAGTCGTCCACGATGCCGGGCAACGCCGACAGGTCTAGGGCTTGACGCTCGGCCCCGGTGTAGGTCAGTCGCCCGGCAACCTCCCTGCGAAGGTATCGGGGCACAAACGGTGCCGGTTTGACGTAGTCAAGGTTGAAGAAGTCCGGGCGGTTGCCCCGGGCGATTTCCAGCGTGTCCCGAAATCCGGCTGAGGCGATCAGGCCGACCTTTGCCCCTTTTCGTTCGGTGAGGGCGTTGATGACCATCGTGGTGCCGTGGACGTGCATGGCAACCTGGGCCGGGTCAATGCCCGACTGCTCGATGACGTCGACGACTCCCTGGTCGAATTCGGGGGGTGTGGTAGCCGTCTTCGCCATCTGGATCTCAACGCCGGTCTCGGGGTCCAGATTGAACGAGACGAGATCGGTGAAGGTTCCGCCGACGTCGGTGGCGATTCTGACGCCTCCGATGCTGTTGGGTTCGGGGTTTGGTTCGGGATGCGATGTGGTCATGTTGATCTCCCTCGGTTTCGGCTCCAGTTGTCGGCGGCCACCGCCGCCAGAATCACAGAGCCCTGGACCAAGCGCTGAATAATTGGATCGATCTGATGAATGTTGAACCCGTTGGTCAGGAGTGCGATGAAGAAGGCACCAACGACTGTTCGCCACACGGCACCCTCACCGCCGGCAATAGAGGTGCCGCCGATGATCACCGCCGTCAGCACCGAGAAGACAAACGAAAAGTCATCGCTTGGCTGAGCGGTAAGGGTTCGAGATGCTAGGAAGGCTCCGGCCAGGCCGGCGGCGGCTCCGGTCAGGACAAAGGTGGTGATGACAACTCGTTCCACCCGCACGCCGCCTAGTCGGGCTGCCTCGGGGTTGCCCCCGGCGGCGAAAAGGTGTCGACCAAAGCGTGTCCGATCCAGCAGAAACCAGAACACCAGGACCACGACAACTGCCACCCACGAGGCGTTGGTCAATATCAGGTCCCGGCCGCGGGCGATGTCGGAGAAGTCGCGGTCGGTGATGCGAATGATGCTCCGGTCGCTGAGCAGGAAGCCGATGCCGAAGAACACAAACGACGTGGACAGTGTGGCGATGAACGAGTTGATGTTTAGTCGGGCCACCACCAAGCCGTTGACCATGCCGAATGCGGCGCCAACGGCTAGTCCGACGGCCATAGCGGCTACGGCGGAGCCGGTCGCGTTGAAGACCAGGGCGGTGGCGATACTCGAGTTAATCAGGGTGGCTGACACGGAGATATCAAAGTTGCCGCTGATCAGGGTCAGGGTCATGGCGGAGCCGGCGATCACGATGAGGCTCTGCTGATCAACGATGTTCCGGAGGTTGGCGCCGGTGAGGAACACGTCAGACGTCAACCAGAGCAGAACGAATAGGCCAAGCGTCGTCCAGACCACCCCATAGTGGGCAAGTCCGGCGAGACGGAACCGGCTCGATGTGCGTTCGTCGGGGCTAACTACTGTTGTTGTCATTCGTTGAGACTTTCTCGGTCGCCTTGCGTGGCCTCGTCGAGCCCGAAGGCAAGTGCCATTAGTTCGCTGTCGGTAGCGCTGGCACCGTCAAGTTCGCCGACGACCCGGCCTTCTCGCATCACGATGATGCGATTCGAAATGCCGAGCACCTCGTCGATTTCCGACGAGATGGCCAGAATCGCCATTCCCTGCTCAGCCATTTCGACCATGAGGTCGTAGATGGCTCGTTTCGACCCAACGTCGACCCCGCGGGTTGGTTCATCGGCCAACAGCAGTTTTGGGGGGTCGATCATCCACCGGGCGAACAGCGACTTTTGCTGATTGCCGCCCGACAATCCGAACATTGGGGTGGCGATTGTTGCGCCGGTTAGTTGGACGTTGTCGGTGGCGGTCGAGACCTCTCGGCGCTCGCGGGTCCCGTCTACCACACCGGTCTTGGAGAAACGACGCAGATGGGGCAGGCTCACGTTGTCCGACACCGGGCGTTGCATGAGGAGCCCCTCGGTGCGGCGAGACTCAGGGATCATGCCGACGTCAGCGGCGATTGCCTGATGAGGAGCCGACGGTTTGTACGGTCGCCCGGCCAGCTCCATGGTTCCCGAGCTTGACTCATTGGCTCCGAACACGACTCGCGCCACTTCGGTTCTGCCCGAGCCGACCAGCCCGGCCAGCGTCACGATCTCTCCCGCTTTTACCTCAAGTGACACGTCTTCGAACTCACCGGAACGAGACAGATTGTTCAGCCGAAGGACCACTGTGGCGTCGTCGGCCACCGTTGCTCGTGCCGGGTAGGCGGCATCCATGCGGCTCCCGGTTATTCCTTCAACCAGGCTGGTCCGGTCTTCATCGGCCGTTGGCCCGGATCGAATTACTTGACCGTTGCGCATCACCGTCACGTTGTCCGAGAGCTCCAGGACTTCGTCCAAGAAGTGTGAGACGTACACCACGGTGACGCCCTGCTCGGTCAGTGCTTTCAGGCTGGTGAGTAGGGCATCGGACTCGGTGCGAGAAAGGCGGGCCGTTGGCTCGTCCATGATGAGCACGCGGGCATCTCGCGCCAGGCCTCGTAGAATCTCGACCCGCTGTTGTTGAGCCACCGAAAGTGAATCAACTCGAACCGTCGGATCGAGATCAATTTCGTATCGGGTTGCCAATTCTGTGAACCGTCGGCGGGCCCGGCCGGTGTCCAGCACCCCCCGCCGAGTGGGCTCTTGGCCGAGAAACACGTTGTCCATCACTGAGCGGGCGGGAACCAATGACAGCTCCTGGGCCACCATGGCGATCCCCATGCTTAGGGCATCTCGCGGTGAACGAAGCTGGACCTGCTGACCGTCTACGAAGACGCCGCCGTCGTCGGGTTGGTGGACGCCGGCCAGGACCTTACCCAAGGTGGATTTGCCGGCTCCATTCTCGCCTACGAGGGCGTGAACGGTGCCGGCTGTCACCGCCGCAGTGACAGAGTCCAGTGCCACGGTCCCACCGAAACGTTTAGTGAGACCGCGACACTCGATAATGCTTGACACGGGCGCTTCCCTCTAGGAGCGGGCAGGTGTCGGCGCGGTCATCATCCGTCCCACTCGGCGGTGAAGTCGCCGATGTTGTCTTGGGTCATCAGGCCGCCGTTCGGAACCGATTGGGCTGGATCGACGCCGCCGGTATCGGTTCCATTGAGTGCGTCGACCATGGCGGTCATGGCCAACTCGCCTTCGGTGGCCGGTGCCCCGTAGAGGCCTCCCCACCATCGGCCGTCGGCGATGGCGTCAACTGAGTAGGAGCTGCCACCGAAGCCGATGATCAACACGTCGTCAAGACCGTCGGCGTCGTCGAGGGCAAGCTCGACACCCTGCATGGACTGATCGGCACCGATTACCACGTCGATGTCGGAGTTGGCGACCAAGATGTCCTGCATCGCAGCAAGACCTACATCAGGGCCCAGGTACTGGCCTTCAGCGTCGGCCACAACAGTGACCGTTGAGCCCTCCACAACACTGTCCCAGCCTGCCCGAACAGCCTCGTCCAGGGGTACGCCTCGGATGCCGTAGAAGTACACCACGTTGCAAGGGTCAAGATCGGCACAGGCTTCAAGAGTCAGTTCGCCGATGCGCTCGCCTCGAACCTGGGGCGGCTCGAACACCGCAGCGGCGATGCCGTCAACCTGCGGGTCGACGGTGGTCAGGTCGTCGCCGACCACCTGGTTCAGGACAACCACTTCGAGACCGGCGTCGAGAGCTGCCTCCACGTCGGGGATGGATCCGGAGCCGACCAGAGAGACCAGCACGATGCCGGCGTACTGTCCTGAGGCGACGGCGTCCTGGAACTGTTGTTGCTGCATTGCCGGGTCGAACTGGGCGTCGAACTCGACGACCTCGATGCCGTTGTCTGCAGCGACCTTCTCCATTGACTCTCGTGATGCGACCAACCAGGTGTTGGCCGAACTGGCCGAAAGGTAAGCGATCTGAACCGCTTCGCCGTCGTCAGCCGGCTCTTCGTCAGCCTCATCGGCCGACTCTTCTTCTTCGGTTGGTGCTTCGGGCTCTTCTTCGGACGCCTCGGCCGAGTCCTCAGTATCTGAGGCTCTGTCGTCAGAGGTTGTGTCGTCGGCGTCACTGCCACAGGCCGCTAGGAAGATTCCCAGTGCCACTAATAGCGTCATCCAGCGCCAGGTTTTTGTCTTTGCTTGATTGTTCATCTTGTTCTCCCCTTTAGGGCTCCGCTCTTCCCGTTGATTTGTTGGAGTCATTGATCACCGCAGCGGCCCGGCGGCCTTAATCCGAAGCCGGAGCACGTTGTCGGTCATGTAGGCCATGGTCAGCTCCTCTAGTGAGATGATCTCGGTGGCGTCCGGGTCGGAACCGGTGGCTATCGCGGCGTCGATTGCCTCGGATTTCGCCTGTTCGATAACGGCGTCTCGGCTGCCGTCGGTCAGCTCGAACAACTTGTCGATTTCAGCGCTGACCGAAGCGATCGCCGCACCGATGGCGTTGGCCACGTCGAAGTTGTCGGGCCTAACGATTTCGCTCGCCCCGGCCAATTCGCTAGGCAGAAGAACACTGCCGCCACCGACGGCGATGACCGGTTGATCGGAGCGACTGAGCTTCATGCGATCGATGCCGCTTTCGAACATGTCGTCGACTTCAGACAGTGAGCGGGCGGCCAGGTCCGAGGAGAGACCGATATCGCTATTGGTGCCGAATGAGGCTCGTCCGCCGACGTTGGCTGCGTCGCTCAGCGTCAGAGTCGAACCGCCGAAACACAGCGCTTCGGTGTCAAGCCGATGGCCGACACTGGCCGGGCCAATCTTGACACCGTGGTCGGATGAGTCGTCTTCGGTGACCACCGTGCCGCCGCCGAGGGCGACCGCCAGCAGATCCGGCATGCGGAAGTTGGTTCGTACCCCGCCGATTTCGACCGGTACCGCCGACTCACGGGGGAACCCGGAGGCCAGCACGCCGATGTCGGTGGACGTGCCGCCTACGTCGACCACGATGGCTTCGGAGAGTCCAGACAGATGGGCGGCCCCCCGCATGGAGTTGGCCGGTCCCGAACCAATGGTCAGTACGGGAAACTGCAGGACTCGGTCGATGGCCATCAACGTGCCGTCGTTCTGAGCGAAGAACAGCTCAGCGTCCATCCCATGGTCTGTCAGAGCAGCGTTGAGTCCATTGACGATGCTTCGAGCCACCGTCGTCAACGTGCCGTTAAGCACGGTGGCGTTCTCTCGTTCGATCAAACCGATTGATCCGATGGCTGAGCTGAGCGAAATGGTGCTGTCGGGGAAACGTTGGCCGACAAGTTCGGCTGCCCGCTGTTCATGGGCGTCCGACACCGGAGCGAACACACTGCTGATGGCGAAGGCGTCAGGTGGACCGGAGGGCGAGTTCGCTAATAAGTCCAGAAACTCGGTGAGCTGGTCCTCATCGAACGGCACCTGCTCGACGCCGTTGAACTCGAATCCGCCGTCGATGATTGTTTCACCGGCCGAGACCACTTGCCGTAGATCATCGGGCCATGTCCACATTGGGGGCACGGACTTGGTGGCGGGACCGCCGATTCTGATCACGGCGACCCGGGCCAGGTCCCGACGTTGCAGAACGGCGTTGGTGGCATGGGTTGTGCCCAGCATGACCCGCTCGATGGCTGCCGCGGGCACTCCGGATGAGTTGAGTACGGCAGCCATGGCATCGCTTATGCCGCCGACAATGTCTGCCGACGTCGACGCTTTGTATTTGGCCACCAAGTGCAGATCGGCATCGAGAATGACGGCGTCGGTGTTGGTGCCGCCGACGTCGATCCCCAGTCGGTAGCCGCCTGGACGTTCAGTCATGAATCTCCTCCACCGGTACGTAGCTGATGTCGTAGCCGAACGCTTGCGGTCCGGCCAGAGCGAGGGCCTTCTCCGAGCGCCACACCGGATCGCACGGCAGCGCCACAATCGAGACCCGCTGGCCGTATCGCAACTGCTCGGTCACGATCGGGCGAGCGGTGTGAATGTCGACCGCGGTGATGATGTCGGGGACGCTGGCCAACACCTTGCCGTCTTCGATCAACACGGCGTTCTCGTTTTGGAACTCCATCCGCAGCAACCGGTCGGAGTCGGGTCCGACCCCTTCAATCACGGCCGAACCTTTGGCGAAGCCTTCAGTGGTTTGACGGTCGACGTCGACCACCTTTCCTGTGACCAGAGCGAAACCGTCGACGGCCTGGCAGAGGGCACCGACCGGGTCGTCGTCAGCTTCGAGCAGGAGCCGGCCGACCTCGATCGCCCGACTCATCGATCGGGGCACGGCGGCTTCTTTGGCCTGGGCCACTGTCATCGGGTACAGGCACATGGACGCTTCTCCGCCCATGGCTCCCACCACCGTTCGAACCAAGGCTTCCGCCCACTCCGGAGTGCAGGTCTTGAACGACACAATGTTGCCCCGCTCGTCGGTCATGACGACGGGGTTGATATCAACGCCGGCAAGTACGGCTGTTGTCATCTGCAATTCGGGGAAGGCGCGACCCATCAGGTCGCAGTCGGCGATGGGCAAGCCGTCGATGGCCGCCCACGTCACCGGAATGACACCGTTGACGCCGCCGAGTTCGGCACTGGAATAGGCAGCGACCTTTCGGCCCAGTTCGTTCTCGATGCGCTCTCGAATTCGACTACCTTCGTCGCCCGAAAGAAACTTTTCGCCCATCACGGTTGGAGCTCCGACCATGGCGGCAGGCAGTATCAGATCATCGTCGTCGAGCTCGTCGAGGTCGACGAGTCGGGCTGGACCGTGGTCGGCGATGGCTTTGCCTGCCATTAACGATCCGATCAGGGGGTCTCCCCCTCCGCCGGCGCCAAACACCGCCGCTCCCATCGTCAGCCACTCGAGCTCTCTTTGGCCAAGATGCTTCATACAACGACAGTAGAACGCGTCCCGGCGTCGGTCTTCGGCGAAAGTTCTGAACTTTGTGCGGCTTTAGGGCAAGTCGCACAAATCAGAGTCGATGCGCCCTGATTCGTGGCGTACAGTAGGCCGTATGTCAGCTGAACGCTCAGCGGCGCCAGGGCAGGCAGTGACGCTGGAGCAGCTGGCCGTTGCCTTAGCCTTCGACCCATCCGCCGGTGCCACCGACCGAGACACAACGGTCCAGAATGCGGTCGCCAGTGTGCGTAGCGCCCACACCTTCGCCGAGCTGGAGGGGGCCGAGGCTGGCGACGTTGTGTTGATCGCCCCCGGCCTGCAACCGGGGGTTCCCAGCTATCGGTTCGACTTGGCCCTCGGGCGAATGGCAGATGGCGTCGCTGCCATCGTTGGAGGCGACCCGAGCCCGACCGGCCGACGGGTGGCCGCCCGCCGCGGTGTCGCCCTGGCACAGTTGCGTCCGGGGTACGACGTGGCATCGCTGGCGGTCCTGGTTCGAGACTTGACCAGCAGCGACCAACAGATCGAACTAGCCGGTCTCGAGCTGGCCTGTCGTGCTGCGGACAACTGCGACGACGCGTCCCAGATCGAGGAGCTACTTGCTGATGTCTCGGCTTCGATGGGTTGCCGGTTGGCGCTGTTGCGCGCCAAGTCGTCGAGCAACGACCTGCCTATCCGGGTGCAGGGGGTTGTCCGTAAGTATCTCAGCGTGGATGTCAACGCTGATTCGAGTGATCGCACCTTAACTCCGCTGATGGAAATCGGACGTTCTCACATCGCCCGCAGGATCGAGGCGTTGCTCCAGGCAGAGTTTGACGCCAATGAGCTGCCGGACACCACTCGCTCCGAGTTGATCAACGAGATACTGCTTAACGACCCCTCCACCTCGGCCGACTCCGTCAGGCGCTTGCGCGAAGCTGACTTTCCGGTGGACGGATCACACTGCGCCATCCGCATCGACTGCCACGACCCGTCAACGCTGCTCGACGGAGACATCGCCGTTTTCAGGGCCCAACAGCGAATAGCCGCCGCCACCTACGAGGCTGTTCGGGAGACCGGGGGAAGTTGGGCTAGGGCAGGTACGGCCCACTCGGTCATCTTGGTGTCGAGCCGTCCAACCCCCCACGGACAGTTGGTGGCACCAGAGGTCTCTACTGCGGCGGAACGAGCCCTAGAGGCTGCCGACGCAATCATCGACGGACTTCGGATTCATGTGGGCATCGGAGGTCAGCATCTTGGTGTTGCCGGGTTGCGAACCACTGTGAATGAGGCGGCAACGGCAGTACGTTCAGCACGCGAGGCTGGCCACCCGAACCAGCCACACCATTTCGACCGGCTTGGATTGAGCCGCTCGATTCTGCAATGGGCTGAGATCGACGGTGTTCGCCCGGTTGTGTACGACGTGCTGGCTCCGCTGTTGGCACAGAAGCCCCGTCAGGCGGGCGAGTCACTGGCCACGCTTCGGGCCTATCTGGACAATGGACGAAACATTGCGGCGACGGCCGAGCAGCTACATCTCCACCGTAATACGGTCCGCTACCGGGTGGATCGCCTGCGGAAGCAGCTCAGCGTCGATTTGGACAACCCGGACGATCGGTTGCTGGTGGAGTTGGGTTGTCGGTTGGTGACGTCCGAACGCGATGTCTAACGAGCTGCGCCGATCCACCAAGTGATAGCCCCGAAGCTCCTGAGAGTCTTCGTTTGTCGGAAGCTTCGGCTATCCGTACCATCACCTGTATGGCAGGTACCTCTGTCGGTTCTGGGCAATTGGCGGTATCTCAGCCGTCTACCGACGCTCAACCGCTGACTCAAGACGACATCGACTTCTACTGGGCCAACGGCTACCTGTTCGTTGAGAACGCTGTTGACGCCGGGCAACTGGCGGCCATGATCGCCGACTTCGACGCCTGGACCGAGGAGAGCCGTCGACACATCGAACCGTACGGCGACACGCTGGCCGGTCGAGCCCGCTTCGATCTGGCACCGGAACATGCCGCCGATGCCCCTCGGCTACGACGGGTGGCCTCACCGGTTGAGGTGTCCGACGCGTACCTTGCGGTGATGCGCAACAACCGTGCGCTCGACGCCGTCACCCAGTTGATCGGGCCCAACGTTGAGTTCAACAACTCCAAGATCAACGCCAAGCAGCCCGGGGCGTCCACCGAAGTGAAGTACCACCAGGACTTCATGTTCCAGCCCCACACCAACGAGGATCTCGTGACCTGTCTGTTCTTCCTGGACGACGTCACGTTGGAGAACGGTCCGCTCAACGTGGTGGCTGGCACTCATCGAGATGAACTGTGGGCTCACTGGCACGACGGCGTTTACACCGGAGCGGTGGCCGCCGAGGTGCAAGCGGCCCATGTAAGCGATGCCATTCCCGTTTACGGCCCGGCGGGCTCAGCGTGTTTGATGCACACCCGGTTGTTGCACGGCTCGGCTCCGAACCGTTCCGATCATCCCCGCACGCTGTTCATCAGCGAATACCGGGCCGAGGATTCCAAGCCGCTGCAGGAAAACCATCTGCCCAGCGTCTATCAGGCTGAAGTGGTGCGAGGCGAACGAACCAATCGGGTCCGCTGCTCAAGCTACGAGATGGAGTTCCCCGAAGTGCCGACCGGAGCATCGTTCTTCTCGCAGCAAGCCAAAGCCTGACTCGCCCTTCGGCAGGGGGCTTGACCTCGCCGCAAAGCTGTGGCGTCGGGTACTCAGCTGTCGGGTGCTCAGCTGGAAGCCAGTACGTCCTCGGGTAGACAGGAGCAGCCGAATTCTCGATCGCCGGTTGTTGCCGGTGCGTCGCCGACGCGCTTCACGCGGGTCTCCCGGCCGGGGGCTTGACGATCAATGACCGTGACTAAAGCGTCGAT
>CALJMD010000250.1 GCA_937981915.1 uncultured Acidimicrobiales bacterium
CTGAACCGCTCGAACTTCTTGACCGCCTGGTGGACGGTGACGTTCCCCGGTCTGGCCATCTTCGCCACCGTGCTGAGTTTCAGCTTGATCGGTGATGGTCTGCAGGACGCCTTCAATCCCAAGTTGCGAGGCCGTTAATGACCGACGCCGAAACAGAGACCGGCAACCCGGTTCTTTCAGTTCGTGACCTGACGGTGACGTTCGGATCGTTCACTGCGGTTCAGGACGTGTCGTTTGACTTGCATCCGGGCCGAACGTTGGCCGTGGTGGGCGAGTCCGGCTCGGGCAAGTCGGTGACGGCGCTGTCCATCATGGGTCTGGTCGAGTTGGGTACCAGGGGCAAGGTTACGGCCGGTCAGGTGCTGTTTGATCAGACCGGCTCAGGCGACGCTGTCGATCTGCTTGAGCTAGCCGAAGCCGACATGCGCAAGGTCCGAGGCAACCAGATTTCCATGATCTTTCAGGAGCCGCTGACCAGCTTGAACCCGGTGTACACCGTGGGCAATCAGGTGGCTGAGGCCGTCATGTTGCATCAGGGCTTGGACAAGGATGGGGCCAAGGAGCGGGCCTTGGAGATGTTCAACCTTGTGCGAATACCTGACCCGGAGTCTCGGCTGGATCAGTACCCGCACGAGATGTCGGGCGGGATGCGCCAGCGGGTGATGATTGCCATGGCGCTGTCGTGTGACCCCACGGTGTTGATCGCCGACGAGCCGACTACCGCACTGGACGTGACCATCCAGGCTCAAATCCTGGGCTTGATGCGGGAGCTGCAAACCACCACCGGGGCCTCGGTGATCATCATCACCCACGACATGGGCGTGGTGGCCGAAGTGGCCGATGACGTGGTGGTTATGAACCGTTCTCGGGTGGTGGAGTCGGGTTCGGTCTATGAGATCTTCGAGGACCCCAAAGAGGAGTACACCCGCTCGCTCCTGGCCGCCGTTCCTCGACTGGGCTCGATGGCCGGCACCAGCGAACCGTCACGATTCAACCTGGTGGCCGACTAGTGAGCGACCTCAACGACGTCACATCTCCTCTGGTCTCGGTGCGTGATCTGACCAAGCGCTTCCCGACCCCGGGCGGCATGGTGCACGCCGTTGAGCAGGTTTCGCTCGACGTTGGCCACGGTGAAACGTTGGCCGTGGTGGGTGAGTCCGGTTGCGGCAAGTCGACGCTGGCCCAGATGATCATGCGGTTGCTGAAGCCGACGTCGGGTCGGATCGAGCTGGACGGAACCGACATCACCGAGATTGGCTCGCGAGCCATGAAGCCTCATCGGCGCAAGATGCAGATCGTCTTCCAGGATCCGTTTGCCTCGCTCGACCCCCGGCGCCAGGTGGGTAAAGCGGTGGCCGAACCACTGTTGGTCCACGGACTGGCTTCCAAAGGTTCGGAGTTGGACGCCACTGTGGTTGAGCTGTTTGAGAAGGTCGGCTTGGAGGCCGACCACGTGAATCAGTTCCCCCACCAGTTCTCCGGTGGACAGCGCCAGCGGGTGTGTATCGCCCGGGCGTTGGCGCTGGAGCCCAAGCTGGTGGTGGCCGACGAACCGGTGTCGGCGTTGGATGTGTCCATTCAGGCTCAGGTCATCAATCTGATGATGGATCTTCAGGAACAGATGGGTTTGAGTTACCTGTTCATCAGCCACGACTTGGCGGTGGTCGAACGGGTAAGCCACCGGGTAGCGGTCATGTATTTGGGTCAGATCGTTGAGCTGGGTGACCGGTCGCACATTTTCGAGAACCCGCAGCATTCTTACACCAAGCGGTTGCTGTCGGCGGTGCCGATAGCCGACCCTCGGCGACGCCAGGATCGGGCGTTGTTGAGCGGGGAGATCCCCAGCCCGGTGTGGGCCGACGGCACGTCGCCGACTCTGGTTGATCACGTTGAAGTCGAATCCGGCCATTGGGTGGCGTCCGAAGACTGAACCGGCTCGACGCTCTCGACCGAGGAACCTCGGCTCTGCTGGCGTGCTAGCGTTTGCCGGGTGTCCTCGATTGTTGAAGCGGTTGGCCTGGAGAAGACGTACCGTCGTCGGCGAGGTGATGACGTTCACGCTCTCCGTGGTCTGGAACTGACGGTTGGCGAGCCTGGTGCGGTGCACGGCTTTCTCGGGCCGAACGGATCTGGCAAGACAACGGCCATTCGTTGTTTGCTCGGCTTGATCCGCCCGACGTCCGGCGAGGTTCGCGTGTTCGGGGTGGACGCCACCGAACGGTTTCACGAGGTGGCCCATCGAGTGGGCGCCATCGTGGAGAGCCCAAAGATGTTCCCGAACTTCACTGGCCGAAAGAACCTTTCGCTTTTAGCCCAGATCTACAAGTTGCCGAGCACCGAGGTCGACCGGGTACTGGAGATCGTCAAGTTGGACGGCCGCGACGGCGACAGCTTCGGCTCCTATTCGCTTGGCATGCGCCAACGGCTGGCTATCGCCGGAGCGTTGTTGAAAGATCCCGAGTTGCTGATTCTGGATGAGCCGGCCAACGGGTTGGACCCGGCCGGTATCGCCGAGATGCGTGACCTAATTCGTTCGGTGGCCAATCAGGGGACGACGATTCTTGTTTCCAGCCATCAGCTGAGCGAGATCGAACAGGTTTGCACCGAAGCCACCATCATCTACAACGGTCTGGTAGTGGAGTCGGGTTCGTTGGCTGACATCCGGGCCCGCCATGGGGCGGTCGACGTCGTCGTCGGTATCGATCAACCGGAGCGTGCCGTGCAGGTTCTTGGCGCCGCCGGGATGGCAGCGACGGCTCGACCGTCGTCGCCTAGCGGTGAGCTGGAAGGTCTACCGCAGATCACTGTGGATGTTGCTCCGACCGATGCCGCCCGGGTCACTAAAGTCTTGGCCGATAACGGCTTGTATCTTTCCGAACTTCGGATCGAAGCCTCAACACTGGAAGATGCGTTCTTCCGACTAACGGCTCCGCCGTCGCCTACGGCGGTCGACCGGGTGGGAGTGCCAGCATGACCGCATTGTTGATGGCGGAAACCAACCGCTACCTGTCCCGGCGTATGACCCGGTGGGTGCCGTTCGGGGTGTTGGCGCTGACGGCGATCGGTTTCACCATCGCCTACTTTGTCATCCGAGCCGAAGGCGGTTCGATCGACTTTGTCCGTGACATGGCGTTCCAGGCCGACGAAGATTTCGGTCTTGCTACTGAGCAACCGGAAAGCCGGACGTTCATTCTTGGCCCGATCGGTTTCCTATTCCCGATCATCGCCTTCGCTATGGGCGCCTCGTTCTTCGGTGCCGATCAGAAGAACGGCGTGATCGAGTTGCTGCTGACTTGGCAACCCAAGCGTCTCCGATTGCTGTTGGCTCGAGCTCTTGGCGGGTTTGTGGTCACTGCGCTGATGGCGGTCCTGCTGTCGGTGGCCTTCATCGCCGCCCAGTACATTCTGGCCGGGCTGGTTGGCACGACAGAGGGCATGACATCGCAGATGTGGGGATGGCTTGGTGCCGCTGTACTTCGCAGCGGTGTGGCCGCCGGCGTGTTCTTTCTGATCGGCCTGGGCATCACGGTGGTGGTGAACAATTCGATCGCCGCCATCGTCGGGTTTGTCATCTACGTGTTTGTGGTCGAGAACCTGCTGTCGGCTTTCGTTGAGCTGGTCGGGCCGTGGCTGCCGATGGTCAACACCACGGCGTTCTCGTTTGGAAGCAACGTGGCTCCGGCGACGGTGTTCTCTGACTTTTCTGAGGGCTTTCCGCCGGTCCACCATGGGCCGATGGTGGCCGGGTTGATCATGGCCGCTTACGCCGTTGTGTTC
>CALJMD010000251.1 GCA_937981915.1 uncultured Acidimicrobiales bacterium
TTCCTGACCGTCTTCGCCGTTGTCGCCGTCGTCGTCGGGATGGTCATCGTCACCAACACGTTCACCGTGTCTCTGTCACAGCGAACCCAGGAACTGGCTCTCCTTCGCTTGGTCGGAACGACACGAAAACAGCTTCTGGCCCAGGTTGTGTTGGAGGCCGCACTCCTCGGCGCAGTAGGCACCATTGTCGGTCTCATCCTTGGGGTCGCCGGGGTTTCGGCGTTGGGCTGGTTCCTCGATGTGCTCGGCCTAGTGATCGAGCGCTCGGACTCCATTTCAACCACAGCGCTGGCAGTCGGCGTATTGGTTGGCCTCGGGGTCACCGTAATTGCCGCTGTGCGGCCGGCATGGAAGGCCACGGAGGTAGCACCCATCGAAGCGCTCCGCTCCGGTGAGGCGGCGGCTGTTGAGAACAGCCGACGTCGTCAGGTATTGACCGGTCTCATCTTGGTGATCGGCGCCGGCTGTTTGGCCTGGGGCATGTCTCAGGCCGACATCATCTTCACCGGCGTGGGTATCGGCGCCATCTTCCTCTTCCTCTATGTCGGTGCTGACACGTTGATCCGTTTGGCTGCTCGGGTGACCCGACCTCTGCTGGGCTCGGCCGGGCCTACCGGCACGATCGCCGGACGAAACCTGGAGCGCAACGCCCGCCGAACGTCGGCTGCCGCTAGTGCTCTCATGATCGGCATCAGCCTCATCGGCTTCTTTACGCTGATGGCGGCGACGATCGGACAGCTGATCGCCGGCGATGCTGGAGAGGCGCTGCAAGCGGACCTGGTCGTGCAAGGCATCGGTAGTCGGCCGGAAGCGGCGTTAACCGATGACGTCACCGCCAGGGTCGAGTCGGTACCCGGAGTTGACGTCGTGGCCCCGGTGTATCAGACGTCGGTTAGTCCCGTCGGCCAGGTCGACTTCGAACAGGTAGGCCCAGGTGGTGGCGGCCTGGGAACCGCCATGGCTGACCTCGACGCGCTGTCCCGTGTCTATGACTTCGAAGTAAACGCAGGCTCTCTCGACGCGATAGGCGGTGTCAATGTCGCCATCGATCAAGCGACTGCGGACGGGCTGGCGCTGTCGGTTGACGACACGCTGGCGGTAACGTCACTGGCCGGCGATGTGGATCTGCAGATTGCCGCCATCATCGAGACGTCCTTGCCCGGTACACCGCAACCGGCGGTGATCGGTGATGTCAATCTGGCCGAGACGCTTGGCTACGACCAGCCCGCCACCGCGGCGTACATCCTCGGCACCGCCAGTGCCGTCGATATCAACACCGCCATCGACCTTCCCACGGTTGAGGTTGTTTCTCGAGACGACTACATCGACGGGTTGAGTTCGAACCTCGACACGATTCTGGCCTTGGTCTACGCGCTACTTGCCGTGGCGGTGATCGTCGCCCTGATCGGCATCGCTAACACGGTGTCGTTGGCTATTGCGGAGCGAGTCGGCGAGATCGCTGCTACCCGGGCGGCGGGTGCTTCCAGCCGACAGATCTTCTGGTCGCTCCTGGCCGAGTTCGGCTTGTTGGCCATTGTCGGCATTGTTTCCGGACTCGTCTTGGCCTGGGTGGCGGCCGCCGCCTTCTTTGGGACGTTGTCCGGTGGCCAAATCGGCCAACCGGAGACCGATGTAGCGTCGGCTCTACTGATCGTTGCCGCCGGACTTGGTGGAGCGCTCTTGGCCAGCTGGTTCCCGGCACGATCTGCCTCGAGGGCCGACATTCTCGACGTGCTACGAGCCGACTGATTCCTGGGGCGAAGCCGATGGCTTCGCCCCAAGATTACCGCCCCTAGGCCGGTGTGTTGTCGCGCATGGCGATGGTGTTGCGCACACAGATCGCCAGGCATACGAGCTCAAGCACCAAGATCAGAGCGAAAGGAACGTTGAGCGAACCACCATCGGACATACCGGCGGTGACATCACTGAACTCACGCCAGATGGCT
Source organism: uncultured Acidimicrobiales bacterium (assembly GCA_937981915.1). Classification (GTDB taxonomy): domain Bacteria; phylum Actinomycetota; class Acidimicrobiia; order Acidimicrobiales; family SZUA-35; genus JAHELU01. Next base: position 1,947 of record CALJMD010000251.1, read on the forward strand.
CCGGCGAACGCCGCCGCGTAGGCTCCGACGTTTCGCAGCAACACTGCAGCCAGCATGGCGACGCCGAGACCGGTGTTTCGTCCGCCCCAGGCGATACCCATCTTGTCGGCTCCGTCGACAAAGTCGATGGCGGTAGTTGGGTCGGCAATGGCCTGCAGCCCGATGACCGTGCCGCCGATGCCCATCAAGATTCCGAAGATCGTGATAACGAGGGGTACCCCGTCTGCTTTGATAAATCTCACTTGTGACTCCCGTCTAATTCGCCCGGCTGCTTCGCAGCATCGACAACCTTAAGAGTGAGTCAGAGACCTGTCGTGGTCTGGATCCGACCTGCCTTGGTCATATTTCGACAATTCGACCGTATTTGGCGGAAGTCCAAATTCGACCATCGACAGTCGCCTAACTACCGGGCGCTATATGCAGCACTATTAGTACGTTTCATGCATGGCAGTAATCGAAACGATTTCGCTCAAACTCGCTGAGGGTGCAAGCCCGGTGGCCTTCGCCTCGGCAAACAGTGTCGTGGAGGCCGAGTACCTACCGGCTCAGCAGGGTTACAACAGTGGTTCTCGGGTCACTACGTTGACCGACGACGGCACGTGGACCATAAGCCTGCGCTGGGACAGCGCAGCTGACGCCGCGGCCTCGATGGCGGGCTTCATGACAGCGCCCGAGACGCAAGACTTCCTTTCGCTGGTCGACGCCGATTCGCTGTCGATGAATCAGATCGTTGAGGTACCTCCCGCCAGCCCTCCTCGACTCGAAAACGCTCGACGCCTGTATCTAGAAGGCATTCGCGATGGCAACGCTCGTGCTGCCGTGGAGGCCTACACGGGTGATCGTTACACCCAGCATTCGACTGGGGTTCGAGACGGCGTTGAAGGTTTTGTCGAGTTCTTCGAACCCTTTATCGAACGAAACCCCGAGCGACAGATCGACATCGTCCGGTCTTTCGTCGATGGGCGCTTCGTGTTCGTTCAGGCGGCCCAGGAGCTGAATGGCGGCGAGACCCGGTGGGTGACAACCGACCTGTTCGACACTGACGGCAACGAGAAGATCATCGAGCATTGGGACGTTATCCACGCTCTAGGCGGTGAGAACCCCGGCGGACACACTCAGGTCGACGGCGCAACCGAGATCACCGATCTGCATCTCACCGAAGCCAACAAAGATGTCGTGCGACGTCTACTCACTGAAGCGTTTTGCGAGGAGCCCACCGCTCCCCTGTCCGACTTCATTTCCGGTGAGACGTACATCAACCACAATCCAGACGCCCCTGATGGTTTGGAGTCGCTGCTTGAAATGGACCGCTCGAGCCGGGCCAATGGAGAAGCTCTCTTCTATCGAGAGGTTCATCACATCATCGGCCAAGGCAACTTTGTGGTGTCGTTCGCCCACCAGGTGTGGAATAGCATCGACTACGCGGCTTTTGACATCTTCCGGCTCGAAAACGGCATGATTGTCGAGCATTGGGACAACGTCGAAACCCTTCCGCCAGCCGACGAGCTCGTCAACTCCGGAAAGTTCTGAAGCGGCCGTGGCGGCGGAACGACCTCCAGAACTCGGATCACCCTTCGAAGTCGACTACAACCCTGAGCGGCTGCATCCGCTCTTGCCGGTCGAGGTCTTGGACCGATCCGACCTGGTCGGTCGACTCTCCCACCGGGAGGCCTCGTACCGCCAGCGGGCGTCATTTCACCAGCTCATCGTGTGCACCGCGGGACAAGGCTCGCACGAAGTGGACTTCGAGCCACTGAAGCTCAATCGGGGAACGGTGTTGCGCATCTATCCCGGCCAGGTGCAACAGTTTGTGCCAGATCCGGTGTTTGAGGCCCGAATGGTGGTGTGGCCTCGCGAGTCGCATCACCCCGATCCGGCGTTGCCCGCTTGGTATCCGGGCAGCGACACTCCGACTCGATGGGATGTCGATGACGTCCAGTTGAACCGCACTTTGGGTTGGATCGAAGAATTGGCCGACGAGCAGAACCGATTCGACGGTTCTCAGCACCGAGTTGGTCTACAACTAGCGCTGTTGTGCTGTCTTCTGCTGCGCATCGGTATTGAGCTCCCGCATGGTCACGTAGAAGTCAACAATCTTCCCAAGCCGTATCTCGATTTTCGAGCGTTGGTCGAGGACCGCCTGTACCAGCGGCCGTCTATTGGCTCGCTCGCTCGAGAACTCGGCTACAGCACTCGAACACTGGATCGCGCCTGCGATCAGGTGTCGGGTCAGACAGCCAAGAAGGTACTTGACCAGCGGGTCGCTTTGGAGGTTCGCCGTCTTCTGACTCACTCGCGTGCGCCGATCAGCCAAATCGCCGTGAACCTCGGCTTCGGTGACCCGTCCAACTTCTCAAAATTCGTGAAGAAACACCTCGGTGACGCTCCCAACGCGCTTCGAGCTGAGGCCGCCGGTCCTGGAGACCGGACACACATCCGATTCGCCTGACATCAGCGCCGGATTCGATCTTGGGGCCGGCGCCGTTAGGAAAGCAGTAGCGGACCGATCATGGCGCCGCCGCTGTGGTAGACGTCAGGCCGGCCGGGCCAGACGTCTCCGCCTTCACTCATGTCGTCGGCCAACTCATTCCGCCAGGTTCCCCTGTCGTCGATGAAGAACCTCGCCGCGTGGTCCCATAACCGTCGATACCAGGCGTCCCAGTGCGGGTCACCGGTGTGGCGGTAGAGGGCGGCCGTTGTCTGAATCCCCTCACAAACCGGCCAGTGGAGCCGGACAGTGGCCACCGGCGTGCCGTCCCAGTCAACGGTGTACACAAGACCTGGCCGCCCGTCGAGACCCCAACCGTCGTCCAGGGCTCGCCGAGCCAAGGCATCGGCCGCTTCAGCTAGCCAGGGCGGTCCATCGATCAACGTTGACTGGTCAAGTTCGATCAAGAAGCGAGCCCATTCAAGCGAGTGGCCGAACGTGGCGCCGAAAGGGCGGAACGGGTGCATTGGCTGATCTCGGTTGTAGTCGGCTTGAACGTCCCATAAGGCCGAGTAGTGTTCGGGGAGAAGCCAATCGTGGTTTCGGGCGGCGCCGTCAATCAGGCGTGCTGCGATCGATAGCGCCCGTTGATGCCAGAGGGCATCACCTGACGCCCGCCCCATGGCCAGCATCGCTTCGACACCGTGCATATTGGCGTTCGCTCCGCGGTAGTCCTCCGAATCGGACCAGTCAGGGGCAAAGGACTCTCGCAGTGTCTGGGACGCCTCGTCCCACAAGTGTTGATCCGTTATCTCGGCCACGTGGCCAAACAGCTCTTCGGCGCGGCCATGTTGAACGGTCATGGCGGTAGCGGCCGCCAGTCCGACGTGGACGTGGTCGTAGGTTGATTTGCGCCCGACCGTGCCGGGCTCGGAGATCCAGCCGCCGTTTGCGGTGTCGAGGTGTAAGCCCAGTAGCGAGTCCACAGCATGGTCGAGGAGCTCGCCTGACCCGGGTATACCGGCGCCGACGCCCAAAGCAGCGGTGTGCGCCATCCGGGCGGTCAGGAACAGCTGCGGGTGGCGTCCCGGTAGCGGACTCCCGTCCACGTCTTGATAGTGGAAGCCGCCACCGGCGCGGATTGACGGCAGTGCGAAGCGGATGATTCGAGCGAAGCCATCTTGGAGCCAATGCCGGTGGGACGGGGTATCAAGCCAAGAGACTGGCGGCACGTTACCCATTTATCGCATCAGCGTTCTGTTGGCTGCCGTGCTGGTTACTGTGCGGGACACCGCGTATCCGCTCGGGCCTGAGCTGGTCACTCAGCGCCGAGTTCGATTCT
>CALJMD010000252.1 GCA_937981915.1 uncultured Acidimicrobiales bacterium
ACCAGCATGAACCCGACGTCGGGCCCACTCGCCCCTCGAACATCGTTGAACGTCGGCATGTTGACCCCGACGCTGACGTTCTGAACATCTGCATTGCGTACCGACACCCTGCGGCTGAAATAGTCGGCGAACTCAAAGCCAACCACGTTCGCGTGGCGGTTGGCCAGCGCAGATGGATCCCCTCGTACGACGAAGTTGTCGAGCGTGAGGTTGTTCACCGGATAGCCGAAGAATCCCCACCGGTGGTGATGCCACAATGTCAGCGAATCGAGGCGAGAGGTGCACTCATCAACCGGGTTGATCCAGTTTGAACACACCCACCAAATCGTCATCCCGTTCGGCACCGAGTAGGCCTCGTTGCCAGCGAAGTTGTTGATGCCGATGCTGAAGGCGTCAACCATCTCGCCGCCACCCATATGGGGATCTTCCCCCTGGCTGGTGGGAAACATCAGCTCGCCATTGCGCACGTTGTCGTACTTGAACGCATAGCAGTAGACCGGGCGGTCACCTCCAGGCGTCGGACTTGGCGCGTACCCGACACAGTCGGAAACGGCAGCCACGACGTTGTTGGTGACCGTGTTTCCGCCGCCGCCGTTGAACCAGAATCCTGTGCCCGATCGTCCAAGCTTGCTTCGGTCATCGGGCCCGGGGTTCAAGTCTTCGAGACGTTCGCCGTTGCCGCCGATCAGCCGCACGACAAAGTTGGCGTCGAGCACGTTGCCCGTCTCCGCACCGCTTTCGGTCACGATGCCGGCGCCGGAGGAATAGTCGACCACGTTCTGCTGAACCAGACCAAAGTGACTGCCGTGAAGGGCGATGCCCCACTTCCGATCCTGGGTGTCGTTCTCGGCGCCGAAGTCAACGACATTGCCGATCATCGTGTACTGGTAAGCGTTGCCCTGCGCCGTTGACGGCCCAATCAGATGGTGGGCGTGAAGCGGGTAGCGACCCTTTTGATTGGAAGGCCCGAGGTTTCGAATATCGGTGCGACCCATGCTGTTGAGGCTTGCGTGGCGTATGTCAATGTCAGCCCGACCGTGGAAGAGCGTGTGAGCCCGAACGCCCTGAGGGTTTTCAGATCGCAGCACCACGTTGCGACTCTTGTTGATCAGATGCGGAGTGAGATCAAGTGAACCGGAGGCGTCGCGGGCCCCAGGGTGATCAAAGGCCAGAGCGTCTTCAAGCGTGACCGTGAGGCCATCGGGTGAGATGGCAGAGATCGTGTGGTCTTCGGTTTCCTCCGGGCACTGAAGGCCGAGGTAGCTGAGGTCGGCATATCGACACTGGCTGGACGTCGGCACAACGACCGCATCGCCAACCCGCCAACCGGCGTCGGAGGCCGAGCGTTCCAGGTTGATTGTCCGATCGCCCTGGCCCGGTTCGCTCGCCGTGCGCAGGAAGGTCTCGCTCAGGGTTCGACCAGCGATTCGTACCGTGCCGTCGAGGGCGAGGAGGCCTCGCAAATGCTGCTCGGGGTCGTTCGAATCGAACGCCACGTCCCGGAAGACCAGCTCAGCGGTGTTGGCCGGACTGATAGGCGAGTTCGTCGTGCCGATCTCAAGCGTTCCGCCGCTAAAAACAACGAGGTCAGCCGTGCGTAACCGAGTGTTGATATCGGTTGCGAAGCTGAGGGTGCCACCGGGGTACACACCGACGCTTCGGGCGTTGGCATCGACGTTGGTGATTCGCACTAGGCCGTCGACGATGACCCGTGAGCCAGCGTCAGGAACGGCACCGGCCTGCCACGTCGCCGGATTGTCCCAGTTGCAGATAGCGGATTTACAGTCGGCCGACACCCGAACACCCGAGTTGTGAACCGGGTTCGGGATCGTCTCGTGATGGGTGGCAACCGTCGGCCCGGGCTCTGACTGAGCGGAAGCCGACTGCCCAAATTCTCGACCTGCGGCCAGCGCTACAACCATCACAGTCAGTAACAACGTTCTTACGACTGCGGAACGGCCGGGCACGATCATGATTAACTCCCAAGCGGTGGTGGCGCTACATCGGGGCTAGGTTGACCGGACTCTAGTGTTGGGGCATCGCCAACGTGGCGGTCTTGCCGCAATCCTTAACCAAGGTTTTCCAAGAAGGTGCCCGCAGCGGCGAATGTCGGTCACCACAAATGAGGTTAAGCGTCCAAGATCGCGCTTTTTGATTCCGCCCGATAGCTGATCGACGTGGCCACCATTGCCAGCACAGACGGGATCAGTTGCGGAAGTCCGCTTGACAGTTCAATGGTGGCCGACGCAGTTATGCCGGCGACCGCGACGAATGCCAAGAAGCACATGGCGACGCGGTAGCTCCACGAAATATCGCCTATAAGCAGCGACCACACCAGGCCCACAGCCAGAAACAAGTTGTAGACACCCTGATTGGCTGCGATGTCAGTGGTGCCTTCGAAAATGGCCGGATCAAGCGTCGGGAATACGTCCGGGCCAACTTCGATCCAAGCGAAAATCTCGAACCAGGCGATGTACAAGTGCAAGAGCACTACGACAGCTATCAGACCTCGCGATACCCACTTCACACGATCAGAGTATCGCGCAGCCCGGATGGCCCGCTGGCTCACGTCGGAGCCTACGACACGTCAATCGGTCATGAAACGGCTGGGGCGGTCACCGAGTCGGCGAGAAGCAAACCCTCCGACTCTTCCTGAAGAAGCTCGATCAGGTTGGCCAGCGGCTTCGGTCGGCCGAGATGCCAGCCCTGCCCGTAGTCAATGCCGAACTGACGACAAGCCACCATCTCCTCTTCCTGCTCGATCCCTTCGGCCACAGCGGCGATCCCCAGTTCCTGACACATCGACGCCAGCACTTTTAGAATCGTGTACGCGTCCGAGTTCGTCGTCAAAACACCAACCAAAGAACGATCGAACTTCATCATGTGAATAGGAAATTGGGTGAAGTAGCCGAGCGCATTGTGCCCGGTTCCAAAGTCGTCGAGGCCGATTTGAGCGCCATTGTCCGCCAGCTTGTGCAGCGTTCGTTCCGCCTCATCACCGGGATTGATGGCCGAAGACTCGACGACTTCTACCAAAATGTCGGCCGGGTCGAGGCCGTAGTGAAGACATGCCGACGCGTGCATATCAGCACAGTCCGACATGGCGAGTTGCAGCGGCGAAAGGTTCACGCCGATACGGCCCCCGGAGAACGAGGGAACAGCCCCACGGATTGCGGTCATGTCCCGAGCCACGACGTCAAGGCACCACCGGGTGAACGACGCCACCCGCCCGGTTGCCTCGATCCGGTCGATCAGCAGAGGCGGTGGTATCGCCTGATACTGGGGGTGTTGCCAGCGGATGAGCGCCTCAACCCCGGTGATTCGCCCGGTCGCCAACTCCCGCACCGGCTGATAGTGAAAGACGATGGACTGGTCGGCCATAGCAATATCGAGGTCGCGGTCGACAACGGTGAGCATCGCGGTCTGGCGGCGGATCTCGTCGTCGGCCACCACCAGGGAACGGTCGGAACGTTTGGCCCGATACATGGCCCGATCAGCGTCGGCCAGCATGTCGGTTGCCGATTCGACACCCGAACTCGGGCTGGCCACGCCAATGCTCAACGAAAGGTCAATCTTGAGGCTTCGGATGACGACCGCGGTCCCACAAGCTGTCGAGATTTCACCAGCCAGCTCTTCGGCCCGGCAACCGTTGCCGTCATCTCGGAGCACGACCAAGAACTCATCGCCGCCAAGACGCCCCAGCAGGTCACCATCAGCCAGCCGCGATCGAATGCGGCTCACCAAAATACGTAGAACCTGATCACCAACGTTATGACCGTGAATGTCGTTGATCAGCTTGAATCCGTCGAGGTCAAGAAACAGCAGAGACGGCTGATCATCCTCGTCGTCGAACCGTTTGTTCAGTTCAGCCAGCACGGCACCCCGGTTGAGCGCCCCGGTCAGATCGTCGGTCATGGCCCGAATCTTTTCCTGCTCAGCGGCCTGCACCAAACTGAGCGAGCCGGCGATCAGATCGGCCACCGTTTGCACCAACTCATGGTCAACAGACGAGAACGAGCCGGGTTGACTATTGGCCACGTTGACCGTGCCCAGACACCGGTCACCGCTCACCATCGGGGCGGCAACGGCGGACCGCAAGCCTGCTTTCACCAGCGCCGGCAACTCGTCAAAGTGACTTTCGGCCATGTCCTCGACCAACACCATCGACCGCTTCCGGTACGCCTCGCCCACCATTGACGTGGCGATCGGCATCTCGGCATCGGCCCGAACCACCTCAGCGGTACCGCCGAAAGCGTACAGCTCCATGTGATGTGGGCTCATGGGCAGCGCAATGCTGGCACGCTCGGCGACAATCATCTTCGGAAGCCAGTCCGCGGTGACGCGCAACATCTGCTCCTGAGTGGAGGCGGCGCCAAGAGCGCGAATGAAACCGGCAGGCAGACTGACGTCTGAGCTCAGAGGCACATCGTTCTTATCGGCGGACAGGCTGGGCCACCTTAGGCCGGGCACCTACGATCGTGAGAGTGGAAACCGAACCACCCGACTCGTCTCACCGTGACAAGCCTGTCGAACAGGCCATTCCGACGCCCGCCCTTGTTGTCCTGGTCGGGCCGTCCAGCGCCGGCAAATCAACGTGGGCGCAAGCAAACTTCAAGCCAGGCCAGATCTTGTCGACCGACGACTTCCGGGCCTACCTGGGAGCGGGACCGGAGGATCAAACGGTTGGGACCGAAGCGTTCACACTGCTTGACCAATTGCTAGCGACCAGGGCTGCCCAGAAGCTCACCACCGTCGTCGACACCCTGGGCCTCGACGCAAAACGGCGGGCCGCCTACCGCAAGATCGCTGAACTGAACGGTCTGGCCTGTGTGGCCGTCGGCTTCGACACCGCAGCGAACATCTGCCACGAGCGCAATGCGGCCAAACAGTTTCCGCTGACCAAAGCAGCACTCAACCGCCAGCTGAAACAGTGGCGTGAAACGCGGGACAAACTGGCTGATGACGGCTTCGACCTGACCATCATCAACCCTGGCCCGACCAGACAGGTCCCGAAGAAGCTGACTGCGGTCGCCCAGCGAACCGAAACGAGCTCGGCGGTTGAAGCCCCACAGTCAACCACGCTCGGCTTTGACCTGGTGATTTCCAGCTTCGATTTCCCAGCAACAGACCTCGCTCCCACCTCAACCCCTACGACCTTGCTAGCGATGGCGCGGGCCGCCGAACGGGCCGGCTTTCGGGCCCTATGGCTGATGGATCACTTCCGCCAGATCCCGCAGATCGGTCGAGCCTGGGATCCCATGCTTGAGCCGTACACCACGCTGGCCTACCTGGCAGCCTCCACCAAGACGCTGCGCCTCGGCACGCTGGTCTCCAACGTCGAACACCGAAACGTCGGATTGCTGGCCAAGACAGTCGCCACCTTGGATGTCCTCTCCGGCGGTCGCGCCGAGTGTGGCCTCGGCGCCGGCTGGTTCGACGACGAACTGGCCGCCTACGGCTACCCGGTCAACTCCAATCGGGTTCGCCTCGACACTCTGGCCGAAGCGGTTCAGGCACTACCGGTGTTGTGGGGTCCGGGTTCGAAGTCGTTCGTCGGCGACCAGGTGAAGATCCCCGAAGCGTTGGCCTACCCACGCCCGCTCCAAGACCCTGTGCCCATCCTCGTCGGTGGCGGCGGGGAGCAGCGGACCCTACGCATCGCCGCCCAGTACGCACAGGCATGCAACATCATCGGCTCCGACCCCGCCACCGTGGCCCACAAGGTCAGTGTTGTTCGACAACACTGTGCTGACCTCGATCGAGACCCCGACGAGTTGCTGATCACCACACTCAACCCGATCATTCACGCCCGATCGGGGCGCGAGCTCGACGCCCTGATCGAATCGCTTCGTCCGGCAAATCGTTCCGCCGACGCCTACGCTGCCGCCAACCATGCCGCCACCACCGACGAGCACGCCGCCCGGTTCAGCCAACTAGCCGAGCTAGGCATCAACCGGGTGTGCGTCGCCCTAACCGGCAACACCGGCCCCGAACGAATCGAAGCGTTCGCCGACGTCATCGAACGGTTCAAACCGTCGTAAGTCAACGGTTGCCGACAGCTCGACACCGGCTGTTCCTCAGGCGGCCGTCAACTCAAGCTTGCCACCCACGCCGGGTCAGGCGGGCAATCGCTGGACACGTCAACGAGAAGGCCGTCGGGGTCGAGCAGCAGTAGCCGCCGTTGACCATAAAAGAGATCCCTCGGCTCTTCCACAATGTCCAACCCTTGGTCGACCGCATGACGGTGCAGCTCGTCCACGTCGTCTACCACGACCGTCAGCATTCCGCCCGCCGGCTCGCCCCGGAACCGTTCGGGAACGATCTCATGATCACGGGCCAGAATACCGAACTCGATCAACGGGTTGACCGGGTCCTGCAAGTGCACGAACCAGTCACTCTCGAATTCGACGCGGTGGCCAAACAGTGAGATGTACCAATCTCGCGATCTGATCAGATCAGTACTGAAGATGGTATAGAAGCTTCGCTGAGGCATGCGATGACCTTTCAATCGGGACGTCATACGTTACATCGCACAAAGAGGCCTAAATCCGACGGCTAAACAGCAAATGCCACCGGAGTCGACACTGTCGTTCAAAACCATTCGCTGAGGTCGGCTACCGCTCCCGCCATCGGCTCTCACTAATGGAAGACCTACACCGACCCCGAAGGCAACGAGTTCTGCGTCGACCCGTGACCGCTGCGCCGTGGCCGTGTTGGTCCTCGACGATCGGCCGACCCCTCAAACAACACCAGAGCCACCACTGCCGCCAACACGATCAAACCGCCGACGATGGTCCCGCCCGACGGTTCCTCGCCCGGCCAAATCCACACCCACAGCGGGCTCAGAATCACTTCGGTCATCAACAGCAGCGAGACCTGCGCCGAGGGCACCGACGAGTGACCGAGGTTCAACAACGGCAGACCCAAACCCAACAGCAAACCTCCGGCCACCACGGCCAAAGCGATGTCGCCCAAACCAGGATTCAGGCCGGAACCCGAGGCCACCACAAGGCCCGATGTGAGCGCCAACACCGACGAACCGACCAACGCGGGAACCAGCGGATCGGCGTCGGGAGCCGAACGAATCAACACGTTGTACAACCCCAAGGCGATCGGTAGCACGGCGGCCAGCATCAGACCGGCCCTGTTGCCGGTGTCCAAGCCGGAGTCGAGCATCACCGCAATCCCAACACCGGCAACAGCCATGCAGGCCCAGACCGGTGCCTTCACCCGCTCCCGCAGCAAAAGCCACCCGAACAACGCCCCTGACACTGGTGCTGCAGCCTGCAGAAATAGAATCGTGGCCGCCGTCGTTCGGGCCAAGGCAAGAATGAACAGACACGACATGCCTGCCAGCAACAGCCCCGCCAGCATCGACTGCCAGTTCAAGGCGGTACGGCGAATCGGTCGCCCGCGCCGCCGCATGAACGCCACGATCGACAGCGTGAACGAGGCCGACAAACCACGGTAGAAAAGGAACTGCCACTCGTCGATCTGCTGCCCGGCCCTAAACAGCAGCGCGGTGAAACTGAGCAGCACACCAGAACCGGCTACCAGCGCCACCCCGGCTCGATATGAAAGCAGCGTCTTGCCCTCGAAGGCCAGACGGATGTCGCTAAGCATCAGGGCAATGTACATGCACCGCCAGGGCGACGCCAGCGCGACCTCAGAGCGGCTTCAGCCGGAGAGTTCTGTCTGTCAGTTGGCCCACAAAGTTAGGGGAGCTGAATGCCGCTGGCCGGGGTGTCTTGACTAAACGTATTGAGCCAGCGACCGTCGAAGCGTTGCCACAGCGAGCTCACGTACATCTTCTCGATGTCGGCGCCTTCACCGGTTCGGCGGTAGGTCGCCAAGTAGCACAACAGCGAAGCATCCTCAGACACCGGGATGACGCGTGCCTCTTCGATCAGGTACTCGGCCACCGTCGGCCCATCATCAAGTTGACCGACGTGTTCAGACTTCTCGCTGAACCCGGTGGGATACAGACCAACGAAGTCGTCGTGTAGCGAAGTGGCGTCAGCGGCCTTGTCGCCCGATACCAGCGCATCCCACACTGCGGTCTCAAGGTCGACAAACGCTGCAAGGTCAGCCGATGTCCGTGGAACGGTCACTACACCTGCACCGATGTCGGGGCGGGGTAGCCGAGATCGTGATGGATGTCGTGCTGGCGCAGAGCGCTCAGGTAGCGGATCACCTCATTACGAAGGGGTTGGCCATCGGTTCGCTGGACGTGTTGATCCACGTGGCCTTGGTCCGGGTGTAATCGTAAATGGCGTCGAGACCGGCTTCACGGCCGTAGCCGCTCTGGCCGAAACCACCGAACGGTGAAATCGGCGAGATGGCCCGGTACGTGTTGACCCACACGATGCCGGACCGGATGGCGGCCGACACCCGATGGGCGCGAGCCAAGTTCTCGGTGAACACACCGGCTCCCAAACCGAACTGGGTGTCGTTGGCCATGGCGATGGCTTCTTCTTCGCTCTCGAACCGCAGCACCGACATAACCGGACCGAACAGTTCCACCCTGGTACTGGTCACGCTCTGATCGGGGCAGCCGATTACCGTCGGCTGGTAGTACCAACCGTCGTCGAAGCCATCCGGTATCTGACCCCCGGTGTGAACCGTCGCCCCCTGCGTGATCGACTCGGCCACCACACTCTCTATTCGAAGTCGCTGGGCTTCAGTGGCCAACGGGCCGACCTGTGTGTCGGCTGCCAACGGGTCACCAATACGAATCGCTTCGGCTCGAGCCACAATCCGCTCGACGAACTCATCGTGGATTCCAGCTTGGACGAACACGCGGGTCCCGGCCACGCAGCTCTGCCCGGTGGCACCGAAGTTGCCGGCCACCGCACCGTTCACGGCCCCTTCAAGGTCGGCGTCGTCAAAGATGAGGATCGGGGACTTGCCGCCCAGCTCCAACGACACGTGAGCGAAGTTCTCAGCCGTGTTGCGAACAACATAGCGGGCCGCTTCCACCCCGCCAGTGAACGCCACCCGAGCCACCTTGGGGTTCGAGGTCAGAACCCGCCCACACGGCTCGCCGTATCCGGTGATGATGTTGACCACCCCAGGTGGGAAACCGACCCGGTCGATGAGCTCGGCAAAGGTCAACAATGCCCCCGGCGCCTCCTCCGACGCTTTGATTACCACCGTGTTGCCGGCGGCCAGCGCCGGGCCGACCTTCGTGGCGGTGAGGAACATCGCGGCGTTCCACGGCACCACGGCCGCAACCACACCAATCGGATCCCGGGTGGTGAACACCGCCATGTCCGGTTTGTCGATGGGAAGAGTGGCGCCTTGGATCTTGTCGGCCAAGCCGGCGAAGTAGCGGTAGTAGTCGGAGACGTACGACGTCTGCGATTTGGTTTCGGCCGCCAATTTACCCGAGTCGGTGGTTTCGATTTCGCCCAACCGTTCCGCTTCGACCTCAACCGCGGCGGCGAGGTCGTACAGCAACTTGCCTCGCTGAGTCGGCGTCATAGTGGCCCACGGGCCTTCAAACAGCGCCCGCTCGGCGGCGTCCACCGCACGGTTCACATCAGCTTCGGAAGCGGCCGGAGCGGTGGCCCACACTTGGCCGCTGGCCGGGTTGATCGATTCGATGAGCGCGCCGTCCGACGCGTCGCAGAACTGGCCGTCGATATAGAGCTTGAAGGTTTCTGTCATGACTGCTCCTTATCCGGGGATTGATCCGGGCCCGCGGATTGATCCGGGGGCGCTATACCCATTTCCTCCATGTCGGAGTAGCGGTTGCCGATGCGGTGGTGAGGCCGTCCACCAACCGAGACACCAAGGGCGATCACCATCTCGTCGGGGGCCGGGGCGTCGGTGATCGTCAGTTCAGCGGTCAAGTAGTGCGACCGGAACCCCGGGTCCTCCTTGTGCATCATGGGGACCGACACCATCGTGCCCGCCCCACCACGAGTGTTCGTGAACGACAGATAGGAGGTGCCGCCAACGGCATCTCGGAAGATGTTGCCGAACC
>CALJMD010000253.1 GCA_937981915.1 uncultured Acidimicrobiales bacterium
CCTGCCCTGGCGACGACGATCATCGGCCACCTTGGCAAAGAGCTCAAGCGCATCTTGGTATGTCACCCGATTGGCCTCCGCAACCACCACCGCAGTGTAGACATCAGCCTTTTGTCCAACGAGGCGGATCTAGGCTCGGAGTATGGAAACCCCTTCCTTCTTATTGGAGGTCAGCCTGGCCGAGGCCGACAACGAGGTGGAAGAGCCGACGGTGACCGACGAGTCAGCAGGCGCTGAAGGCGACTGGGACCCGGACGACTTTCCCGATTGGTATCGAGACAAGGTTGCTCCGACTGACGATGAGGGCGACGAGATCACCGAGGTAGTTGGTGATGAGCCGACCGACTATCCCTTCGAGTTGGCCGCCGTCGACACGCTCGATCGACTGACGTTCGCACCTATTACTGTGTTGGCCGGTGACAACGGCTCGGGCAAGTCAACCCTTGTTGAGGCCATCGCGGTAGCCGCCGGTTTCAACCCGGAGGGTGGCAGCAGAAATCTGAACTTCGCCACCCACAGCACCCACTCAGCGCTGCATGAGCGACTGGTTTTGCGTTGGAACTCGAGGCCCCGGTGGGGCTGGTTCCTGCGGGCCGAAACGTTCTACGGCATGGCGTCGCACATCACCGAAGACGACGACCCGGTAGCCGGCGTGGCCCACATCTTCCCGGACTTACACAATCGATCACATGGCGAGTCGTTCCTCACGTTGGCGGAAAGTCGCTTCACGGGACGCGGCTTGTACCTGTTCGACGAGCCCGAGTCTGCGCTGTCGATACAGGGCCTGATGCGGCTTTGCGTGCTGATCAATCAGTCAGTGGCGAAGGGCTCCCAGTTCATCATCTCCACTCACTCGCCGTTGTTGATGGCGTTGCCGGATGCCGCGGTCTACGAGCTCGACGCCGACAACGGCATCGAAGCGACCACCTTCGATGACCTGGGCTCGACAGTATTGTGGCGGCGCTTCTTCGACGACCCGGCAACCTTCCATCAGCTTCTCGCCTGACGGCCGAAGCGGACGTCAGCGACGTAGCCGGGCGGAAAGCTCAACCGCTAGCTGCGGCAGTCGACCTGACCACTCCGAGACCAAGGCGTAGCCGACATACCAGCCCAACCGGTGAAGGGCCAGCTCTCGCTCGACGTCATCGGGTCCAAGCCGACAACAGATCGCCACCGGGCCACCGTTGGGTCCGACCGCGTTGCGAACGATGGCATTCACCACGAAGCTGCCGACTCGATAGTCAGCCTCAACCTCCAGCCCGACATCGCTCAGCGCCGACAACACCTCGTCACCCCAGCCGTGAGCCCGATCGGTGGACTGCGGCATCGCGACAGGTGCCTCCTCGCCGTGCCGGACGTAGTCGCCCGCTAGGCCGTGGGGGCGATCAAGCGAAGTGACGACGACCATCCGCCGGCGAGCGCGAGTAACCATGACGTTGAACAGCGAAGGGTCGTTGAGCGTCGACCAACCAGCCGACAGGGGGTCACCGTCGGACAGCGCCCATGACGCGATCACGAGATCAAATTCAGCACCCTGAAAGGCGGAAACAGTTCCCACCTCTACATGGCGCCCCACAATTTCAGTCGATCCCACCCGTTCGATAACAGCATCGGTGATGGCGTCCGCTTGCGCTTGAAAGGGAGTGACCAACCCGATAGCCCCCTGGTCGACGGCCAGCTCCTTCTGCAAAAGGCGCACGACGGCGTCGACCTCGCCATGGTTGACGCCAGCGCCATTTCGAGAACCCTCAACAACATGAACGTCGATGAGATCGTGACTGTCGTTCACCGGACTTCGGGTCGCCACATTCAGATTGCCGCCGTAGAACCGTCGAGCCGGGAACTCGATCAGGTGGGGGTCGCACCGATAGTGATCAGCCAGTCCAACCAGCGGGGCCACACCGGCGACATGATCGAAGATCGAGTCGCGGCCGACGTCGATTGAACCGTCAGTTGAACGGCCCTCCGCTCCCAACGACGACTCGTGGCGCAACTGACGCGGGTCACCGCAGACAATCGCTCTTGAAGACCGCAGCAGCGCACCGGCGGCCGACGGTTGATCAATGTGGGACGCTTCATCCAAGATCACCAGATCGAACATGGCGGACTCAACTGGAAGAACATCATCAACGTCTTCCACCGTCCCCAACCAGATCGGGGCGACAGCGGTCAAGGCCTTCATCCCGAGTCGTTCGATCGCATCACGGCGGTCGACCCGGCCGATCAACATCGCCTCGGCGAGGTACGAGAGGAGCCGTTGCGGATGCGTGTCCGCCGCCAACGGACTCGAAAGCAACGATCGCAGCCACTCGGCGTTCAGCCGCCAGCTACGGTCTTCGACCTCGATGCAAGCAGCGACGAGCCGCTCGATCGAGCCGCCAACCTCGGAGCTGCCGTGTTCGAGACCCGACCACTCAGGCTCAGTGTTAAGCGACCGCCAGGCTTCTAGTTCCTGGAGGCGGGTCCGCGCTTCACTAATCACGTCTGTAGACGACAAGCCAATGGCGTTAGCCGCTTTGCGCCGCTGCCACCAACCCCTAGGGTCGCTACTGCCACCGGCTTCTATGAATTGAGCCAGTTCATCGGTCAACGCAGGGCTTGCATCGAGGGTCGTTTGGAGACGATCGGCGCGCTCAGGGTCGCCGACCAGTTCTTCCGCCAGTCGGTCGACGTCAGCCCGGGCAGCTAGCCGCTCATAACAACGGTCCAACTCATCTGCTGCCCGCTCGACGTCGGCCGATTCGACCCCGGTCTCGCCCTCAACAGCAGCGTCCACCAGCTCCTTCATTCGGATGGAGAACTCATCGACTGGACCCGTCCCACCGAACAACATCGGGACCACACCCTCCACTGTCGTCAAGTGACCAGCAAACACTTCAACGGCGAACGGCGACTTGGCTGCGATCAACACGGACTTGCCCCGGTTGGCGGCGTCAAGGGCCACCTCGCAGAGGGCATGAGTCTTACCCGTTCCGGGCGGACCGGTCACCGTCAACAGTGGGCTTGATCGGCTCAGTCGAACCAACCGACGCTGATTGTGATCGAGGGGTCGAGTCGGATGTAACGGTTCTGCCGACTCAGCCAGATCGTTGCCGAACCTGGATGCAGTCCGGCCGTAAATTCGCCGGAACGCCGACCGTCGGATCTTTGGTACTGTCGACCAGACTTGGAGCCGCTGACCGGTTCCAGCGAACGAAAGCGACGGATCGGCATAGACGGCCACTCCCGGTATGAGGGCCAAGCCCGCAGCCGACCGCCGGCGACGAGGGTCAACGGTGCACGGCAATAATTCGTCCACGGTGAAACCGGCGTAGGAGGCATGGACGCTAGCCAAGGCAGCGGCCTTGGGAAGTTTCGCCGCCCAACCAGCCTTGTCTACTTCCCTTTCGACGTCATTGAAGGGGATGGGGAGTAGGTCAACCTCTCGAACAGTCGGCCCCTTGGCAAGGAGCGGGTGCAACCGCACATCACCGGCCTTTCCGACATCGGGCGGCAAGCCAAACCCTCGTCCAACCATCTCGACCGTTACGTTTAGCAACGGAAAGCACAAGGAACGACGGAGACCGGTGCCCGGGTCCTCGATTGTTCCCGCCAGCCACATCCAGCCCGCTCTAAGAATGCGCTCATGGCGGCGGAGCCGATCGAGTCCGGCTAGTCGCCGGCCCCTCTTTCCATCTTGCAGGGCTGACCGCTCGAACGAAGGCAGGGCGGACGGGTCCAGCATTTTGAGGACAGGTTCGGGCTTAGCGGTTGCCCACGGCAGTTCGATACCGAGGGCGTCGCCAGGGGTGACCGGGCGATAGTACTGGCCGTAGAACAGGCCGCAATGGCGAAGACCCTCCCACTGCCACTCCAGTGCGCCACCCGAAACGTCGAGTGTCGAGTCCCGTTCGCTCCGTCGTCCGCCGTCGGCCAGCGTCGTGAAAAGTTCAAGCGCCTCCCGATGCCCCTGCCGATCCACACGTAGAAGTGTAGAGCGAAGCATCGACGTGGTACCGACGGGGCGGAGTTCGCCGTTTTGAACCGATCGATGTCGGTCAGCTAGCGTTGACGGCAACCACCACATCCCTTCGCCGCCAGTCGGCGAGAACCTAGCAGGGGAAAACATATGCCACCGATCTCGTCTCTGAGTTTGACGCGCTCGATCCGATTAGCGCTCTTGGCGTTGGCCCTCGTGGCCGGCAGCCAGATGGCTGTCGGCAGCGCCGACGCCGAACAACCAGCACAGGAGGACGTGTCGATCTGGCGGGTCTTTGTCGACGACCAGACCGACGTCGAGCGCCTCGCCGCCGGCAACTACGACCTGGTTGAGGGTCGAGGCGAGAACTACCTGCTCGTCGTCGGCGAGAACGGTGTGGCCAATCAGCTACGCCGCGACGGTTTTCGTATTCAACAGGATCGACAGCTCAATCCGATCAAAGGTGTTGACGGCAGGCTTCAAGCCAACGGTGCCTTCGCCGCTGCAGCCGCCACCTTCTATGGCGGCTACCGAACCGTCGACGAGCACTACGCTCACCTGGATCAAGTAGCGGGCGATCATGGCTCCCTCGCCACGGTCTACGACTACGGCGATTCCTGGCGCAAGGCGACGGGAGCCGCCAACCCCAACGATCTCAAAGTCATTTGTCTCACCGCCAAGCAGTCCGGTGACTGCCAGCTCAGCCCAAACTCGGATAAGCCTCGAGCGCTGATCATGGCCGCGATTCACGCCCGTGAGTTGCAAACATCCGAGGTGGCCTACCGTCTCATTGACGAGTTGACCGATGCCTACGGCACCGATCCCGAGATCACGATGATCATGGACACCACCGAGACATGGATCGTCCCGGTCGCCAACCCCGACGGTCGAGAGATCGTCGAGAGCGGCGGCAACAGTCCGTATCTGCAGCGCAAGAACGCTAACGATTCTCGCGGCAACTGTGCCGAGCCACCGACAGCCAGCAACCATCACGGTGTTGACCTCAACCGCAACGCCTCGGCCTACAAC
>CALJMD010000254.1 GCA_937981915.1 uncultured Acidimicrobiales bacterium
GCCGATGCGAAGGGCTTCGTTGAGATCGTGGGTGATGAAGAGAATGGTTTTCTGCAGTTCGGCCTGAATGGCCATCATCTCGTCCTGCATCTGGCGACGGATGAGTGGGTCGAGAGCGGAGAACGCCTCATCCATAAGCAGTACGTCGGGGTCTGAAGCCAGGGCCCGGGCCAAACCCACACGCTGCTGCATGCCACCGGACAGTTCGCTGGGACTTGAGTTGGCGAAGGCTCCCAAACCAACAAGGTTGAGGGCTTCGAGGGAGGCTTTGTCCCGGTCGTCTTTTTCGACGCCTTGGACTTTGAGGCCGTAACCAGTGTTGTCGATGACCGATCGATGGGGGAACAGGGCGAAGTGCTGGAAGACCATGCCCATCTTCTGACGGAACTTCTGAAGGTCTTGGCCTTCGAGACGCTGAACGTCCGTTCCGTCAACCAGAACCTTTCCGTCGGTGATGTCGTGCAGTTTATTGACGGTACGAATGGCGGTGGACTTTCCGGAACCGGACAGTCCCATCAGTACGAACGTCTCGCCTCGTTTTACTTCGAACGAGACGTCGGTCATGCCGACCACGTGGTCGGTGGCCGCCTGAACCTCGTTCTTGGTGAGGCCGTCCTTGGCCAGTTTCAACGCCCGCCCTCGGGGCTGTGGCCCGAAGATCTTGTAGACGTTCTCCAAGCGGATGATCTCGTCAGCGCCGTTCGCACTGGATGTCGTGGTCATACGTACTGCTTTCTACTGCTCTCGTGGCCAATGCTGCTTTTTGCATCACTGCCATCAGTCGTCAAGGGCGGGCGGGCAATATGGTGTGGCCCGCAGCGAACGATGTTTGCCGATTCGTGTCCGCAGCAAGGCTGAGTGCCTCCCGTGCGACGCCCATTTCGCCGCAATTCCCGGTGTGCCCCCAAGCTCACAGGCATGCCTTGCCCAGCCGACCACCATATGGTGTCGAGCTTCGTTCGGCTATGAACCGAGACAATCATTGACCTGCGTTGCGTTCCGTTGACCGCACCTTGTTAACCGACGGTAGCTTCTCAGCCTCCGAATATCCAGAGGGGAAGGCATCTCGCAACATTTCAGTGACGTCGAACAGCGTACGAATAGGTGCAGAAACAGTGCGCGAAGGAGCTAGAAATGCGGGTTCGTTGAGCCGATTGATCTGTAGCGACCGTCCGTCCGTACTATGAGACCGTGAGTGAAACGTCATGAACCTTGAGTGAAGCCGACCGTCATGGCGGTGAATCAGGCCTCCAGAGCGGACAAACCTGCCGAGTGTGCGGTCAACTCGTTGTCGAGCCACACGACCAATTCTCTGATGAATCCACCTCCGGCAATCAATCCACCCCCGGGAATCACTCCGATCACAGTGGCTACGGCGAAGACGGCTCGGCCAGTGCTCCGTTCATGCTCGATCCGTTTGATGCCGACGCTGATGGGACCGATTCCGGTCAGCCCGACGAGTCCCAGGCCACCAGAGCGCCTCGAGTCGGGCGTTGGGCCGTTCTGGCGGGGGTGCTCGTCCTTGGACTCGCAGGCTATGGCATTGGTTTGCTCACCGCGTCGTCGGGTGACGGCGATGCCGACCAAGCACTGACCGAGGAATCCGACGCTGTGTTTGACCGCGACGAGGCGGGGCTGTTCGGCGACGAAGATGACGAAAGCGGAGCGGAAGCCGAAACGGCTTCCGGGGATGCCGCCACCGAAGTCCCTTCCGGCGATCCCAACTTTCCCCCCAGCGACGAGCACATGGAAGCCGAAGAAATCTCGTCGCTGTTCACCAGTGGGCGGCTTGGAGGCTCCGACTACGCCGTTGCCTATGTAGCGGAGGACGGCCTTCACACACTGGGCCCGTGGGGAATGGCTCAACCCACCGTCGAGACTGCCCACACCCTGGATCAAGCACTGGGAAATCCCTTGATCTCTGACGGCAGTAGAACTTGGGCTATCGATGACTCCACGCCCGAGACGGCCTACGTCGTCTCCGCTCGCTTCGAGGTCGTCGAAACCGAGCTGTCCGGGAACCTGGCCTTTATTCGTAAAGAAGAGGATCAGATCGAAATCGGCTTGACCGCATACGGCGGCCGCCAACCGGGCGTGCGGATTCCGCGAGCCAGCGATGTTTTGGCGGTTCCCGGTAGGGGGTTACTGGTCGCCCCGGCGACCGGTGGCACGTTCACCGTCGGACCGGACGGTGGCATGGTGCTGCTAAGCGATGACCGCGTGGTCAGCGCAGGTTTGGACAGCGAGGTCTATCAGCGATGCGACGACACCCTTAGTTGCGAACTGTACGCCAGCGTCGTCAACACCGATGGCGTCAGGCTGGTGACGTCGCTGGACTTTGAAGCAGACACACCGGTGACCATGTCACCTGATGGCTCTCACATCGTCGGCCCGTCACTGGGCGAGGGCTCACTGCGTATGGTCGAAGCGGCGGACGAGACCAACTCGGTCGACCTTGGTGAGTACACGGTTTTGGCTACCGGCTGGGCCCCGGACTCGTCGTTCCTGGCTGTCGCCGTCCCAGGGAAGATGTTGATGGTGCCGATTGATGGGGGCGAGATCTTGTCGATTCCCCTGGCGACCGATCCCAGCTCCGGTGAACTATTGATCTTTGAGCTCTAGGTCGACCTGTTCGACTGTTGGTTCGACCACTGGGTGGCGAACGACCCGATAGTCCTCCAAGCACCGTTCCGAAATCGGCATTGGCCGTTGGAAGCGGGTCCGATCCCGCTCGGAGACAAACAGGCTCGGCGGGATGCGGCGGTCAAACGACTTGGCGTAGGCGTCGCCGTGTTGATCGAGTTTGTCCCAGGCGTTGGAAAAGACCCAGCCGGTCGGGCCGGTAACGTCGCGGGCGGTACGAGCAATCTGATTCGACATTCCACGACGCCCTGCCCGGCGAGCCCGGACCTCTCGCCAGAAGCTCCGCCACCGGCGCCGGACGGAACGAGGCGCCTGTTGCTTCTCGGCGCCAGGTTGTCCGGTGAGAGTCATAGATGAAGTGTACCAGTCGGGCTAAGACCGGGTTAAGTGACACTTGGCGGCGCTACGACGCCAACTCTGCTCTGAGCTGGGTTCGAAGCCGATGCAGCCGGTTAGCTACCGCTCCCGGAGATCGGCCTAGGCGCTCGGCAATCTCGGACAACGGGTACTCCTGGACCCAGGCCAGGTACGCCATTTCCGAGGTGTCACGCGGGGTGGTGCCGCCAGAAGTTGGCGACTGCAAGTGGCGCCGCAGGTCGAGGACTGTTTCGACGGTGCTGAGAGCGGTCGTGCCGTCGGGGCATACAGCGTCGCCTCGCATGTCGCTCCGGCTTCTCAGTTGCCAGTTTGTTTGCCAGTTTGCTTGCCAGCTCGGTGGCGACTCGCTTCCTGATGGCCACCCGACCGGTGAAGACCGCCACAAGCGCTGACGGGTGTCGTTGACAAGATTGGCGGCCACGCGGTGGCGGCGACGCTCAACATCAAGCTCAAAAACGGTCTCAAGGAACCCGCCCTGGACTTCAGCACAGATCTCGCGATGGCCGTGAGCCACCGTCCAGGGCCACGTGGAGGCAGACCGGGCAAGGCGGGTCAGTCCGGGGCGCAGTTGCACCAACAACGTGGCCAGCGCTATTGGACACCCGGCTTGAGATAGATAGAGCAGTCGAAGCTGCATTGAGTTGACGTCTGCCGAACTGCAACCGCGCGGCTCGGCCAGCTCTTCCGGCGTCCATCCACGTAGCTCTCTGTAGCGGGACCAGTGACGCACCGTGCGAGCGCCGTCAGGGCTATACGCCCAGTCACGCCAGTACCGGGAGAGTGCTGGATCCAGCGGTGGCAGGATGGCCCACCACCTAGCGCCCCCCGGTCGGGTTGCGGGGTGCGACGTCGGGGCATGCTCTCGGGTCGAGGTCTGGGTGGTCATCTTCACAGACGACCACAAGCGATTCCCGGACCGAGTCCCGGTGTTGCTACCTGTTTGACTACAGAATCGGGTTGTTACATCCGGACAGCCCTGCGATTCCGGCGATTCGGGCGCTCAACGGGTCAGCGCTGTAGTGCGGCGAGGACGTCGGCCACCGTTTCAACCCGGGAGTGTGAGTAGTCGGCGTGGTCGTCGAACGGGTCGAGCTGCACCACTTGCATGCCGGCCGCCGTGGCACCGTGCACGTCAGCCTGAACGGTGTCGCCGACGTAGAGCACACGCTCGGGCGGAAGCGCCAGCGCTTTAAGCGCCGGAGCGAAGATGGCGGGATCAGGTTTCGCCACCCCCAATAGTGTGCTGTCAACAATGGCGGCCACTGAGGGGAGGGGCCCATCGCCGACCTGGCATACGCCGTGTCGGTCCATCTGTTCGGGTGCGGTGCCGTCGTTGTTGGACACGATGGCCACCGGCAGCCCTGACGCTGCGAGACGATGAAACGATGCGATGTTGTCGTCGTGTGCCCAGTCCCACGTAACCCTCATCGCCACTCGGACCTCATCGGCGGCTGACTCGGGAACGTCGGCAGTCGACAGGTAGGCGCGGTCATAGACGCTCCAGTAGTCGCCGCTGGTCTCATCCACGGCAGCCCCGCCCGTGGCGTGATCCAGCAGCGCGCGGACCCCTACATGATGGGCTCGGCGGAAGATCTGTCGATCGGACGGAGTGTCCAGTCCAAGTTCGCCCAGCCGGTTCAGAACCGGCTCCGGGCTGGGGTAGGTGAAGACGCCTCCGATGTCGAAGACGGCGGCGGCCACGTTGTCGGCTTGAAAGGTCACATTGACGAATCTACCGGAACGACAACGGCCGGACCCGAAGGTCCGGCCGCCTTTGCCTCGGCAATTTTGCTTCCCGAGATTTTGTCGGTTTTCCGAGGACTAGCCCCCCGACTCGGGATTAGCCGAGCCGAGAGAGGATTTGAAGTTTTACTTGATGCGGAACTCGATGCGTCGGTTTTCCGCTTTGCCTTCGGCTGTTGCATTGTCGGCAATCGGATCGTTTTCGCCGTAGCCGACCGGGGTCATGCGAGCAGCGTCAATGCCTTGACCTTC
>CALJMD010000255.1 GCA_937981915.1 uncultured Acidimicrobiales bacterium
GGCAAGAGCACGCTGATGAAGATCCTGTTTGGGATGTATGCCGCCGATGAAGGCGAGGTGCTGCTCAATGGGCGAACCGTTGATGTGTCCTCGCCGTCGGCTGCCATCGATGCCGGAATCGGAATGATCCATCAGCACTTCATGTTGGTGCCGACGTTGACGGTGACCGAGAACGTCGCCTTGGGCCTGTCCCACGGTGTTCGCCCTGACCTGGCGACGGTGCGATCCAGAATTCTTGAACTGTCCGAGCAATATGGTCTTGCCGTTGACCCTGACGTTCGTGTTTGGCAGCTGGCCGTCGGGGAGCGACAACGAGTAGAGATCCTGAAAGCCCTGTACCGGGAAATCAGGCTCCTGGTTCTTGACGAACCAACGGCGGTGTTGACGCCCCAAGAGGTGGATGACTTCTTTGTCACCCTTCAGGCGCTGGCCGACGATGGGCGAGGCCTGATCTTCATCTCTCACAAACTTCATGAGGTGATGACGCTGTCTGACCGGATCACCGTCCTTCGCGACGGACGTGTGGTCGGTTCCACCACCCCGGATGCAACCAATCGACAGGAACTGGCCGAAATGATGGTCGGTCGCCAGGTCAAGCTGGCGTCGGGCGAGACGGGGGGAGACGTCAACCGCACCCCGAACGTCACTCGCTCAGATCCGCGGCTTGTTGTCTCCGGTCTGGACGTTGCCGGGGATCGTGATGGAGCCGCCCCGGCAGTCAATGGCGTTGACCTTGAGGTGGCGGCCGGTGAAATTCTCGGGGTGGCCGGCGTTTCTGGAAATGGCCAGCGTGAGCTGGCGGAAGCCATTGCCGGGCTGCGTCGCCCGTTGAACGGTTCGATCTCGCTCGACGGTGAAGAGCTCGTTGGGCGTGGACCGCGAAAGATCAGGGAGTCCGGCCTGTCGTTCGTGCCCGAGGAGCGGATGCGTGACGGAGCCATTGGCGACTTCTCGGTATCGGAGAACCTCATGCTGGTCGACCACAATCAGCCGGAGCACTCAAGCCGGGGATGGTTGAAACTAGGAGCTCTGACGCAACGAGCAGAGGAGATGGTCAAGCGCTATCAGATCAAAACTCCCGACGTCTCAACGCCGACCAGGTCTCTGTCCGGCGGCAACATCCAGAAAATGATCATGGCGCGAGAGCTGTCGTCGGACCCGGCAGTGTTGTTGGCAGCACAGCCGACGCGCGGCGTCGACGTTGGTGCTGCTGAATACATTCACGAGAGGCTGGTCGCTCAGCGAGATGGTGGCACCGCCGTGATCGTGATTTCTGAGGACCTGGACGAGATTCTGGCGCTGGCCGACCGGATCATGGTGATGTTCGAAGGTCAAGCGGTGGGAACCCTCGACCGGGCGGATTGCTCGGTCGAACAGCTCGGCCTGATGATGGCCGGCGGCTAGGTTCTTCGCTCGGACTGGTCGCGCATGAGGCCGGTGAGTGAACGTCGCAACGGAGAGGCGAGAGCCAGCTGGGTTGACACCTCCGACACTTCGTCGATTGAGGCGACGGACTGGAGAACGTCGTGAAGGTCGTCGTTGGAGCGGGCTACAACGGTGAGCAGCAGATCGCCACGCCCGGTCACTACGTGCGCTTCGAGAACCTCGGGTATCTCTCGCAGCGCCTCCAACACCTGGTCGAGTTGGCCTTGGAGTATCGACACGGTGGTGAACGCGCTGACGGGGAATCCGGCGCGGGCCGGGTCAACATCGGGAAGGTAGCCGTGTAGGACCCCGTCGCGGCGCAGGCGCTCAAGGCGGGCGTGGACAGTGCCGCGGGCAACGGACACGTTCCGGGCCAGGTCGGAAACCGATGGTCGTAAGACGTCGGCCAAGGTGGCGAGGATCTTGTTGTCGGTGGCATCAAGTTGTCGGGCTGCTTGTTTGCTCAACGGTCGGCCTGTCCTTGTTCAGGGTGTTTCGGTGTCACCCGGCAGTTTGGATACTCCAAAGCCTCAAACTCAACAAATATTGATCACTGTGTTCAGCTCTAACTGTAATTATAGACAAATCGCATTAGTCGCTGGCGTTCAAGTGGCCAAATGTAGCAACGTGATGTTTGTTCGTCAGATACGTCGAAAGGACATCATGAGCTCGCACCTGAAGAAGGTCGATCACATCACCTACGCCTGCAGCGAAGGCTCCATCGAGCGATGGTGCTGGTTTCACACCGAGGTCGAAGGCGGAACGCTGATCAATCGCATTGACGACGTTCGACCCTCTGACCCCGACTCGAGCATGAAGATCTGGTGCGTCGATTACGGCGACTTCGGAGTCGCCCTGATCGAGGGAATCGATCGGGCCAAGAAGTCACAGGTGACCAAATTTGTCGAACGCCACGGAGATCACGCCGTCCAGCATGTCGCCTACGACACCCACGATTTGGACAAGTTCACCGACCATCTCAAAGAGATGGGGGGAACCCCTCGCGGTGAAACTCTGGTACGACACGACGGGTTCGGAATTCTGAAGCAGATGTTCGCCCGCGGCTACGCCGAAGGTGATGCGGCGGAGGCCAGCTTCCCCGAGTATGTGCAACGCCCTCAGCCCGGGGACTCTGACGACGAGGTGGCCATCACCTTTGCCGAAGAGACCGGCAGAGGTTTCTACGACCAGATTGAGGACGCCATCGAATCTGGAGACGAGGAGCCGTTCTTCGACTTCAGTCGTATGCCGGCTGATTGGTCGGTGCCAGCACCCTCACCGAAGGGCGCCTGATCAACCGAGCTTGCCGTCTGCCAGTGCTCTCGCACCTCGCTCTCAAGAGCTAAGGTATTCGTCTGTGACCAAGGGAGCACGCGGCGGGCGGAGGCGACAATCCGATCTCGGTAACGGTGACGTCGAAATTTGGGACGGCACTGAACCGGGTGTGGTGATGTTGCATGACGGTTTGGGTTCCGTGGCTCAATGGCGCCATCTCCCCGAGATGGTGAACGCTAGGACCGGGGCAATGGTCATGGTCTACAACCGGCCCGGTCATGGGACGGCCGAACCCTCTCCGGCCGGACCCTGGCCCGTCGATTGGATACAGCGAGAAGCCGAGCGCTTGGTTGGGCTGCTCAGCGCGGCGCGAATCGACAAGCCTCTACTCGTCGGGCACTCCGACGGTGGCTCGATAGCTCTGCTGGCTGCGGCCTCGGGTTTGGCCGTTAGTGGCATCGTGGCGCTCGCCCCTCACAGCTTCGTTGAGCAAGTCTGTGTCGATGCAATCTCCGCTATGCGAATAAACCGACAGCCCATCGTTGACGGGTTGTCGCGCTATCACCGAAATGCTGAGGCGCTCTTCGAAGCGTGGTCGTCAGTGTGGGTGAGCGACCAGTTTCGCTCTTGGGACATCAGGCCACAGCTGGCATCCATCGATGACCCGGTGGTCGTCGTCCAAGGTGATCAGGACGATTACGCCACCGATCTGCAGTTGACCGAAACGGTTGCCGCCATCAACTCCGGCGGTGGCGGGCCCCGCGCCGACGCCCAACGATGGCCCGGGGTTGGTCACCTGATCCATCACGATGCGCCCGATCAGGTCGCCGAGTTGGTAGAAGCAGCATTGGCCTGGCCGAGTTGACTACAGCTGGCCGAGCGGCACTGGCGTAGTCGGCGGGTCTCCGCTTAAGAGCCGTCCGAAAAGAAGGTCGGCCCCCTGTCCGAAGAGACGTTCGGCGTGGACAGGGGACCGAGTAGCCAACCCCAGAACGAGGCGACCGAATGCAGGCGACGGTCGGCGGTTCCGAGGCTGGAGTCGAGGGCCCGAAGCGGCGGGAGGAAAGGTTGCGTGGACCCTCGTTATGTGCCGCCATCCTAGACCGACATGCGACCCGACCGTTGGTAACTGGTGACAATTGCCTGTGGGTGCCTGTCTCGGCGGCACCCTGGTGGCGTTGTGATAAAGGGGGCCGACTAGAGTCGGCTCCATGCCGATAACCGGAGACTACGAACCAAGCACCTGGCAATGGGTGGCCGACCAGGCTGCTGAATACGAAGCGTCGGGTGGGACGCGGGCCAACACCTTGCGCGACACGGGCATACCGATCATCGTCATGACGACGCTCGGTCACAAATCCGGCAAGGTCCGAAAGGTGCCACTTATGCGGGTGGAACACGAAGGGTCGTACGCCCTCGTGGCTTCCAAGGGTGGGGCGCCGGAGCACCCCGGCTGGTATCACAACGTGATGGCGGACTCGAAGGTGATGATCCAAGACGGTCCGCAGCCGTTCGACGCCGCCGCCCGCCTGGTGACCGGCGAAGAACGTCAAGCCTGGTGGGACCGAGCGGTGGCCGTTTTCGCCCCGTACGCCGAGTACGAAGAAAAGGCCGTTGACCGTGAAATCCCGGTCTTCATCGCCTCTCCGGTGGACTGAGTTAGTGGGCCGCCTGGCCGCCTGGCCGCCGTCCACGTCTGGCTCTGGTCTAGGCCTGTCCGTTGCGCTCGGCGGACGCCTCTGCTTTGCGTACCTGGCGAAACGCCAGGTCTTTGTCCAACTCGGGCTCTCGGGGCAATCCAAGAATGCGTTCACCGATGATGTTCCGCTGAATCTGGTCGGTACCACCGCCGATTGACGTGAAGAACGCGTTCAGCATCGAATAGGACGCGTCAGCGGAGCGGGGTGAATCGGACCCGCCGAGCATGCCTTCGGCTCCCAACAGTTCCTTTTCTAAGGAGCCGGCGTAGTGGAGGATGCGGCTCATGGCCAGCTTGCCTAGCGAAACGACCGGTGAGGACGTGCCTTGCTTGAGTTCGGCTTTGGCCCGGCGGTTGTTCCAGTCGTTGACGGTGACCAGCAGGTGCAGCTTGAGTAGCCGCTGGCGGACGATCGGATCATTTGATTTGCCAACCTGGCGGGCCAGTGACACAAGCGACAGATCGGGAGTGGGGGCGTCGCCGTCGGTAAATGCGGCTTTCGGGCGGGCCGCCTTCTTGGTGTCATCGTTCTCGCTGGAGTTGTCGCGGGCCTTGGCCAGGACTTCGCCCATCCACGCCCGCTCGTAGGCCAGAGCGGTCTGTAGAACCCCCCAACCCTCGTTCAGATCGCCGAGGAGGCTGTCGGCTGGAAGTCGGGCATCGGTGATGAAGACCTCATTGAATCGAGCATCGCCGGTGGCCTGTCGCAGTGGCCGAACTTCAACACCGGGCTGTTTCATCGGAAGGAAGAAGAAGCTGAGGCCGCGGTGCTTCGGCACATCCCAGTCGGTTCGCGCAATCAAGAAGGCGTAGTCGGCGTACTTTCCGTTTGATGTCCAGACCTTC
>CALJMD010000256.1 GCA_937981915.1 uncultured Acidimicrobiales bacterium
GTACTCGTCGGAGTCGACCATCGGCTGTTCGGCAGCCAGCACGAGACGGTGCACACCTGGCTCAAGGCCGGCCAGCGCCTCGGCGGGAACCGAAACCTTTCCGTCAAGCAGGGTGGCTCCGACAGCTCCGGTGAAGGCACGGCACCCTGTCACCGGGTCGGCGCCATCGCCGCGGTCCGGGCAGGGTGCAGGCCCGTGGAACGCCGGGTCGATAAATCCGTGGTAGCGCAAGATTGGCATGCGATCAACCGCACAGTTGGTGACACAGGGATCGGCTTCAACGTGAAGGTCAAGTTCCCAGTCTCGGTCGGTGGGCACCGGGGATGTCTGGATCGGATTGCGTAGCCCGACGGTGGCGTAGCCTCCGGCTCCGTCCTTGCTGGATTGGATGAGCCAGCCCGAACTCTCGGGGTCGTTGGTCCGGACATCGACCGGATCGAACCAATCTCCGTTCGGCGAGTCGGCGAGCTCGAAGTCGAAGGGGCTACGGATGATGGCTCGCATTTGTGCAACCTTCTGACCGGAGACCACGACTTCGTGTATGGCGGCCACACGCAGCTGCTTGGAGCCGTTGCTGGTGAAACCCCACCTGAACTCATTGTTAGGACTCGGGTTCGCTCTTGCCTCTTGAGCGGCCTCGGAGTTGTGAAGGTCAACAGCAAAGCGAACCTGAGTAACACAGGGTTCGGCGCTTCCTACCTCACATTCAAGTAGGTAGCCGTCGTCGGCTGTCAGCCGGTCGACGAGAACATCCTTACGGTTGTTCGTCTTCCCCCTGATCTCGACCATCGGTACTCGTACCTTCGTGCCAGCAGGTGGAGACTTGATCTGCGTTGCCTTGTCCAAGTGGGATGCGGCTTGAAGGTGCGCCTGAATCCGGATGTCCAGGTTCAGCGTCTGGCGCCTCACCACATCGCTGTCGCCACTCATTTGGTGAGGCACACAGGTGGTTAGGTGGGCATGGCCGAAGCTTTGACCGGTAGCTTCTCCGCCCTCAGATTCATCTGTCGGGAAGAACCAAACCTGACTTTCCATGGGAATGCGATCTTCCGGATAGGTGCCGGTCGCACCGATTTCTTGATACACGGCTCCGCCGGGTCGACATTCGTCGCGAAGATCAGTGATCGAATCAGGCGCCAGGGTGTACCACTCTGTGAAGCTTGTCTTGGCCAGGTTGTCGAAAACTGTGCGGAGTTGCACCTCGATCTGATCACCGTTGGTGGGAATCTCGACCGACTCGTCCAGCAAACCGTCGGTCGGCTTGACAGAGATGTATTCGGCGGCCGAGCGACCGACCACCCGATACTTCAGGGCATAGCGGGTGATTGGCTCAGCGCCTTGGAACGGGTCGCTCCAGGAAACACGAAGACTTGATCCGGACTGCGCCAGTTTGATGCTCACGGGCTGTCCGTTGGTTACGGCAACATCGGTCCAGTCCGATTTGTCGCCCGATCCGTCGATTGCACGTACGCCTACCTGTTCGATGGTTGGATCGGTGGATGGCAGCGTGAAGTAGTGGCGGGACGCACCTGGATCGAAACAATTGCTGCCATCGCTGTCACATTCTCCGATCGGCTTCAACCGGGTATAGAACGTAGCTCCACCGCTGGTCCATCGAATCGGATAGATCGTGGTGTCGGGCCCTTGGCTTGGCCAGCCGATGGTTATCGCTCCATCGTCATTGCTGAGGTAGGCCACGACGTCTTCGGGCCCGGGGGTGAGGGCCTGGGCAGGTGACCAGGGATGGATGGTCGCACCCGTCACCGCGACGAGGACAATCGCCAGAAACCGCATGACGATCACATTTCGGCGTATCGAAGTCTGCCGATGGGGCGAAGCCGTTCTATGGCTCATCGTTGTGGTTCTCCTTGGGTGGTGGCTCAAGTCGCAGAAACCGACGGTTGGGTGGTGGCTCAATAAGTAACACGTTTGGGTAGGCCGTTCCGGGGGACAGCCCTGTAGATCTTTTGGTCGGCTCACCAACAAAAACTTCGCCGATCCGTCCGTCGGTAGTCGGAATGAGCATCGACACGCAACTTAGGGAAGGCCGAAGGGCAAGCCCGTGGCCTAGCATGCGATCTCACCGACCGGTTGTAGGGCTTCTACTACCGCTGCGTGCCGCTGTTGGGGAGACCAGTCGTTGTCCGGCCCCCACGTCATCGCAATAACCAGACACGAATCGGGAACAAGGTGGGCTGATCGCTGTGGATCCTCGAGTTGATAACGGTGTCCCGGCTCGAGCTCGGACCCGTAGTCGATTGCGTCCTGAAAGAATCCTGAGAATTCTGCCAGCGCCACATCGGCCGATGGGTAGCGATGGAGCGAGAGGTTGGCTATCGGATCGAAAGGAGCCGGAAAGTCGAGAAAGATCTTCTCGCAGATGACGGCAGGACGCGAGCCTGGCCCTTCGCCCCGAAGCGATGTGATTGAGGTGATGGGGGCGGCACCGACGAAGGCCTCCCAGTTGACGTCCACCGTCTCGACGGTTTCTGTCAGGACAGGCCCTGACGGCTCACAAACCGCCAAATCCTCCGACTGAACGAGGGACCATCCGCCCCACACTGCTGTCGTCAGAACAACAAGCCCGACAAGCGCGACAGCCAGCGGACGACTCCGCCACCGGGGGCTGGCCAGGGCCCCAGGCCGAGCTTGTCGGTCTGGGTTCGGGGTGGAGGATGAGGTGAGGTTCGTGGTGTCCATGTGCCGTTAGACGTTTCAGGTCCCAATTTGTTTGCCTGTCTCCCGTGCGGGAGATAGCCGGTAGTCAGCGGCCCACGTCGACCGAGATACGGAGGTCTAGACCGGCTTCCCTGAACCGATCGAGACCCCCGTGTCGGGCCTTGGGTCAGGCGAGACTGTCACAAATATCGGCGAAGAACCGGCTGATGTCCACCTTGGGTCCAGCTGTGAGAATCGTGTTGAAGTCGACGTCGTTTACCTCGCGTCCGGCACCCAGCAGAACAGGACCCTCTCCGGGAACAATGGCAAGGGCAAACAGCCCGTTCAAGCTGGACCCAGCGACCACGCCGTCAATGTAGGTGAGTTCGATATTGAAAGCACTACGTCTGGTGATGGTGTTCTCAGTGTCGGAACGAGTCCACAGCTGAACGCCGACGGAGTGGACCTTCTCGCTGGTTACGACACCGTCAGCGTCGAAGAAGGTCCGGAAGGTGGCTCTCGAGTCGAAGTCATTCGTCAGATCGATTCCATCACCGCATATCCCGGGCAAGGTGCTCGTTCCGGAGAACTCCGAAACTTCGATCTCGGGAGGAGCCGCGCTGGCGATTGAGGGTAGAAGTAAGACTGTCGCGCATATAGCGAGCGCGCCAAATAGAGCCTTCTTGAGCATTGTTTCTCGTTTCCTGGAGTGGTGGATTCGTTGACCGGCTGATTCGCCGCCAACCCGGAATACAACGACTGAAGAGTCGGCAACACACTCAACGCCCCCGCATTCGCGCTAACAGTAGCCCTAAACGTCGTCGATGGACCAGCCGAAGCGCTCTAGCCACTCAACCTCACTGTTGGTGCGAGATCTGCGACGTGTTGAACGTGGCGGGCTGGCCCGATGACGATCCAGCCGGCGGCACTAGCGGCACCGATACCGCAGATCGTCAGAGTCGGACCGAGACCGATCGTTTCGCCGAGCACTCCGCTGAGGAGCGCACCCGCTGGAGCAGCACCCCATGAGACGGTACGGATCATGGCGTTCACGCGTCCATGAAGCTCGCTCGGGTTGAGGACGTAACGGAACGGCACCTGTTGAACGTTGAAGACCTGAAACCCGAACCACACGATCGCCTGGGCCAATGCGGCACCTATAGCTGCTGCCACGCCGCTCAACAGACCCGCGAGTGGCAGCACCGCAATACCGAACCCTCCAGCCACCAGCGCAGCGGTCATGACTTGTCCAGTGCCGAAGTGTTCACCAACCCGTGGAGCAACAGCGGCCCCGATGAGCCCACCGACCGAACTCGCAGCCACGATCAGGCCAACCACCGTTGGCGAAGCCCCGAGGTCATCGACCAGAAACAGCACGCTCAACGCCGTGTACGCACTGAACCAGAAGACGAAGGTCGCGTTGCCTAAGGTGACCGCACGCAACACAGGTTGCTTGAAGACCGCACGGGCTGAACGCCTGATCCCAGCAACGAACGCTTCGGACCTTTCGGCCCTGGGTGACACCTGTGGATTCGCGACAGCGAGTACCGCAATGGCAGCAAACACGTACGTGACGATGTCAACGCCGATTGCTGCGGGCGCCGACACGGCCGTAACGAACCAGCCGGCGATTGCTGGGCCGCCGAGTTGACCAAGCGACTGGCTTACCTCGGTCAGCCCTTGCGCCCGGGTCAAATCAGCACGATCGATGACCTCTGGGACGAACGAGAGGTAGCTCAGCTCGAACACCACAACCAGTGCGCCCCAGACGGTCACGATGACAAGGAGCAGTCGAAGGCTCAACCAGCCGCCGCTGTTGGCGACCGGGATGACGGTGAGTGTCAGCGCAAGTGAGACATTGGTCGCAAAGAGCAGAGTGCGCCGCGACATCCGATCGACCAACGCCCCGGCAGGCAGACCGATCAACAGGTAGGGCAGTCGCGCCAAGGCCAGCAGCACTCCCATCTCGAACGGGCCAGCTCTAAGAACCAGTACAGCCGTTAGCGGTAGCGCCACGACCGTCACCTGCGACCCCAAATACGAGATCGACTGGCTCAACCACAACACGCGGAAAGAACGTCCCAGAGCGATACGACCCAGCGTACGAATCTGCGCTGTACGCTCCAAGGGCGACGGCAGAGCGGCGCTTGCCACCTCGATCTCCGGCGACCGAACCAGATTGCCGATAAGGACAATTGTCACTTTCGACCGGGCATGAGGTGGAAGATCGCTCAGACCGGCGTACTGTGACAATGCTCACCAAAGTTGTGAGTTCGTAGGAAAAGAGTTGGTAATGCAAGGAACAGTAAAATTCTTCAACAGTGAGAAGGGCTTCGGCTTCATCTCCCGCGAAGAGGGCGAAGACGTCTTCGTCCACTACTCAAACATCGCTGGCGACGGATACAAGTCGCTCGACGAAGGTCAGGCCGTCGAGTTTGATGTCGCCCCCGGCCGTAAGGGCGAGGAAGCCCAGAACGTTCGACCCATCTAACTGATCAACATCTGATTTAGGACCGCCGCTTGCCTTAGGCAGGCGGCGGTTGTCGTTTTGCGTGAGGGTGAGTTCCTGCTACTCCGGCATGGCTACCACGGTCTCCATCGCGGTTGGAACCCTTCGGCTGACGTCAGTTGACTATGCTTTGCTCTATGCAGGTCATCGGCGCTGGATTCGGGCGAACAGGCACGCTGTCGCTCAAGCGAGCCTTAGAAGAACTTGGTTTCGGCCCGACCTACCACATGCAAGAAGTGATGCGACAGCCCTCGCACGTACAGCAGTGGCTTGATTTCGCAGATACGGGCAACGCAGACTGGGACGCACTCTTCGCCAAGTTCGGTTCCGGTGTCGACTACCCGGTCAGCTGTGTTTGGGAGGAGTTGGCGGCTCACTATCCCGACGCGAAAGTCATTCTGAGCGTCCGCGACCCTGAGCGGTGGTGGGACAGCACGAATTCGACGATCTACGGATTCCGTTCCGCCTTTTCGCCATGGTTCCAGCGAGCAGTTCCCACGACGCGACGATTTGTGGAGATGGTCGAGCGACTCGTCTGGCAGGGCGTATTCGAGGGCCGGTTTGCCGATCGCGAGCACGCCGTCAGAATCTTCAACCGTCATATCGAACACGTCCGCTCGACCTGCCCACCAGAGCGACTCCTTGTATTCAATGTCGCCGAGGGATGGGAGCCGCTCTGTGAGTTCCTACAAGTACCTGTCCCCGATCGACCGTTTCCACACCTCAACGACACGAAGGAAACACGGCGCGC
>CALJMD010000257.1 GCA_937981915.1 uncultured Acidimicrobiales bacterium
GCCTGTTTGATTTGCAGCTGTTCAACGTTCTCCGTCAGATCCCGGCTGGTCAAACCTTTGTGGATCTCTTGACAGCCCGCCAACTCGTTGAACTCCTCCAGACGGGCTTTGACATCATGCTTTAGAACCCGATCCCGCTCCGCTATCGACGCCAAGTCGACGCGGTCGATCACACTCCGGTAGGCACCTAGTGCTGCGTCATCAACGTCCAGGCCGAGTTGTTGTTGAGATTCGAGTACCGAGACCCAGAACGTACGCTCCAACTTGACCCGATTGACCGGGTCAAAGATCGAGACCATCTCGTTGCTGGCATATCGGGTGGCAAGAATATTTGGGTACGCAGCGGTCAAGGTTGCCCTCTAAATGTCGATCTTCTACCTGTAGGCGTGCGATTTCGCACGTCCCTCAGCGTATCCACCACGATTTGGGACAGGTCATGGCCGGTCAGTGTGAGTTCCACCCGTTTGAACAGGCTGCAGATGTCTGCGGCGTCTGTTACGCCGACATCTGCGAAGGCTGTGTCACCGCCGTTCGTTCCCGACCCGACCCCATCTGCCGGGACTGCGCCATCACGATGTCCGGCGTTCGAGGCAGCACCAAGCCGCTAGTCCGCGGCGACAAGGAAACAGTCGAAGCCAGGCGGGCTGCCCTTCAACCAGCGGAGCCGATCGAGGATGAACTCGACGGCGACGACACCGAATGGATTCGTGACGACGCCGGTGGCATACGGGGCAAGCTCAATGCCATGGCCGCCGGTTTCCTGCCCGGCAATAACAGCAGTAGAAGATCGAGTTCTTCAACCGGAGGCCCGAAGGTCAACCCCGGCCGGGCAAAGAAGAAGGCACCTAAGACCGGTTTCAGCGAAGACTCGGCCGTGCACAAGCTCGGGCAGCTTCGGCGAGACGATGACGGTCCCGCCACCGAACCGGCCTACAGCGAGGACCACAGCACTCCAGCCGTTGCGGCAGGCGTCGACTCCTATGTCGATGAGCCAACCGAATCGTCGCTCGAATCCGACTTCGTTTCGAGCGGCCACACTCAATCCGAACCATCGCCGCCCGCCGCCGATACTGAATTTGCCGCCGGTTCATGGCCTGAGCTGGACGAAGAGCTGGAGCAAGAGCCGGCCGACTCCCCGGAGCCGCCGGGGCCGCTAGCCAAACCGGCGGACCGCCTGGCCGATCAAGCTGAGCGGGACTGGAGCGAGGCTTCGGTCGCCGACTTGAGCCAAGATCCCTTCGCCACTCGCTAAACCGCAAGTGGATCCGGCTTTGACCGGCAGGTTCGTTTCGACTTAGGACTGTAGGTTGAGGTATTCCTCACGACCCGGGCCGGTCGACAGCAACGAGATCGGAACGCCCACCTGTTGCTCGAGGGCTTCCAGGAATCGCCTTGCTTCGGACGGCAGGTCTTTGGGTGAGCGACAAGCGGCCAGGCTGGTATTCCAGCCGGGGAACTCCTCGTACACCGGCACTGCCTTGTGCACCTCACTCTGGTGGTACGGCAGCTTCTCGGTTCGCTCGCCGTCAATCTCGTACGCCACGCAAAGCTTGACCGTGTCGAAGGTGTCGAGAATGTCGATCTTGGTCACCGCAATATCGGTGAGACTGTTCAAGCGAACGGCATGTCGAAGCATGACCGCATCGAACCAACCGGCTCGGCGACGCCGCCCGGTGTTTGTGCCGTACTCGCGGCCGATGTCCACCATCTTGTTGCCGTAGTCGTCGTGCAATTCCGTTGGGAACGGGCCTGCGCCCACCCTGGTGCAGTAGGCCTTGGCCACACCGATGATCCGGTCAAGGTGGCGAGGGCCGACGCCGGTACCGGTACATGCACCACCGGCAGTCGGATTCGAAGACGTCACAAACGGGTAGGTCCCGTGATCCAAGTCGAGGAAGGTGGCCTGGGCGCCTTCAAACAGAACGTGTTGGTCTGCTTCGAGAGCGTCGTGAATCAGGTCCGTGGTGTCAGCGATGTAGGGAGCCAGCGGCTCCAGGCACTCTGACAGGACTTTGTCGGCCAGGGCATCGGGGTCGACGGGCAGTCGATTGAACACCCGGGTCAAAACCTTGTTGGTGTGGGTGAGCGTACCCCGCAGCTTCTCCCTGAAAATTGACTCGTCCAGCAGATCCTGCATGCGGACACCGAGACGCATCGACTTGTCGGCGTACGCCGGGCCGATCCCGCGTTTGGTGGTTCCGAGCTTGGACTTGCCCAGGTGACGCTCGTGAAGGGCGTCCAGCTGCTGGTGGTACGGCATGATCAAGTGCGCGTTGCCAGACACCCTCAATTCATCAGTGGTAATACCACGGCGACGCAGCATGTCGACTTCGGCCAGCAGCACAAACGGGTCAACTACTACGCCGTTGCCGATGACGGGAACAATGTGGTCATAGAGGACGCCGCTGGGTACAAGTTGGAGCGCAAACGTCTCCCCGTCGACCACCAGCGTATGTCCGGCGTTGTGGCCGCCCTGGTAACGGACGACCATTGACATTTCCTTCGAGAGGAGGTCGGTGAACTTCCCTTTCCCCTCGTCGCCCCACTGGGTTCCCAAAACGATCGTCGCTGGCACCGTCTAATGGTACCAAATCCTGAAAAGCCGTTAGCTAAAAAGGCAAGAGACTGACATCGGAACTTTTATCGGAGCTCGTCGGCTCTTACACATCGGCCATGGTGGCATCCACCAGCCAGCGAACCACCGACTGCAAGGCCTCACTGTCACCGGCCCCTTCAGCCCGCCGAGCCCTGTACACGGCCAGCTGTTGATCCGAGCTGGTACCCCGCTGCAGGATCACTCTGGCATGTAACAATTCGTTCACACACCCCAGTCGTTCAGCGTCAGGTAGCAGCATGTCCAGCAGTTCTTCCAAAAGATCCTCGTAGGGAACGATGGCGCCAAGTCCGAAATCGATCAGCCCCTCGTCAACGCCATATCGCTGGGCCCGCCAACGGTTCTCATCGATCAGCATGTTGGCGTAGGTTCGCCACCTTTGGTTGGAGGATCGAAGCCGCTGCAGCATGGAGATCAAACATTGAAACATGGCAGCCACCGCCAGACCATCCGACAACCGGGTACAGACATCGGCGATCCGCATCTCCAGGGTCGGATAGGTGCCGTGAGGCCGAATATCCCACCAGATCTTCGATACATCCTCGATGGCCCCGGCCGTAATCAGTGCCTGCACGTGACGCTCGTATTCGCTCCACGATTCGAACCGCTCGGGAAGTCCGGTTCGAGGCAGTTCATCGAACACTGCGAGGCGATAACACTTCAGCCCCGTGTCACGACCCTCCCAGAACGGCGAGCTGGTGGTCAGAACTAACAGGTGAGGCAAGAAGTACGCCACCTGACCCAACAAGTCGATGCGATGCTCAGGGTCTTCGATCCCCACATGCACATGCATGCCACAAATGACCATGCGCCGAGCGACCTCCTGGAGGTCAGCAGCCAACGTGTGATAGCGATCGGCTTCGGTGTGCTGCAAGTCGGTGGCCACCGCCATCGGGTGGGTTGATGACGCAATGATGGCCAGGCCGTGGGCATCGGCCGCTTCGGCCGCCTCCGAGCGCAGGCTCCGTAAACACCGTCCAAGCTGATCGATGCTGTCGCACACCCCGGTGCCGACCTCGATCTGGGCCCGCAGAAATTCCGGGGTGGCGAAACCAACTTCGCTGGGAACGGCCTTAGAAACCTTGGCCACCACCTCGGCCTGCACGGCGGCGTCGGAAACCAGATCGCCGGTGGCTGGGTCGACCAGCAGGTACTCCTCTTCGACGCCCACGGTCAGCGGCACGTCAACGCTCGCCTTCAACGAGCGATTGTCTTTGGTGATCGGCACGTACGTAGATGCCATTGGGTCCGCCCTCCCAGGTTCGGGCCCGCGCTTTCCAGCCTGCGACAACAGCCGGGGAGCCGTCAAACTGGAGGGCGTTGAAGGTTCCCCACGCAACGTTGGGGGATTCCCCTGATGCCCGAACGCTCCCTGTTCGTCGACACTGGAAACATGACATCCATACACCGTGTCAACCAGCACCAGGAGCCGTCCATCGACGTCGCCAGATTATTGTGGCGTACCGGCATGGTGATCCTGATCGTGGCATCGATCGCCGGTTTGGCTTTCAGTCTCAAACTGATCGCCGACGACCTCGCCACATCTGGAGAGAAGTTTGACGGCCTCGGCACCTTCATCGGCGCCATCATGGCGGCGTTCTGCGCCGTCGTCGGCCTCCTACACGTTGCCATGTTCACGACCGAGCGCCGCTCGCCTCGACTGCCCGTACTGTTCAGCGCGTTGGTGCCGGCCCTCTACCTGCTGTTCCGGCTGGAGTCACTGCCGACACTGCTCACTGGTGACCCAATCCAGTGGTTGTCGCCGCTGTTGGCTCTCGGATGGACATTTCTCTGCGGCTTCCTCGTGATCAGCCGGAGTCCCAAAGCATTTGCTCGAACCTGAGGCGGCGGACAAAGAAATCTGAAAAGCTGTCCAGAACGGTCGTCACCGTTCGACGTGTTGGCGAAACCGATTCCGAGACCAGCTCGGAACACAACGGTCTCCCACCCTCGCGGGAGACCCCAACCGACTGAGGAGACTCTTCATGCGATACATGCTTCTTCTGTACAGCGCCGACGACGCCGGGCCGACCCCGGGCACACCTGAACACGCCGCCGAGATGCAGGAATGGTTTGCCTACACCCAACAGCTCCAAGAAGCCGGAGCTCTCATCAGTGGGGAACCGCTGCACGGAACCGACACCGCGACCACCGTTCAGATCCGCGACGGCAAGACCTTGTCCACCGATGGGCCGTTCGCAGAAACCAAAGAAACCTTGGGCGGCTTCTACATGATCGACGTTGACAACATCGATCAAGCCACCGAATGGGCGGCCAAGATTCCGCTGGCCCCGTACGGCTCGGTTGAGGTACGGCCGATCATGGAGCTCGGTTAGGAAGCAGTGACCCAGTCGATCGTCGCCCAGCTCTTCGCCGACGAGTGGCCCAAAATCGTGGCCACCCTGGTGAGAGAGCTGGGCGATGTCGACTTGGCAGAAGACGCGGCCCAACAGGCCTTCATCGAAGCCGCCGACAAATGGGGTCCGGGGAACACCCCTGATCGGCCCGGTGCCTGGTTGATGACAACGGCTCGGCGGCGGGCCATCGACGTCATCCGCCGCAACGCCGACCTCCGCCGCAAGCTCGATCTGATGGCGGCCGACGCCCAGATCAATCTGGCTACTAGTGGGTGGTTCGCCGCCGGTACCGACCCGGACCATGTTGGTGACGACGACCATCAGTTGGTCGACGATCAGCTGGCCCTGATCTTCGGCTGCTGCCACCCGTCGCTCAACACCGAAGCCCAGGTTGCCCTGACGCTGCGACAGGTCTGCGGCCTTTCCACCCGCCAGATCGCCGCCGCCTTCCTGACGACGGAAGCCACGATGGCTAAACGGCTCGTCCGTGCGAAAACAAAGATTCGCGACGCAGGCGTTCCCTTCACGGTGCCTGACACCGACCAACTCGATGATCGGTTGGAATCGGTACTGGCCGTGATCTACCTGATCTACACCGAAGGCCACGCTGCCGCTGACGCCACGTCACTCATTCGCGGCGACCTCTGCGACGAAGCCCGGTGGCTGGCCGACCTGGTCGCCGATCTGCTCCCCCGTCAACCCGAGGCGTCGTCACTGAGCGCTCTGCTCAACTTGAGCGACGCCCGACGAGCAGCACGAGTGGATGAGCACGGCCAATTGGTTCTACTGGCCGACCAGGACCGTTCCCGGTGGGATCACACCTTGATCAAAGCCGGGCGGGAGCGCCTCGCTGACGCTGAACAAGCCAGCTCCCTAGTCGGGGCCTACCGGCTTCAGGCTGAAATTGCTCTGGCCCACGCCGAAGCCCCGGACGCCGAGTCCACCGACTGGGCCAAGATCGTCAAGTGTTACGACCGCCTGTTCGCCTTGGAACCCACGGCCGTGATCGCGCTCAATCGAGCGGCCGCGCTATCCAAAGCGTCGGGACCGGCAGCCGGGCTGGCCGCGCTCGACGCATTGGACAATCAGGGCCACTCCGAACTTCGCCACTATCGATATTTTCACGCCGCCAGAGCTGACATGTTGCGTCAGCTCGAACGGTGGGGCGAAGCCCTGTCGGCCTACCAGGCGGCGCTGGACCTGACAACCAACGACTCAGAGAGACAGTTCCTAGTCGATCGCATCGCACTGGCCGAGAGCGGAGGCGAGCCGGACTAGCGGGAGAGG
Source organism: uncultured Acidimicrobiales bacterium (assembly GCA_937981915.1). Taxonomy (GTDB): domain Bacteria; phylum Actinomycetota; class Acidimicrobiia; order Acidimicrobiales; family SZUA-35; genus JAHELU01. The sequence goes on from CALJMD010000257.1 coordinate 6,259, forward strand.
ATGTCCTCGATGCGGTTTAGGACAGCGTCATCCAACTTGTCCAAAACCTCGATGGCTTTCATGTTCTCAGTCACCTGCTCGGGACGGCTGGCACCCGTTATCACGGTGGAGACGTTCGGGTTGGAGGCACACCAGGCCAGCGCCAACTGGGCCAGCGTGCAATCAAGGTCGGTGGCTACCGCCATGAGATCCTTAACCACGTTGTTGCGGTCTTTGTCGGTCAGCTGATCAACCAGCCACTCATAGCCTTCCAGCGCGGCGCGGCTTCCCTCGGGGACGCCGTCCAAATACTTGCCGGTCAGCAAGCCGGACGCCAACGGCGACCAGGTGGTGAGACCAAGGCCGGTGTCGGTGTAGAGACGGTTGAACTCGGTCTCCACCTTGTCCCGGTTGAACATGTTGTACTGCGGCTGCTCCATGATCGGCTTGTGCCAGCCGTGTCGATCAGCGATGCAATAGGCGGCCCGGATCTCATCAGCCGTCCACTCGGAAGTACCCCAGTACAGAGCCTTGCCCGACGAGACGATCTCGTGCATAGCCCGGACCGTTTCCTCGATCGGGGTGTCCGGGTCGGCCCGGTGACAGAAGATCAGGTCAAGATGATCCAACTTGAGCCGCTCCAACGACGGGTCGATGGCTTCCAGCAGGTACTTGCGGTTCAACGTGTTGAAGGCGTTTTCAGCGTCCGGTCCGTTGATGCCCCAAAAGAATTTGGAGGAGACGACGTAGCTGTGGCGTTCCCAGCCCTGCCGTTGAATGATCTCGCCCATCAGTTCTTCCGACTGGCCGGCAGCGTACGCCTCGGCGTTGTCGAAGAAGTTGACGCCGTGGTTGCGGGCCTCGACCATACAGGCTTCGGCCAAATCCACGTCCATTTGGGTGCCGAACGAGACCCAGGAGCCGAACGACAGCAGGCTCACCTTCAATCCTGAACGTCCTAGGTGGCGGTAGGGCATCTTTGTCGTCGAGGTTCCCATGGAAGCCAGCCTATGTGGTTGCGAACGTGAAGGTGGCGTCCTCGCCGACCCCTTCGGTGTCGATTCGGACCTTGTCACCTTCGTCGATCTCACCGTCGAGGATCATGACCGCCAGCGGGTCGGCAATCTCTTTTTGCACGGTCCGCTTGAGGGGTCGGGCGCCAAACGCCGGGTCGTAACCGATCCGGCCGAGCAGTTTACGAGCGCTCTCGGTGACGTCGGCTTCGATGCGACGATCGGCCAGGCGAGCAACAAGATGATTCAACTGGATGTCGACAATCTTGATCAGGTCGTCCTCGGTCAGCTCCCGGAACCGCACGATGTCGTCCACCCGGTTGATGAACTCCGGTCGGAAGAAGTCCTTGGGGTCGCCAGGCAGGTTTGACGTCATGATCAACACGACGTTGGTGAAGTCAACGGTGCGGCCCTGACCGTCGGTCAGGCGACCGTCGTCCATCAACTGCAACAACACGTTGAACACGTCGGGGTGAGCCTTCTCCACCTCATCCAGCAGAACGACGGCGTACGGTCGACGGCGAACAGCTTCGGTTAGCTGGCCGCCCTGGTCGTAGCCGACATAGCCGGGAGGGGCGCCGATAAGGCGACTAACCGTGTGCTTCTCCATGTACTCCGACATGTCGATGCGGATCATGGCCCGCTCGTCGTCGAACAAGAAGTCGGCCAGGGTTCGAGCCAGCTCGGTTTTACCCACACCGGTGGGGCCAAGGAATAGGAAACTGCCGATCGGGCGCCCTTCGTCGGACAGCCCGGCCCGGCTTCGCCGAATGGCCGATGCCACGGCCACCACCGCATCGTCTTGGCCAATGACCCGTCGATGCAGTTCGTCTTCCAGGCGCAGCAACTTGCGGGCCTCGCCTTCAACCAGGCGGCTCACCGGCACGCCGGTCCAGCGTGACACCACTTCGGCGATGTCTTCTTCGTCCACCTCTTCTTTGAGCATGGTGACCTCGGCCTGCAGTTCCGCCAGGACAGTCGATGCTTCCTCGATCTGCTTCTCCACCTCGGGCAGCTTCCCGTAGCGGATTTCGGCTGCCTTGGTCAGGTCCGCTTCGCGCTCCAGTTCGCGCTGCAGCGTGTCGGCTTCTTCCTTAAGGCTGCGAATGGCCTCGATGGCATCTTTCTCGTTCTGCCAGTGGGCCCGCATACCGGTGGCCCGCTCTTCCAGGTCAGCCAACTCGGCGCCAATCTCACCGGAACGTTCAACCGAGCCGGAGTCCGTTTCCTTCGACAGCGCCACCTGCTCCATCTCA
>CALJMD010000258.1 GCA_937981915.1 uncultured Acidimicrobiales bacterium
CCATCTCTTGGCTCAGCGTTGCCAGGTCTTCGGCGGTCGGGCTGCCGAACGGATGGAAGCCCCGTCCGTGCGCCAACAGGCGCCGCAGCAACGCCGGGTGCAGGTGTTGACCCCCGAACCACAACGTCGGTCCGTCGACCCGAAACGGCGACGGTTCGCAGTAGACGTCGGTGAACGAGAAGAACCGTCCCTCGTAGGAGGCGGGAGTTGAGCGCCACAACGCTTGCATGGCGGCCAATCCGTCGTCCAGGAGAGCGCCTCGTTGTTGGAACGGCACCCCGACAGCGGCGTACTCGTCACGCGACCATGACACGGTGGGCTGCACCACCAGCCGTCCTTCACTGAGTCGGTCCAGCGTTGCCAGGTCTTTGGCCAGCACGACCGGATTACGCAACGGTGTGATGAGCGCGGCCAAGGCGATACGCACCGTTTCGGTGGCGGCGGCGATGGCCGATGCCATCACCAATGAACTCGGCCACGACGTCGCCGGATCTTGATTGCCTGGCGCGGCGTAAGCTCTCGGATTGTGAGGTCGGCCGAGGGCCCCTGAGTCCGGGCCGAGGCAGACATGTTCGGACAACATGACAGCGTCGACTCCGGCCCGTTCGGCCTGCACCGCCATGTCGACCAGGCCACGTAGATCACCGGGAGGCACCAGCGTGTGGTTCTCCGTCAAGATGACCATGGCCTTGAGCGGCGAATCGGGAGAGCGAAGGCTCATCGTCAAGTTCGCAGGGTCTCGGTGTGGCCGTCGACGGAGATGACTTGACCGGAGATCTTGGCACCCAACGGTGAAGCCAGGAACGCTATCGTCTCGGCTATCTCGGTTGGCTGCATGAATGTTCGCATCGACACCTGTCGTTCGAACCCGGCCCGGATGTCCTCGGCCGACCGACCACTGGCTTCCGCCTCAAGTTCGATGACGTGGTCCATACGAGGACCGGCCACCGAACCGGGGCAGATGACGTTGGCCCGGACTCCGTGCTCCCCCAGCTCCATCGCCATTGTTTTCGTCAACCCGATGACCGCCCACTTCGACGCCGCGTACGGGGCCCGATAGGGGAAACCCAGATACCCGGCGGTGGAAGCAATGTTGACGATCAGGCCCGAACCCTGCCCCACCATGAGCGGTACGGCGTGGCGGCTGGTGCGAAACATGGAGGTGACGTTCACGTCAAGCGTGTGCGTCACCTCATCAGGCTCAACGGCGTCGACCCGACCGCCGGGCCCGGCGATGCCAGCGTTGTTGACCAACACGTCAACACCACCCAGTTCGGCCAACGCTGCCGCCATGAACTCATCAACCGATGCGGTGTCGCCGACATCGGCCACACAACCGCCGATGCCGTGATGTTCGGTGATCGCACTAAGGGCGTCAGCGTCCACATCGCACACGTACACCCGAGCGCCAGCCTCGGCCAGTAGTTCGGCGGTGGCCCGACCAATACCGGCTCCAGCCGCAGTGACCACGACCCGCAGGTCGCCAAGTTGAAGCTGCATCAGTCCGCAGAGTCACGAACTGCCAGCACCGACCGGCGGGCATGAAACTCGTCCATGTCGACGTAGCAGCCCATAAGCCACCTGCGTTCACCGGGTTGCAGTTGAAACGCCGTTCGGCCGTGCAGCATCCGGTGGTTGTCGAAAATCACCAGGTCACCGGTGTCGAGTTTTACTCGCAGCTGATTGTCGGGGCTGTCCACCAGGTCCTGCCACAGGCTCAGCGCCCGGTATAGGTCAGGGACGTCGTCGGCTGACACCCGGGGTGACCCGACAAGATCGGGGGCTCGGCGCATGACGCCGTAGCGCCCGGCGTGGTCAAGACCGATCATCGGGCCGCCGCCGCTCAAGTCGATGCCCGGTCGACGGTACGGGTAGGTGAACGGCACCGTGGTCAGCAACTCCCACGCCCTCGGATGGGTGATCCGCAGACGCTCAGCCATGGCGTAGGCGTCGACAAAGGTTGACGCTCCACCTTTCGACGCCGGGGTGACACCCAAGTTGAGTTGGATCCCAGGCGGGTTGGCCCGGTACGGCAGGTCGGCGTGCATGCGAAGCGCATCGCGACTCTCGACCTGGCTCATCGGCCCACCGTCGGGAGGCACTTCGGACTCGAACGACCACGTCGTCCCGTAGTTGGTGTGCATCACCGGTCCGATACGTTTCGCCACTTCCAACAGGCCGGCTTCGGTCGGTTCCACGCCACGCAGCAAGACAACACCGTCAAACCAGACCGAGTCGAGGATTGCTTCCAACGAATCGTCGAGGGCCTCCACCCCAACCGCGGGCATGGTTGCGGTTGGCGACGTCGACACTCGCAATTCGGCTACCTGATGGCCGGTCGTCGATGAAAAGTCGGCAGCCGCAACCAAGTCGGACAGGCGAAATTTCGAACTGTGACCGTCGGAGAACGAAATTTCAACCGACTCGTCCAGCGACCGGGACTGGAGCGGATGCACCGACACCAGCGTCAACGACAAACCGAGTCCGGCCGGGTCCAGCAAGCGTTCGTTGGTGGTTGGTCGCCGACACGACGAACAGGTACAGGCGTCACGCAGCCAGAGGGCGTGCAGCCGTCCCTTCTCCGGTTCGCCGGAGGCCGCTGAGCCGTTCGTTTGCCCGTTCAAACCTTGAACGTCGATGGCCACATGGCGGTTCGCAGCGGAACGCCGAAGAGAAATTAGCACGTTGCACCATCCACCATCACCGCAGGGTACTCGACGTTGGCCTCGCGGCATAGATCGCCGCTGACATACATCCCGTGGCCGGAGGCGGCCGGCTGTGCAATGATGGGTTTCCGCCCGAGCACTACCACTAAAGGGTCACCCGCAGACCCTCTAAGGGAGTTGAGTATGGACCTGTACGCACGTCTCAACATTCTCGGCGGACACTCGGTTCGCCTCCCTAGAGGCGATCTGGCCGACGCCATCCGCCTCGACAACGACCCCATTTCCCGAGCCCGAAGTTGGGCGGCGCAAGGGGCCGACATCATCCACGTGGTCGATCTCGACGCCGCCGCCCACCGGGATTATCGCAACCGCTCACTGATCGACGACATCATCAGCGCCGTCCCCATCCCGGTGCAGGTTGCCGGCGGCATCCGTTCACCCAGAGAAGCAACACGACTAATAGAGGCCGGCGCTCACCGAGTGGTCATGGGGACCGCCGCCATCGAAGATCAGAACATGGTGTGGGATCTGTGCCGGGACTACCCATCGAAGATCGTGGTCTCGATCGACGTTCGACCCGACGAGGAGATCGCCATCCGGGGCTGGGCCATGAACTCAGGCCGGTACCTGGAAGACGTGCTGCTGGGAATGTCCGACGCCGGTGTCACCTCGTTCCTCATCGCCGAAGCCGGGCGAAACGCTCTGCTCGAACCACCCAACCTGGACATCTTGAAGACTGCGCTGTCGTTGGTGGACGACGGTGTCATCGCCTCGGGAGGTGTACGTCACCTCGACGACCTGCGAGAGTTGACGGCCGCCGGGTCTGACGGCAAACGAATCGAAGGGGTGATCGTGGGTCGGGAGGTAACCCACGGCCGATTCACATTGGACGAAGCCAAGAAGGTCCTGGCCGAGACCCCGGCCCCCCGAAGCATCAAGACAACCGATGCTGAAGTCGACGTCGAGCCGTCCGGGGCGGGGCCAGTCATGACCGCGTTGAGCGACCACTACCGCCAGATCGCCAACGAACTCGACCGAGCGGCGGCTCACGCCCGCAGCGCGCAACGTAGGGTGATGGAAGGCGAGGCGGCCCGAGGACACACCCATGGGCTCACGTCCATCGGTCATCTGCGCAAAGCTCAACGGTTGGCCGACGACCTGACTGAAACCCTGGCCGACAGCCGTCTGGACTGACCTGCTCCACTGAGCGTGGTGCAAACGGCAGCTCCTCCCACCGAAAAATGTTCCGGTGACGGAAATTTCAACGGGTGGTTGAAGGTATAGATGTCCAGTTCGAATGACTAGCTGTTACACGTCAGCACGCTGGTTAGTGCTCACCGTCTCACACCAGGAGCATCACAAACATGGTTTTGTCCCACAACTTTCACGAGGGCGAGAAGAGAGTCCAGGCTGAAGAAGGCATCGACGTCGACGCCTACGAAGCGGTCATGACCGAGCCGTTCAGCCCAGAGCTCAACCCGGTCGAGATCCGCTTCGTCAACGGCCGCAGCTTCTCGGTGGCCGCCAGTGTCGACGGGAGCCGGCAGCCCTGGGCCACTCCCCTGTTCGGCCAACCGGGCGAACTATTCGACGTGCAGGACCCGACCACGGTACGCATCACAACCGGCCTGCCTGCTGACCACCCTTTACACCAGGATGTGGCCGACAACGGCGAACTGGGAGTTCTCTACTTCGACCCGTCGCTGCGACGACGAGCCAAGTCCCTGGGCCACGGCACCATAGAACCTGATGGTTCACTCATCTACCGGATGACCAGAAACTTCGGTGTCTGCAATCGCTACATCTTCAAGCGAACCCATGAACCGTCAACCGCGAGCGACTCGACCGCAGTAGAACGAGATTCAGCTCGCTCGCAGCTGACCGATGACAACATCGCCCGACTACAACACGCCGACACCGCATTCTTCGCGTCACGTCACACTGATCGCGGGGTCGAAACAACACACCGGGGAGGCCCGGCCGGATTCGTATCGGTCGAAGACGCCACCACTATCTCCCTTCCCGACTATCCGGGCAACGGCATGTTCAACACCCTCGGCAACCTGCTACTCGACGACCGCATTGGGCTGACCACCATCGACTTCGCCACCGGGCAAGTCGTGCAAGTCACCGGCCGAGGACAGGTCGTCCCCTCCCCCGACGACGACACCATGTCCACCCGCACCGTACGCATTGCCGTGGACGAAGTCCGTTCGACCACCCGTGACATTGGCGCCTGGACCGACGTCGAAGCGTTCCCGGTGCGCCCCGGAATGTACAACCCGGGAACCCCGTACCTTCCCGGCAGAGGGCCAGCCGGTCGCAGCTAACTCGCCGACGGCGACGCCACTCAACATCGGCGCACCCACCGGTACGCTCGAATGGTGGCTGAATCTCCCGGTCGACCAGCAGGCGCTGCCCAACCAGCCCGGTTGGTGGTGGCCGCCGACCCGTTCGACCAGACCCTCGACTTCTTCACCGGCCAACTGGGTTTCCGGGTCGACGTCATCTCCCCGGCCGATGACCCCGACCGGGCCACCGTGTCACGCCACGGCATGAACGTGGTCTTGGATCGCTACGCCGCTACCACCGCCGGGTCCGGCGTGCTGGAGCTACCGGCCGACGCCGCCAACCCGGCTGGTGCGACTGTGACAGCCCCCAACGGCACGTTGGTCCGATTTGTGGGCACACCGACAGCCAGTCAACTGCCCGACCTCGAGCCGTCGCTGGTGGTGTCGATCAACTCCGACAGCTCATCGTGGGTGACGGGCCGGGCCGGTATGCAGTACCGGGACCTCATCCCCAATCGTCTTGGCGGTCGGTTCATCGCCTCCCACATCAAGGTGCCCGGCAGCGGGCCGGTGCCGGACTGGGTCCACCATCACGACATCCGCTTCCAGATCATCTACTGCCGGTCGGGTGCGGGCACCTTGGTGTACGAGGACCAAGGTGAGCCGTTTCGGTTTGAGGCCGGAGACTGTGTACTGCAGCCACCGGGCATCCGTCACCGGGTACTGGAAACATTCGACGATATGGAAGTGATCGAGCTTGGCTGCCCGGCCCGTCACGACACCTTCGCTGATCACGACATGGAACTACCAACCGGTCGGCTTCTGCCCGACCGTGACTACAACGGTCAGCGGTTCGTCCACTTTCGGGCGGCAGGCGCCGAAGCCATGACAACTGCGGCCGAGCCGTGGACGTCCGTCGGCTGGCAGGTGGTAGACACCGGCATTGCCAGGGCAACCGACGGCGTGGGCTCGGTACGGATGATCACATCGAACCCGGACACGTCGGATCCGGGCACGGCGCAACCTGCAACCTCAACCGGCCACAACGGGGACCTATTGTTCCTGTACGTCCTGGAAGGTGCGGTGACGCTCGCCGTCGGCGGCGACGATTGGGCGTTGGCGGCCGACGACAGCGCCGCGGTTCCCCCTGATACCGCTTGGTCGCTGGTCGCCGACACCGCAGGCCCTTCGGCTCCCCGTGTTCTGGAGATCACGACAGTACAGTTCGAGTCATGACCTTCGAGGACGACCAGGCCTACGCCGCCTTCGACGACACCCAACCGCTCAGCTCGCGGCCCGGGCGTCGCAAAATTCAGATAGTGGCCTGGTTCATGGTCGCCATCATGTTGGCCGGTGTGATCGCCACGGTAATAGGACTGATTTTCAGCTAGCGATTACGCTGGAGGTGCCCGGTCAAGGCGTGCCGGACAAGGAGGCACCCCGGATGCGGTCGGACACCCAACT
>CALJMD010000259.1 GCA_937981915.1 uncultured Acidimicrobiales bacterium
GGTCGAACGACTCAGTCGGCCCCATCACCCGCTGGGTAACGGTGCTTTGCTAACGTCAGTAGCCGTGCGATCAGACGGTATTTCAACTCGCCAGGGGCGCCGATTTCGTCTGCCGGTGCCCCGCTCACTCATCACCGGAGCGGACGCAGGACCTGAAGCAGAACGAGCGCCGCGTCCGCCGAGCCCCCCTCCTGTGCCGACGACGGTGAGCCGCAGCCCGCTTCGCTCGCTACCCGGCAAACCCGATATGCGGATCAAAGAGGACAACCTCGGTTGACGCCAGCTAAGGCGGAGCGATGACAACGGCCCCGAACTTTCTGTTCGTGATGAGCGACGATCACGCCTGCCACGCCATCTCCGCCTACGGCTCACTGCTCAATCAGACCCCTCACCTGGATCGGCTGGCCGGTGAAGGGATGCGTTTCGACGCAGCGTTTTGCACGAATTCGATTTGTGCTCCGAGTCGAGCGGCGATCCTCACCGGTACCTATAACCATCGCAACGGGGTTACCACACTCGACGCCCCGCTTGATAACGGCCTATGGACGTTCCCTCAGGCTCTCCAGGCGGCCGGATACCAAACGGCGCTGTTCGGAAAGTGGCATCTTGGCCACGGGCGTGGGGCTGATCCGAGCGGTTTCGACAAGTGGCGTATCCTGCCGGGACAGGGTCACTATCACAATCCGGTCTTCTTGGAGGCCGACGGAGTTGTGGTCGAGCGGGGAGGCTACGTCACCGACCTCATAACCGACGACTGCATTGACTACCTTGACGGCCGAGACAGGTCGAAGCCCTTTGCACTGCTTTGTCATCACAAAGCACCACATCGCAGTTGGGAACCAGCACCCCGCCACTTCGACCTCTACGACGACGTCGAGATGCCTTATCCGCCGACGTTCACCGATGATCTTGACGGTCGGGCTGAGGTGGTGCAGGCGGTCAAGATGAGAATGATGGACCTTGATCCGATCATCGACCTGAAGTCACCGGTGCCGCCGGGTCTCGACCGGGAAGAGGAAATTCGGTGGCGTTACCAGCGGTACATCAAAGAATATCTTCGAGTGGTAGCGGCAATCGATGAGAGCGTGGGGCGACTGCTCGACTACCTCGATGACGACGGGATCGCCGACAACACCGTCGTCGTCTACACGTCAGATCAAGGATTCTTCCTTGGTGATCACGGGTGGTTCGACAAGAGGTTGATGTATGAAGAGTCGCTGGCCATGCCGCTACTGGTCCGATACCCGGACATGATCGCTGCCCAGTCGGTTTGCGACGACATCGTGGTGAACGTGGACTTCGCACCGACGATTCTTGAGTTGGCGGGGGTCGAGCCTCCTGGCGACCTGCAAGGGACATCTGCCGTTCCGCTCCTGGAAGGAAACGCCCCGGAGGGCTGGCAGGACTCGATGTACTACCGATATTGGATGCACAACGATCCGTCGCATAGCTGTCCGGCACACTTTGGGTTACGCACCCGGACCCACAAGCTGATTTGCTACTACAACGACCCGATGGGCCAGCCCGGTGCAAGCGGACCATCAAACCCGGTGGAGTGGGAATTGTTCGACCTGGTCGCCGATCCACATGAAGTAATCAATCTGATCGACACCCACGAAGGGCGCCTGATCGCCGCCGAGCTTCACCAGCAGTTAGTGGAGCATCGCCGACGAGTCGGCGATGTTGACGAAACCATCCAGCTGGCGCCGCCAACGTCAAACTAACGCAACCGTTTTGGCCCGCTCCGCTTGTTGGCCTTTGAGTTGGCCGCAGAGCGTGTCACGGCAACCGCGATCTGTTTTCGGCCTCGGAGTTTCGTCTTCTTGACCTTGCGCTGACCGGGAGGCTCTGTCGCAGAGTGCACCGTTGGATCTGGTTCCGGCTCCGGCTGAACCGACGACTCCGCCGGCTCGCTTGTATCAAGACTCTCCGGCACCCCCTCAGCCAAGTCCGAGTCTTGGGTGTCAGTATCACTTGCGTCCGGCTCGTCAGCCTCGGCCTCGTCGACGTCCTCGTCGGTGTCGTTTCGGCCGTCTGACTCGGAATCGCTACCGCTTTCGGTGTCATCTCCGGTCGAAATCGGCTCGGGCTCGGGTTGGTCGCTTGCAGCGGCGTCGGGATCGGTTGGTAGTTCGGTGGTTGGCGATGACGGGGTTGCGTCTACTTCGTCGATCTCAAGCTCGGTCGGCGGCGACGCAAGCACTTCTACCGTCTCGATGGTCGGTTTGGTCGATGACGTGGTACTCGATGAACTGGTGCTCGACGAGCCGGTGGTTGATGGTCCGATGCTTGATGAAGCGGCACTCGCTGAGGTCCGGCTCGACGAAATGCTGCTCTCCGCAGCGGAACTAGATGAGCCAGTGCTTGGTGACGCCGTTGGCCCGGACATCGTCGTCGGGTCGGAGCTTGCGTCGGTGATGGTTGGCCGGGTTCTCGAGCTGGTGCCGCCGTTGCGGGGCAGAGCGGCGTTGGTCGGGGCAGGGGAGACCTGAGAGCTAGAGGCTCGTCGCGTGGGCGTTTCGCCCGCAGGGCTGGGAGTCACCTCGACGTCGGCTGGTTCGCCAGTTGCAGCTGTTTCAGCAGTGTTGGCGGTAGTAGGCGTAGTGGTAGTACTGGTAGCAATAGCCGATGTCGGTACCTTGGGGCTGGCGCTGACGGCGAGACGCCGCGGTGCCAATGGCAGGGCTTGCTCTGCCTCCACTCGTCGTGCCGCCGAAGGCGGGTTTGGATCGACAGCCTTCGTGTCGGCCGCCACCGTGATCGACCCGCTCGATCGTTGGTGTCCCGGATCGGGTGTCATGGCAAACAGGATTGCCAGGATCACGAGCGTGCTGAGTAGGCCAAGCCCCAGCAATTGGGCGGGTCGGAATGCCCGAATCGGAATCTCCATCGGCCACCACGGGAGCGGCGAACCGATATGCACGGCATGGGGTGAATCGGCGCCGCGGTCGGACACCTCAAAGGGCACCGGATCCGGTGCATCAACAACTGGTGAAGAGAATCTGCTGGCTCCGGCACCGGCCTCAGCATCGGGATGCGGAGACGCTACCGATGAGACCGATGTCGGCGTCTCGAGGAGAGACTCGACTGGGATCTCGATCGTGGTGGTGAAGTCAGTCAGCGGCGGATCAGCTGACACGAGAACGAGCCTGCCAGATCGGCCAACCCCTGTCGGAGATAGAGGAATAACTACCCAGTCGGGAACGACTGGGTGGGAGTCGAATGGCTCTGATTGTTGCTGCAGTGGATCGTGTGGCTCAGGCCAGGCCACGCCGCTTGGGTTGGTTGTTTCTGGTCAGCGATGTCCAACAAGCTGTTTGCTTGTAGTGACGGCGCAGCGGGTGTGCCTGACGAACAACACGGCGGAACGTAGTTGCGGGACAGAACACAGGCGCATGGAGCGGGACCACTTCTTCGAGCGGGGCAACGACGACTTCACCCGTGTGCCCGCGTTGTGCTCTACCGCCCGTCGACGATCGTTGCTGTGGCGGCGATCGCGGTAGCAGCCGCGGTGTCAGCTTCACTCCTTATCTCCGGCGTCGACGAGATCGGCGATCCAACCGCGGTGTCGGTGTCTGCGGGTACCGATGAGGAGAACACGTCGGCCACTATCGGAGTCGCGCCGCCTCCGGCGGGTCCGCTCCGATCCCGGATTCAGGTTTCACCGACGAGTAGCGCGCCGCCGGATCGACCTGAGGATTCCGCCGTTGCCGTGCTTCTGCCGTTGTTCAAGCGCCTCGAACCGGGAGAGAGCATAAATGACGCGGCGCCGGAGGTTACTGCTGAGTCGACGCAGAGTGTTCAAAGTGAAGAGCCAGCGCAGGACGCGACGGTCGACGTTGTCGATGAGCCGCAGCAGGCAGCGCCGCCGCTTCGCGTACGGAAACCGATATCCGATGAGCGGTTTTCCCGGTTTGTCAGCAGCAGACAATTCGACGAAGTGTCCACTATTGCCGATGGCGTCGTGCACGGTCGCTACATCGAGCAAGGGCAACGAATCAATGTATTGCTTGTGCATCGCTCAGGCGGGGCTCGGCTGGCCGTCAGTCCCGGTGGCCGGGAAAAGGCCACGGTCGGACAGTGGGCGGCCGAAGTGGGGGCAGTAGCTGCGGTCAATGGCAATTGGTTTGAACCCTTTGACGGCCCCGCTGTTTCCGGTGGGGTGGCCTATGGCGGACGAGACCACCGATACACGGCGCTGTTCGGATTCACCGCTGACGGAGATCTAGCTACCGATCACCACCGCAAGACCCGTGATTCGGTGGACAAGCGGGTTGTCGAGGGTGTTGCCGGTCACCCCACGCTGATTCTGGACCGCGTCGTGACCACTGACTTTGGTGGTGACCCGACGTTCACGTCTCGTCACCCTAGGACCGCCATCGGCGCTACTGGCAGCGTCGATGTTCTGCTGCTGGTGACGGTGGACGGCCGAAGCAAGGAGGCCAAAGGGATGACGGGCCTGGAGACGGCGCGGTTGATGGAGCGTCTCGACGCTCACCACGCTGTCATGTTGGACGGTGGTGGGTCGTCGGCGATGTGGATAGCCGGACAAGGCATGGCTAATACCCCTTCGGACCCCGGGCGGAGGGTTGGTAACCAGATCGCCGTGCTCAGTGGCGACAGGTAGAGGTTTCCGACCATAAACCTTCTGATTCGGTAAAAGTTACTAGCGCGTAACCTCCGCGGGCGGTACCTTGTCTAACTGGCTATGGAAACAATTGTGGGGCGGATTCAGCATGCCGCCAAGGGTGATCACAAAGTAACGTTCGTCACCGGCTCCGAGCCGGTAACCAAGACGTGGGCGGACCTCCATGAAGAAGCTCGCTCGGTTGCGGCAGGCCTGCAGGCCCGCGGCATCACCGAGGGCGATCATGTGGCCGTCCTCAGTCCGACCACGGCTGATCTTCTCACCGCCTTTCAAGCTATTTGGCTTTGCCGGGCCACTCTGGTGGTCTTACCCCTGCCTATGCGTTTGGCATCCCTTGACGACTTCACTTCGGCAACCAAAGGTCGGGTGCGGGCCGCCGAGTGCGCTGCGGTAATCGTGGATTCCGACTTGGCCCCATTTGTTGAGGTCGGGCCGGAAGATCCTCCGGTCTTTGCCCTTGGAGACCTGGTCGCCGAACAGCGCTCGTCGGCCGAGTTCATCCAGCCTGAGTATCACCGAGACGACATTGCCGTCCTGCAGTTCACCAGCGGATCGACGTCAGAGCCGAAGGGGGTGGTGCTTCCCAACCACGTCTTAGCGGCAAATCTCGACGCCATCGTCTCCGCCGGCGAGGTAGACGTGGACGAGGACGTGATGGTCTCGTGGCTGCCTCTCTATCACGACATGGGCCTGGTCGGGTTCTGCATTCTCCCCATGACCGCCGGGATCGATCTGGTTCTGGCCGCTCCGCAGGACTTCTTGGCCTCACCCGGGCGTTGGATGGAGTGGATCTCCACCTACGGCGGAACGGCCACCGCCGGTCCAAACTTCAGCTGGGTGCTGGCCACTCGAGCACTCCGGCGTGGCGAGCAACTGGATCTGTCCACTTTGCGCATCGGGTTGAACGGTGCCGAACCCGTCGATCCCGACTCGGTCCGATCCTTCATCGAAGCGGGGGAGCGGCACGGTCTTCGCCCCGGCGCAGTCTTTCCCGCATTTGGCATGGCCGAAGTAGCAATCGCCGGCTGCTTTCCCATTCCGATGTCCGGACTTAATACCGACACCGTCAACTCAGCGGTGCTGGAGTCAGAACACAAAGCTGAACCGATCGAAGCCGGACACCCCGATGCCAGGGAGATTGTCGTTTTGGGTCGGCCTGTCCCGGGACTTGAGTTTCGAATCGTTGACCCGGAAACCAATGATGTTCTCGACGACCGCCTGGTCGGTGAGCTACAGATCCGCGGCACGTCGGTCACGCCCGGCTACTACAAGCGCCCGGATGCCAACGCCGAACTGTTCGACGGAGACTGGTTGCGTACCGGCGATCTCTCCTACATGATCGACGGCCAAATGGTCATGTGCGGTCGGATCAAAGACCTCATCATTGTCGGCGGACGCAACGTCTACCCGCAAGATGTTGAGCGCGCCGTCGGCGGGATCGAAGGCATCCGAGCTGGCAACGTGATTGCGTTTGGTTCCCCCGGGCGCAACGGGAAAGAGCGTCTTGTCGTCGTCGCCGAGTCTCGGGCCGAGGGCGACCTTGACGCCATCCGAACCCAGGTCTCGGAGAAGTCGGTTGAAAGCGTTGGCGTGCCGTGCCGCGACGTAGTGCTGGTCAAACCCAGTTCCTTGCCGAAGACCAGTTCGGGCAAGCTGCAACGGTCACTGTGTCGTCAGCAGTACAACGACGAAACGCTTGAACTGATCTAATCGGTCGAGATCTGCTTATCGGCGGTTTCCGGCTCGGGGTCGATCGACTCTGATGCTAGTTCGACGTCGTCCGCCAACTCGACTGCAGGTTGAAGACCGTCGCCGTCTTCGGCGTCATCCGATAGTGATATCAGGGGAGCTACCCACCTTGCTCCGGGGTCGGCGTCAATGAGCAGCGCTTTGGTTAATAGCGTCATCGGCACCGCCAGGAGAGCGCCGAGCGCACCCATCACCCAACCCCAGAAGATCAACGAGACGAACGTCAAGGTGGCCGAGAGGCCAACGGCGTCACCCACGATCTTTGGTTGAATCACCGACTGCACGATCGTGTTGATGGCGAAGTAGACGACGATAACCCACACCGAAAGTTGCCACCCGCCCTCGAAGAACGCCAGGAACGCAGGCGGACCCAGTCCAAGCACGAAACCAATGTTCGGGATGTAGTTAGTGATGAGGGCCAGAACACCCCACACAAATGGCAGCGGTACCCCGAGTATGAGCAGTGCCGTGACGTCCAGAGCAGAGACGATAAGCCCAAAGATGGTGGAGACGACAAAGTAGGCCCGCGTCTGACGGGCGAACTTGCGAAGCGCTTCGGCGATAGCCGGCCGGGCTACCGCAACCCGGTCCAAGGTCTCGATCCATTTTCCGGTGTCCATGACCATGAACAACATGGTGATGAGTACCAAAATGATGGCACTGCTCACGCTTAGCAGGCTGGAGAGTGCGCTTGTTACCTGGCCTACTACCGATGCGACGTCGATGCCGTCAACGACCTCGCCGATGTCTTCATTGGTGAAGCCGAAGCGAGACATCAAGGATTCGACCTCTGTTTGAAGCTCACCGAATCGAGACGTGTACTCGTCGCTTCGTAGAAGCAGTGCCAGCTCGGTGCCAGTCCAGACCAGGGCCATGAACATAATGCTGAGCACACCGAATGAGGAGATGAGCAAAGCAACGGCTGCCAGCCAGGATGGAGCGCCCTTCCGGCATAACGCCGTATAGATCGGACTAACGACGACCACCACAACCAAGGCCAGGAAGATGGGCCCTATCGATGACGCGAAGGCCCGGATGCCGGCAATGCCTATGAAGCCGGCGGCGACCGTCAACAAAATGGCTAGACCCCGCGGAAGCTGGATGTCCAGCGGCCGACCTGGCAATGAAGGTTCCACCGTTACCCGCTCTTTCACTTAGCCCGCTTGCAGCGCTGTAAACACGCTGCGCCAACGATCCTGGTCGCTTTTGTAGGGGGCGTAGAAGGAAATTCGATCAATGCAGTCGCCGTAGCGCCGGAGCAGCTCGGGAGCGATCTGCTCAGGTTCACCTACGACGGCGAAGGTGTTCAGAATCTCGTCGTCGATAAGAGCACCCATCTCTGTCCACTGCCCTTGCTTCGACAGAGCGTTGAGCTCGTCTTGAAGTTCACCCCAACCATGGGTCTCGAGCACCGGGCGGTACGCAGGTGTCGAACCGTAGAACGCGATCTGCTGGCGGGTGGCGGTGGCTGCCGCTTCCATCTCGTCCTCGTTGTTGCCGGTGACCACAAACGACGGTCCGGAGATCTCGAAGCCTTCCATGGTTTTGCCAGCTCGTTCCCGGCCTTCGGCCAGAGCCGGGAGCGTCACCTCCCGAAGGAAACGTTCGGTGGTGAACCCATGACAGATGAAACCGTCACAAACCTCGCCGGCTGCTTTGGTCATCAACGGGCCCACACCGGCCAGGAACACCTTCGGCACCCCGTGTGGGTTGGGGCCCGGATTGAAGAATGGCGTCATGAGGGTGTGGGAGTAGAAGTCGCCTCGAAATTCCAGCTTGGTGCCGTTTTGCCAGCAGTCCCAGATGGCGCGAATCGCTTGAACCATCTCGGTCATGCGAGCGGCTGGTTTGGACCACTCCATCGAGAAGCGCTTGGTGATGTGCGGCTTGATCTGTGATCCCAAGCCGAGGATGAAACGGCCGGAGTAGGCATGTAGGTCATACGCCGTGTTAGCCAACGTCATGGGGTTGCGGGCGAATGCCACGGCAATGGACGTGCCGATCTCAATCGACTCGGTGTGCTCGGCCGCCAACAGCAGGGGCAGGAACGGATCATGACTGGTTTCCGCTGCCCAAAAACCGTTGTAACCGGCGGCCTCCTGCTCTTTCGCCAAACCTGGAATGGCAGACAAATCGCCGCCAAGACCTACTCCACCATCAACCTTCACGGTTCAACCTCTCGTTCTCCGGCCTGTCTGAATTCGGCCGACCTTTGTGACGCCCCACAGCGGTGTTCTCAGACGTGTGCTGCTCGCACAAGCCTCCACCTGATCCTGTCGGCGCCTACCGCGTGCTCGCAACCTTAGTAGCTGGAAACCGATAGCGTGAAGGCAATGATGATCGATGTTCAGGACGCCACCTTCGAGGCCGAAGTACTGCAACGTTCGATGACCACGCCGGTGGTAATCGACTTGTGGGCGCCGTGGTGCGGGCCGTGCAAGACCCTCGGTCCGATCATCGAGAAAGTGGTCAACGAGACCAACGGCAAAGTCGTTCTGGCCAAGATCAACGTGGATGAGAATCCGCAGGCATCGGCCGCATTCCGGGTGCAATCGATCCCGGCTGTGTACGCCATGAAAGACGGCCAAATCGTTGACGGCTTCATGGGGGCCCAACCCGAAGCCACAATCCGAGAGTTCGTCGACAAGCTTCTCGACGGCAGTGATCCGGAAGCCTCGGCTCAGATCCAGGCTCTTGTGGCCCAAGGTGACGAAGAGTCTCTGCGGCAAGCCGTTGAACTGGACGGTGAGAGCGTAATCGCCGTCGGCTCATTAGCAGCTTTGCTGCTCAGCCAGGACCGGGCTCGAGAAGCAGTCGAGGTACTGACAGCCGGGCCTGAGGATGAGCAACTGCAGCCGTTGTTGGAAGCGGCCCGCGAGGCTGCATTCCCAAGTGACGCCCAAAACCAGACCGAACAGCAACTGACTGAGTTGCTGCCCAAGGTAAAAGAGGACGAGGACGCCAAGTCCACCTTCCTCGAGTTGCTGGATGAGCTTGCTGTGGGCAATCCCGAAGCAGCCGCTACCTGGCGGCGCAAGTTGGCTAGCCAACTCTTCTAAGTTCTCGGGGCATCGGCCCCTCTCGGCGCATTACCGCCGACTCAGCTCAATCGGCTACACCGAGCTCGAGCACACGTCTTCCCCCACGAAATCAACTGTTGATGTAGAGGGGGCGGTATGCCCAGAAACGATCTCTCTTCGCCGAGCCCGGGACCCTCCAGACTGTCGGTCCCCGAAACAAGTCATCATCCGCCCGATCTTGACGTTGTCTCCTCGGAACACGTCGCTTCGTCCGGCGTGGCATCTCGACTGTCGCTGATAGCCGACCGCTTCGACGGACTTCGAGACCGGCCAAGGGCTGGTTCGGCAATTGGTGCAGTCTGCTTAGTTGCCGCCGCTGCCTTGTGGTGGATGGGACGTCCGGTGGATCCGCCGATGGTGGAACTGACAATTCCGCTTGCCAGCGAGGTGGCTCAAGACCAGCCGGAGCCTGACCCCGCTGCCGGGGAGTCGTCGACAGCGTCGTCAGTCGGGCCGAGGGCGAAGATGGAGCAGGACCTTGTTGCGACTGGCGACGAGGCGAGCGTGGAGACAGTGACCGATGTGGTGGTTCATGTCTCCGGTGGCGTTGCCCGCCAGGGGCTGGTCACCCTGCCGTCGACGGCTCGAATCGCCGACGCCCTCAGCGCTGCCGGTGGGCCGACCGGAGACGCTGACCCGCACCGACTCAATCTGGCTGCCCCGGTGGCAGATGGTCAACACATCCACGTGCCCTTGGAAGGTGAGGAACCCGACCAGCCTCTTGTTGAGGGCGGTGACAACGGCGGCGGGATTGGTGTCGGTGTCGGCAGCGAGGCCAGCGGATTAGCCGTGAACGTCAATACCGCTGATCAAGCCCGCTTGGAAACCCTGCCGGGGGTCGGCCCGGCGACGGCCCGGGCCATCATCGACTGGCGAGGCGACAATGGGCGGTTTGATCGCGTCGAGGACCTACTGCTGGTTTCCGGTATCGGACCGGCCAAGTTGGAACTGCTGCGAGACATGGTCGTCACGTGACCACGTCGATCACCGAAACAAGAGCCGATGGCGTGGCCATTAGCGAGACGGATGTTGTGATGATGGCCGCCGCGCTTTGGCTGGCAAGCGCCGCCGGACATTACTTCGACCAACTTGCTTCGATGCCTCTGGCCGTCGTCATGGTTGTGGTGGTAGCACTGGTGGCGAGCGTCGCCGGAGTCACAGCGTGGATCGTTGGGCGGCGTCGAGCGATCGTCATCGTCTTGATCGGTGGCCTCGTCGGCTTCGGGACAGGAGTGCGAGCCGAACGAGGCTACGAACCTGTCCGACCGGCTGTCGTGAATTCGTCAGCTGACGTGGTCACCGATCCGATTCGTCGCAGCGGGGGAACGTGGGTTGTTCTGCGATTGAGTGACGGAACCCGGGTCGAAGCGGGAGCGTTCGGGCCTATGGGGCACCGGCTTAGTCGGTTGGCGTTTGGCGATGCCGTCTCGGTCAGCGGAACCGTTCGGCCCTTCGATGGAAGGGCGTGGTTGAAGTCCCGCCATATCGAAGGAGCGATGACGGTCGAAACGCTGGAGAAAACGTCGGGCCCGGCATGGTTCGTTGCCCCTGCGGCTGAGGTGCGGCGCCTCATCGTCGACGGATCGCAGTACTTGCCTCGAGAGCTTCGCCCCCTCTATACCGGCCTCGTCACCGGTGATGATCGGGCACAGGGGAGCGGCCGTCGGGCGGTTTTTCGGGCCGCTGGCTTGGGACATCTCGTCGCCGTTTCTGGACAAAATGTCGCCTTTGTGTTGGCCGTCGCCGGGCCGTTGACAAGATCGTTGCCGCGCCGGCTTCGCCTGCCGTTCATCTTGATGGTGTTATTACTGTTTCTGCTCGTCACTCGCATGGAGCCCTCGGTGCTACGAGCGGTAACCTGCGCAGGCATTTCAACCTGGGCCGCGCTCACCGGCCGTGAACGGTCGGGCCTCTCCGTGCTGGCGGTGGCCTGTATCGGTCTGCTGGTCGCTGATCCGTTTCTAGCCGTAGTGGTGGGGTTCCAGCTATCGGTTGTTGCGTCGTTGGGGATCTTGTCCGTCACTCCGCTACTGATCGACCGTCTACCCGGCCCGGCGTACGTGGTTCAGCCGCTGGCGGTCACCCTCGGAGCCCAGATTGCTGTCTCTCCACTCTTGGTGGTCTACTTCGGGGCAATCCCGCTCGTCACCTTGCCGGCCAATCTGGTTGTCGGCTGGGCTGCCGGAGTGGTCATGATGTTGGGTTTGACGGCCGGCATCCTTGCCGGACTGCTCACGAGGGTCGGTTCAGACTCGATGGGGGCGACACTGGTGGTCGCCGAACCCCACCCGCTTCATGATGTTTCAGCATGGGCTCGGCGCTTCGGGTCACTGCTCGCTGACTGGTTGCAGTTGCCCAGTGAGATACTGCTGCGCTGGATCGATTGGTCGGCAACGCAGGCCGTCTTTGTACCACTTCCCGTCATTGGGCTTTCAGTGGCACTTGTTGGTTGTGCGCTTGGCGTGGCCTGGTTCGTTCGGCCCCGAGCCGGATGGATGTTGCGGACAGTCGAAGTCTTGACGCTCGGGTTCGCCTTGTCCATCGCGGTGATGGCGACACCGAGCGCTCCCGATTCGCCTAGCGAGCTGCGCTCTGGTTGCCTTTGGCTGCCAGACGTCAAGACGCTCATAGTGCGCCCGCCGTGCGGGTCGGACCTGGCCGAAGCTGTCATCTCCGCTCGAATCCGCTCGGTTGATCTGGTGGTGGTGACGGGAGGAGGAAGACCGGTCGAGGCGGTTGCCGCCCTTCGCGAAGTCGCCGACGCTCGGCTGGTAGTGGCTCCTCCACTGCACAACGTGGTGGACGCCAGGCGGGTTGAAGGGCCTCTCGACCTTCGCCTCCCGTCATGCATGCTGACTGCGTCGGACGGTGATGTCAGGTGTGGGCAGATCGTGTTGCAGCTCCGCCCGAGCTCGGACCGGGAGAACTTGTCCGTCGAGGTGTGCAGCGCGACGCTGGGCGAGTCGCCGGTTGTTGACTGCCGTCACCAGGCCTTACAAGAAGTTGACGGCTGACCGTCAGGCGATAACCAGGCGATAGTTCGACGTGGCACACTTGTTGAGGTGTTCAGTCGAGGAGATGCGGCAACCTTGAAGGAGCGTGCTGCGAGGGCGTTGACCGTGGCTGCGCTGGCGTTGGCGCTCGTTGCTGGGTCTGCTTCTTGCTCGCGGGCTGAAGATGGCTCACCAGCCACTAGCTCGGCGGCGGGTGATTCGGTCGGTGGTAATCCGGATCCGGCTGGACCGAGTAGTTCTGTTGTCGGCTCCACGACCATGCTTTCGACCGAAGCGCCTTCGTCAGAACTTGGTCCCTCTACGTCAATCGCCACGTTGGCCGAACCCGAGGCGGAAACCAACGTCGACGTGTTGACCGACTTTGTTGAGCGACGGACCGGCCTTCTGTTCAGTGCCCCGCCAGTCATCGATTACAGCGCGCCAGATCCGAGTGAGCTGAACCTCGATGCGGACTTCTTCGCCGACGAGGAAATGTGGCGGCTTCTCACCGTCTTTGGTCTCATCACCCCACAGGCAGACAGAATCGCTGCGGCTCAGGCCCGAATCGAACAGATTCGTGGGGCGTGTTGCCCGGTGCAACTCTATGACACTGATGATCACCCACTTCTGACCAGTGTGGTGGCCGTCCACGAACTCACGCATCTGGTTGACGAGGGGCGAATGGAGCAGATGCCGTTCGGACCGGAAGATGAGGTGGTCGGTCTGGCCAGGGCCGTGTCGGAAGGGAACGCTCAACGAGTGGCCCTCGACTATCAGCAGCTGTTGGAAGACATCGGCGCCGCGCCGGACCGGTTTGTCGTGGGCTGGAGTCACCCGGACATACCCGATGCGTTTCTTCAGATACTGGAGTTTCCCTACGAGGAGGGGTATCTGTTTTCCGCGCAGTTAGAAGAGATCGGCGGCCTCGATCAAGTGGCTGAGTCGTTCCGTCGGCCGCCACTGTCATCGAAACAGATCTTGGATGTCGACTCTTACCTCTCGGCGGAGCGACCAACCCCGGTTCGTCCGCCTGACAGCGGACAGGGCGAACCAATCCAACGGGGCGTGGTCGGGGCGTTCCTGCTCAAACTTCTGTTGGAACAAACCATGTCGGCCTCAGCGGCCGTTGATCTCGCCACTCAATGGAGTGGAGACTCCTACACCGTCTTCGACGGCGAAGGAGACACCTGTGTTGTCGTCGACATGGTGATGGAATCGGTTGAGGCAACCGAGCAGCTCCGTCGTGTCGCCCCTGACCTCGACTTAGATGCTGCGACCGGCGAGAACGGATCTCTGCGACTGTCGCGCTGTACCTCCGATTAGGGCTGAACGGCGGCTCGCCTCGATACGGTGAACGTGTGATTCTTGAGTTGGGGTCGGCTCGTTTCGATGTCACCTATCGGGCGCTGGTGATGGGCATCTTGAACCGCACGCCCGACAGTTTCTACGACAACGGCCAGTATTGGGATTTTGACGAGTTCTTGCGCAAGGCGGAACGCCTGGTCGACGACGGTGCTGACTTTCTCGATGTTGGGGGAGTGAAGGCCGGTCCCGGCGACGAAGTGACCGAGCAGGAAGAACTCGACCGAGTTGTTCCAGCCATCGAAGCCCTCTCGGCTCGTTTCGATGTGCCGCTGTCGATCGACACGTGGCGTTCGACGGTGCTGCGTTCGTGCCTTGACGCCGGAGCGTCGTTGGGCAACGACATTTCCGGGTTTGCCGACCCCGAGTACCTCACGGTTGCTGCTGAGTCCGGTGCATCGGTCGTAGCCACACATATCCGCTTGGCCCCTCGGGTTCCCGATCCAGATCCGATTTACAGCGATCTGGTTGTTGACGTCGTCAACTTTCTCACTGACCGGGCCCGGTTGGCGGAGGAAGCCGGGATACCCAAGCAACGAATAATCGTCGACGCCGGCCTCGATCTGGGCAAGATCAAGATGATGTCGTGGGAGCTGCTTCACAGTTCAGCCCCTCTGGCCTCTCTCGGCTATCCGCTGTTGTTGTCCGCGTCCAACAAGCGCTTTCTGTTCGAGTTGTTGGAAACCGACCGGCACGACATCGAGGCGGGAACCATGGCGGCCCACACCGTTGGCATCTCGCTGGGTTGTCGCATTCTGCGGGCTCACGATGCGAAGGCGGCGAGACGGACCGCGGATGTCATGGCCCGACTCCTGCAGATGCGCTCCGAGTCCGGTGTTGGCGCGGTGGCGGGCTAGGTCGTGGCCGTCATCTTTGTCAAAGGCGATGACCCGGCGCTGCTTTCGCAGACCATTCAACGCTATGTCGGCGAGTTGGTGGGCGACGGTGACCGGGGGCTCATGGTCGAAGAGGTTTCCGAACCTGACTACGGCGACGCTGGCGATCTGACACTCGGTCCGTTGATAAACGCGGCGCAGACGTTGCCGTTCTTAACCGAACGCCGGGTGGTCGTAGGCCGCAACCTCGGTCTGTTCGGGACCAAGGTGGCGGTTGCCCCCCTCGTTTCGTTGTTGGAGGTACTCCCCGATACCACTGACCTGGTCCTGGTGTGGGAGCACGGCTCGTCGGGCGCCCGACTTTCGGCAGTACCAAAGGTCCTTACTGAGGCGCTCAGCGCTGCAGGGGCCGAGTTGGTCGGCGCAACCCCCGGTGGGCGCGGGCGAAAGAAGGCACTGGACGAGATGCTGGCCGCCGCTCCCGTTCGACTCGATGGATCGGCCAAGGCTGCCATTGCCGACAACGTTGGTGACGAACTGGGCCAAGTGGCTTCGCTGATGGAGCTCTTGGTCTCAACGTTTGGTGACGAAGCGTCGTTGAGTAGCTCCGATGTGAGCCCGTTTCTCGGGGTCGGAGCAGATGTTCCCCCCTGGGAATTGACCGACGCAATCGACAAAGGTGATATTGCAACTGCGTTGGAGCGTCTCGCCAGAATGCAGCACGGAGGGCGACGCCATCCTTTGCAGACCATGGCAACGCTGCATACCCACTACCAGCGGGCCTTGAAGCTGCAAGGGGCAGGCGTGTCTAACGAAAAGGACGCGGCGGTTCTGCTCGGCATGAAAGGCTCGACGTTCCCAGCCAAGAAAGCCATGGACCTAAGCCGAAGACTGGGGCGCGAGCGTCTGGGCCGCGCGGTCGAGTTGTTAGCTCAAGCCGACCTGGACACGCGAGGTGGCTCTGCGGTGCCCGGCGACGCGGTGATAGAGATCCTGGTGGCCCGATTGGCGCGACTGAGCGCCTGACCAGGCCGTTCGAAAGATCGGTTGTCCGCTAGCCTTCGGCGGCGTTGCGGACCCGAGCGACCAGTCGGCTCTTGCGACGAGCGGCGGCGTTCTTGTGAATCACGCCCTTGGTGGCTGCCCGATCGATGCGCTTGACGGTCTGACGCAAGGCCTCGGCCTCGTTGTCAGTCCCGGCAGCGGCGATAGCGGCCTTCTCGCGGGTGAGAAGCTCAGACCGGACGGCGCGGTTACGAATCCGACGCTTCTCGTTCTGGCGATTTCGCTTGATTTGGCTCTTGATGTTGGCCACGAACAAATCCTACTGTCTGAGAGAGACCGTGCTTGGGAACCAGATAATCATAGCGGTCCTGGTGTTCAGCCCAACGCGGCGCACGCTAGCGTTTGAAGAAGTCATGGCTCCTGTCTCGATTTCGAACATTCGCAATATCGCCATCATCGCTCACATCGATCACGGCAAGTCGACGCTGGCTGATCGCCTGCTGGAGATTTGTGGTGCGGTCGAGGCCCGCGAGATGCGCGATCAGTACCTGGATACGATGGATCTGGAACGCGAACGGGGGATCACCATCAAGCTCCAGAGCGTCAAGCTGGAGTGGAAGAACCACGTCATCAACCTGATCGACACTCCGGGTCACGTTGACTTCGGCTACGAGGTCAGCCGTTCCCTCGTCGCCTGCGAGGGAGTCGTGTTGGTGGTGGACGCCGCTCAAGGCATCGAGGCGCAGACCTTGGCCAACACCTATCTGGCCATCGAGAACGATCTTGAAATCGTTCCGGTTCTGAACAAGCTCGATTTGCCTGCTGCTGACCCCGATCGATACGCCCAGGAGATGGAGCAGGTCATCGGTATGCCCGCTGAAGACGTGCTTCGTATCTCGGCCAAGACCGGGATGGGGGTCGAAGGTCTTCTCGACGCCATCATCGAGCGGGTCCCTCCGCCCGTGGGTTCGGAAGATGACCCGCTACAAGCCTTGATCTTTGACAGCCATTTCGACACCTACCGGGGCGTGGTTTCCAGCATTCGGGTGGTGAATGGCCGGATGAAGACCGGTGAGAAGCTCCGTTTCATGCAGGCGGGCGCCGTTCATGAAGCCGACGAAATTGGGTCGCGCACCCCGGACAACACTCCGGCTGAGTCGCTCGGCCCCGGTGAAGTCGGCTACCTGATAGCGGGGATCAAAGATGTCCGAGAGGCTCGCTCCGGTGAGACGATCACGTCGGCCAACAGTCCGGCCACCGAGGTGCTGCCCGGCTATCGGGAACCGCAACCGATGGTCTTTTGCGGTCTCTATCCGATCGAGGCAGACGACTATGAGAACTTTCGAGAGTCGCTCGACAAACTCCGACTCGATGACGGCAGTTTCACCTTCGAACCGGAGACGTCGGGTGCGCTGGGCTTCGGTTTCCGCTGCGGCTTCCTCGGCCTCCTACACATGGAGATCGTCAGGGAACGGCTCCAGCGCGAGTTCGATCTGAATCTGATCGCCACCTCGCCTTCGGTGGAGTATCGAGTGACCCTGAACAACGGCGAGGAGATGCTTATCGACAATCCTTCTCTCCTTCCGGCATCAGGCGACTTTCAAAAAATTGAAGAGCCGTACCTTCGAGCCTCGATGATTGTCCCCTCGGACTACACCGGGACCATGATGGAGCTCTGCCAGTCCCGACGCGGGCAGATGGAGAAGATGGAGTATCTCTCGCCCGAGCGTCTCGAGCTGGTGTATCGGATGCCGCTGGCCGAGGTTGTTGTTGACTTCTTTGACCAGCTCAAGAGCCGTAGCCAAGGCTACGCCAGCCTCGACTACGAAGCCGAGGGCTACGAGCCAGGCGACCTGGTCCGAGTCGACATCTTGTTTAACGGCGAGCAGGTCGATGCCTTCTCCACCATTGTTCATAGGGACAGTTCGTACGAGTACGGCCGGAAGACAGCTGAGAAACTCAAGGCCATCATCCCTCGGCAACAGTTCGAGGTTCCGATTCAGGCCGCCATTGGCGGTCGCATCATCGCACGGGAGACGGTCAAGGCGTTCCGCAAGGACGTGACCGAAAAGCTGTACGGCGGCGACATCACCCGCAAGAACAAGCTGCTCAAGAAGCAGAAGGAAGGCAAGCGGAAGATGAAGAGCATCGGCCGCGTCGAGATTCCTCCCGACACGTTCATTCAGGTGCTCCGTCTCGACGACTAGGTTGAGGGGCCGTCGAGACGGCAACCGAACGGCAGACTTCTGCGCCCACGACCGACGTCGATAGACTGAAGGTGACCATGCACGGACTTGTATCACAGCACCGACGCCGCACCTCCGAAGTCGGTTGTCGTGATTGACGACCGGAAGGCGTCCGTTCTTCGCGCTGTCATCGAGCGGTATACCGAGACGGCGCAGCCGGTCGGTTCGACCGCTGCTGCCAAGGCGGCCGGGCTGAAAGTGTCGCCGGCCACCGTTCGTAACGACATGGCGGTGCTTGAAGCCGAGGGTTACCTGGCTCAGCCGCACACCAGTGCTGGACGGATTCCCACGGAGAAGGGCTACCGATTTTTCGTCGACAGTCTCGACGCCAGCCTCCTGGCCGGTGCCGACGCTCGCGACGACGGACGGACGATCGCCCACTTCTTCCAAGACCTACGGGGCGAGATCGAACAAGTCATGCAGGACACGGCGAGTCTGCTGACCAGCGTGACCGACTACGCCGCCGTCGTGGTCGACGACAGCGGGGAGGCAGCAACCGTACGGTCGGTACAACTTGTCTCACTGGCCGATCGGGTGGTCATGTCGGTGACCGTGCTCTCCAACGGTCAGGTAATGAAACACACCTTCGACTTCGATGCCGACATCGATGATCGAGTTGTGGCCCACGCAGGGGCAATGCTCAATGAGTCCGCAGTAAGTTTCACCCTGGCCGAGGCCAAGTCGGTGCCTCCGTCGGGCGACAACGCCGTGGACGCACTGGTCAGCCAATTCTTCGACGCCATCTTCGACCAACCACACGACGGCGAGCGAGTCTACGTCGAAGGGGCGTCAAAGGTGGCAAACGCCTTTGAGGCGGTTGACTCGGTGGGCCAGGTGCTCACCATATTGGAACAACAGCTGGTCGTGGTGAGTCTCCTCGCCGACGTGATGGAACGAGGATTGTCGGTCGCCATTGGAACCGAAACGGGGGTGGAACCGCTGTCGGAGTGTAGCTTGGTGGTGTCCCCCTACAAGATTGACGGCGAGCACGCAGGCTCGATCGCCGTTCTTGGGCCGACCAGAATGAACTACCCACAAGCCATGTCCGCAGTGGCCGCAGTGAGCAACCAGCTCGGACGACGGCTGAGTGACGGATAGGCGACGACAGCTGCAACGACGGCTGGATTTCTCATGGACTACTACCAAATCCTCGGCGTAGAACGCTCGGCAACACCAGACGACATCAAGCGCGCCTACCGCAAACTGGCCCGCGAGCTTCACCCTGACGCCAATCCCGGCGATGCTGAAGCCGAGTCACGGTTCAAACAGGTGGCCGAGGCGTACGAAGTTCTCAGCGACGCCGAGAAGCGTGCCCGCTACGACCGCTTCGGCACGAGCGCCAACCGAATGAGCGGTGGTGGCGGCGGCGACCCCTTCGCCGCCTCGGGGCTAGGCGACCTTTTCGACGCTTTCTTCAACGCCGGAGCTCGCTCGGAGGCCGGACCTCAGCGCGGCGCCGACTTGGAAGTCGTCACTCAACTATCGCTTGAAGATGTTGTCAACGGCGTGGCCAAGGAAGTGTCGGTTCGCACTGCGGTTGCCTGCGACACGTGTGAAGCCACCGGTGCCGCCCCAGGTTCGCATGCTCTTCGATGTGACCAGTGCGGGGGAACCGGTCAGGTTCGCCAGGTGCGCCAGTCGATCTTGGGCCAGATGGTGACCACGACGACGTGTGCCCGCTGCTCAGGTGAAGGTGTCACCATCTCTGATCCGTGCCACGTCTGTTCCGGTGAGGGACGTCGGGTCGAGGAACAAACCTATGTAGTTGACATCCCACCAGGAGTCGACGACGGCGCGACGCTCAGGCTGACTGGCAGGGGAGCGGTTGGCCGCCGAGGAGCTGGCGCGGGCGATCTTTACGTACTTGTTCAGGTCGAGCCACATCCGACCTACCGTCGTGACGGCGACAACATTCTCGCTGAGCTGCATGTGCCCATGACCCAGGCTGCCCTTGGAGCAAAAATCAGCTTCGCCGCCATCGACGGCGAAGTCGAGGTCACGGTTCCGGCCGGGTCTCAAACCGGCACGGCGTTTCGGTTCCGGGACCGAGGTGTTCCGAAGCTTCGAGGTCGGTCTCGCGGCGATCTAATCCTGGCTCTTGTCGTCGACACCCCGACCGAGCTGACACCTGAGCAGGAAGCACTTGTGCGTCAACTGGCGGAATCCAGGGATGAACCGGTTGATGACCCGTCCGATGGGGTGCTTGACCGTCTCAAGTCCAAGTTCGGCAACTAGACGGCTTCGCTGGCAATGTCGAGCGGTTCGCTAAGCGAGCTTCGTAACAACCCCCTCGTCTTTGTCGAAGATCTCGAGCAACCCTGGCTGTCCGACGGCGACGCCAGACACGTAACGAAGTCGCTGCGGCTGCGCTCCGGTGCCCGGCTAGCAGCCGGTGACGGCGACGGTCGCTGGCGCTGGGTTCGCCTGACTGACGGTGGCGAGCTCGAAGTTGAGGATCAAGTAGTTCGTTCAGATCCGTCGAGAAACCAGGTGCTTACCGTTGCCTTTGCCCCGGTGAAGGGGGACCGCAGCGATCTGATTGTTCAAAAAGTGACTGAGCTGGGCATCGATCAGATAGTGCCGGTGCATACCGCTCGTTCCGTTGTGCGCTGGGATGCCGAGCGGGCAGCCAAACAGGTTGAACGTCATCGACGGATCGCACGTGAAGCGGCGATGCAGTCCCGCCGAACCCACCTGCCCGACATTTCGACCATGATGCCGCTGATGGAACTTGTCGGGGGTCGGAACGATGTGGCCTTTGCCGAACCTGGTGGGCGTCCTCTCAGTGCCACTGACCGGCCGCCTTCATGTTTAGTGATTGGCCCTGAAGGTGGGTTCGATCCAGGAGAGTTGGAAGGTCACGAAACGGTCGGACTTCCTGGGCGTATTCTCCGTACGGAAACGGCAGCCATCGTCGGTGCCGCCGTATTGGCCGCACGCTTCGACTAGCTGCGAGCCGCCTGCGACGAACCTGAACCAACACTAAAAGTGGTTGAAGTTGCGTAGAGTGGCGGGTAGCTTTTGAGGTGCCGTAGTCAACGTTGTGCCGCCAAGGGCCTGCGATGTCGCCGCCGGCGTGTGAAAGGACTGAGAAGTGAGCAACGAGAGTTCTTCTCCCTCCGACCCGTCCTCTTCATCTGACGAGTCCGGCGAGCAGGCCTCCGAACTCGATGAGGCCACCGTTCAATACGGTCTCCGAGTTGGTGAACGGCTTCGTTCGATACGTCGCCAGAAACGTCTGTCGTTGCAAGACGTCGAGGCATTGTCATCCCACGAGTTCAAGGCCTCAGTGCTCGGAGCCTACGAACGAGGGGAGCGGGCGATATCAGTAGCACGGCTGCATCGACTTGCCGGCTACTACAGCGTCCCCGTCGATCAGCTCTTGCCTCGAACAACCTCATCCAAGCCTGATGTGGTGGACCTGACATCGGATGCCCCGATGCTGAACGGTGTCACCATTCAACTTGAGGCGGTGAAAGAGGTCCCAGCCCCGGAAGGCGAGATGCTCCGCAGGTATCTGGACATGATTCAGGTACAGCGAGGTGACTTCAACGGTCGAGTGCTTACGGTCCGTCAGGATGATTTGCGGGCGGTGGCATGCATCCTCGGGGTCGAAATTGAGGTGGCGGTAGGACGTTTGCGTGATCTGAAGCTCGTTCACGCCTCCGACTAAAAATTGCCCGACACGTCGGTGACTCTGTTGCCATAGTGGCAGCGTTGGCCGTTCTCCGCACGTTGCGCCCGGTTAGTAGCTGTGAGCCTTATCCTGCGCCGCGAAAGACAGGCGCTGCAACAACCAGAACTATACTTTTGGGTTCCCCCACGATGGCAAGGACTGCATGAATCCACCGTTGAAAATCGAAGTGCCCGACAATGGCCTCATGGCCGGTCTACTCGGACAGCGGGACGAGAACCTTCGAGTCATTGAAGACAGCTACAACGTGGAGATTCACGTTCGCGGTAACGAGATCACCGTCGACGGTCACGATGCGTCAGCGGCTACCGATGTCATCGCCGAACTCATCGAGTTGCTACAACAAGGCGGCTCCATCGAATCGTCCGTGGTCAAACGATCGATCGACATGATCGGGCAGAACGAGCGACCTTCGAAAGTGCTGACCGACCGGGTTTTGACCACCTACAGGGGTAAACCGGTCAAGCCGAAAACCGCCGGGCAAAAGCATTACGTCGACGCCATCAGAAAGAATCTGGTGACCTTCGGGATCGGTCCCGCCGGAACCGGAAAGAGCTGGCTGGCGGTTGCATCGGCAGTGGCCGCCTTACAGGACAAGCAGGTGGAACGCATCTTGTTGACTCGCCCCGCCGTTGAGGCTGGCGAGCGGCTCGGTTACCTGCCCGGTGACTTGATGGACAAGGTGGACCCGTATCTGCGGCCCCTTTATGACGCTCTGCACGACATGGTTGGTGCCGAGCAGATGAGTCGCCTGTTCGAGCGAAACGTCGTAGAGGTTGCGCCGTTGGCGTTCATGCGCGGGCGGACGTTGAACGACAGCTTCATCATTCTCGATGAAGCCCAGAACACCACTCCGCAACAGATGATGATGTTCCTCACCCGGATCGGTTTCAACTCGAAGGCCGTTATTACCGGCGATACGACTCAGGTCGACGTTTCCGGCAGCAAGAGCGGCTTGGACGGGCTGGAACCCGTGCTAGGCGGTATTGACGACCTCGACTTCGTGCGTTTGACGTCATCCGATGTGGTCAGGCACCGTATCGTCCAAGACATCGTCGACGCCTACGCCCGGAACCAGCAACGGGCATGAGCCGCCTCGAGGTTGCGGTGGCAAACCGAAGCGCTGAAGCCGACATTGACCTCGAACGCTGGAGCGGCGTGGCCGGCGACACGCTGGCCGGTGAGGGCATCACTACCGGTGAACTCGGACTCACTTTCATCGATAGCGACGAAATGGCCGACCTGAACCACGCACATATGGACAAGACTGGTCCCACCGATGTGTTGGCGTTCCCGCTGGACGGTGCTGACTTCTTTGATCTGCCGTCGAACGACGTGCCGGTTTCGCTCGGCGATGTCGTTGTTTGCCCCTCGGTGGCCCGGGCTCAGGCCCCTGAGCATTGCGGCAGCGTCGAGGCTGAACTGGCACTGCTGGTGATCCACGGCGTCCTGCATGTGCTTGGTCACGACCACTACCTGGATGAGGAGCGGGCCGTCATGTTGGCCCGGGAGCACGTCCACATGGAGCGGTTGGGGTTCACTCACCCCGAGTTCCCCCAATGACGTCAGCTGATTTCATGTTCGTCGATGGTCTGGCCATCGGAGCTCTAGTGCTGTTGGCCGTGGTGGCCGCCGTTCTCGTTGCTGCGGAAGAGGCGTTCGCTCGCTCCAGCGTGGCACGGGCCGAGTCCCTGTCCGACTACGACACGCAGCGAGCGAACCGACTGAGCGCCCTGCTGTCGCTTCCTGAGCAAGAGGTTCGCAACCCATTGCGCCTCCTGGTGGTCGTATTCCAGCTGAGCGAGGCGGCATTGGCCGCCATTTTGGTCTTCCGGTTCTTCAGCCAACCGCTGTCCACCGTCCTCACCGTAACCAACCTGCTGTTTATGTTCGTGGCCACCGAAGCGTTGCCCCGAACGTGGTCGATCCTCAACATCGATCGCACAGCTCTCGCCCTTGTCGGCCCGGTTGGCTCACTGCTGGGCTTCGCCCCGACTCGGCTCCTGGCTCGGGCCCTGATCAGATTGACCAATGTTGTCATGCCCGGCAAGGGCCTACGACAGGGGCCGTTCGCCGTCCCTGAAGAGCTGATTGCGTTGGCCGATGCCGCGGTGGAAGACGACGTGATTGACGAGAGCGAGCGAGATCTGATCGAGTCGGTGATCGAGTTTGGCGACACCATTGTCCGTGAGGTCATGGTGCCACGAACCGACATGGTCACCGTAGAGATGGGATCTACGGTGGAAGAGGTGTTGGAGAAAGCATCTGTCGTCGGATTCTCCCGTGTTCCCGTCGTTGGCGACAGCATCGACGATGTCATTGGACTGGCCTACGTCAAAGACCTCATTCGCGCCGAACTCGATGGCCACGCCGGACGTGCCATCGATTCGGTGTTGCGTCGCGCCCCGTTCGTTCCCGAGACCAAAAAGGTTGCCGAACTCCTTCGTGAGATGCAACAGGAGACCTATCACATGGCAATCGCCGTCGACGAGTACGGCGGTATCGCCGGGCTTGTCACCCTTGAAGACCTGATCGAAGAACTGGTCGGTGAAATCGTTGACGAATACGACGTCGAAGAACCGTTGGTCGAGCGCCTGGTCGACGGCTCGTTGCGGGTGGACGCCCGCATACTGGTTGACGAAGTGAACGACTTGGGCGGCTTGCACCTACCTGAAGGCGACTGGGACACAGTCGGCGGCTTGGTGTTCGACGTCTTCGGTCGGGTTCCCACCGTGGGTGAGACGTGCGACGTTGACGGTCACTATTTGAAGGTCGAGAGAGTGCAAGGGCGACGAATAACCAAAGTCCGTGTGTCCCGCCAGTCAGTGGCCGTAGCGGCTTCGAGCGAAGCCGAAAGGGCTAAATCATGAACGATACGACAGCACCGTCAACAGAACCCGAGCAGACGTTCCGGTCCGGATTCGTGGCAATCCTCGGGCGCCCGAACGTGGGAAAGTCAACGCTGCTCAACCAGATTCTTGACGAGAAGGTCACGATCGTCTCGAACAAGGCGCAGACAACGCGACACCAGATCCGAGGGGTGCTGACGACAACCGAGCACCAACTGGTCTTCGTTGACACGCCTGGAATCTCCAAGGCTCGGACCGAGCTGGGGGTCAAGCTGAACGAGACTGCACGAGATGCCTACGGCGACTGCGACGTAGCTTGCCTGGTGATCGACGGCCGCTCGGGATTCGGTCGTGGAGACGCTTTCCTGGCCGAGTCGCTCGACCCCGCCAGGTCGATCGTCATCGTCAATAAGATCGATGGACTCCCGAAAGAGAAGGTACTGAAGCAGCTGGCCGCTACCGCTCCGCTCGACTTCTCCGCCTACTTCCCAGTGTCAGCGTGGACGGGCAGGGGCGTCACGGAGCTGGTCGAACACTTGGCCTCTCGACTGCCACTCGGTCCGTTGTGGTACCCGAGCGACATTGTCACCGACGTTCCCGAAGCCTTTGTCGTGGCCGAGCTGGTGAGAGAACAGCTACTGCACGCTACTAAGGAAGAAGTGCCTCACTCGATTGCCACCAGGGTCGTTGAGTGGGAGTGGCCCCGAATCAAGGTTGAAATACTGGTGGAGCGGGAGTCACAGAAGGGCATTGTCATCGGCAAGAGCGGATCGATGCTCAAAACGGTCGGCAGCAATGTTCGCAAGCAGCTGCCGTCTGGTGTCTACCTCGAACTCGTGGTCCGGGTCGAAAAGAACTGGCAGCACGATCGAGGTCTGATCGAGCGTCTCGGTTACTGACCAAATCCGGAAGGCCGTTAACCAATTGCTCCCTCAATCGTGCTGCCAGGGGTCAGGACATCGTTGTCCGTCCGTCAAGCTGAGGTCAACTGGATAGTTGACTGAAGGGGAAGATGTCGGCTTCTAGATGGCCTCAGCTCCAACGTCTCCGGTGCGGATTCGCACCATGGTGTCTACTGGGGTGACCCAGATCTTGCCGTCGCCGATCACACCCGTTTGGGCGGCGTCTCGAAGCACAGTGACAATTTCGTCGGCTCGTGGCGCATCGACAACAATCTCAATTTTGATTTTGGGTACGAAGTCGATTTTGTACTCGGCACCTCGGTAGGTCTCGGTGTGACCTCCTTGGCGGCCGAACCCTTTGGCTTCGGTAATGGTCATGGCTTGGACTCCTGCGGCGGCCAGTGAGGCCTTTACGTCGTCCAAACGGTGGGGCTTGATTACAGCTGTTATCAGTTTCATTTTTCTGTTCGTCCTTTCGTGCGGTCTTGGTGAGTCGTGTCCTGTGCTGAATGGCTCAGCAAGGTGCGACTAGACCGCAGCTGTCATCAAGTCCGGTCCGTAGCCGGTGCTTCCGTGCTCGGCTACGTCAAGTCCCATCTTTTCTTCCTCTGCGGAGACCCGCAGCAAGCCTGCGGTCTTCAAAGCAGTGAACAGGGCGAAGGCGGCACCAAAGACGACCACGCCGATCGCTACGCCGCCGATCAACTGGTCAACCAGCAGTCCGGCACCGCCTCCGTAGAGCAGGCCGGCTGCATCCTCTGCGCCGTTGATTGGGCTAGTGGTGGCGAACAAGCCGGTTGCGAGGAGCCCCCAGAAGCCGCACAGGCCGTGAACCGAGAAGGCGCCGACGGGATCGTCGATCTTCTGTCGTTCGACGGTGAGGACCGAGAACACCACCAGGGCTCCGGCAACAAGGCCGGTAATGCAGGTGCCGATCCAGTCCATTTCGCCGATGCCGGAGCAAATGGCTACCAGGCCGGCCAAGAGACCGTTGCCGGCCATGGACACATCGGGCTTGCCTCCGAGAATCCAAGAGGTGGCCATTCCAGCGATACCGCCGGTAGCGGCTGCCAAGGCGGTGTACACGGCGATCAGGGGTACGGCCATGTCGGCCTGAAGTTGCGAGCCGGGGTTGAAGCCAAACCAGCCGATGAAGAGGATGAGCACGCCGGTGATGGCCAGTGGGATGCTGTGGCCGGGCATGGCTCGTGGCTTGCCGTCATCGCCGTATTTGCCAATGCGTGGTCCGAGCACGATGGCTCCGGCCAGGGCGGCGAAACCGCCGGTCATGTGGACCAAGCCTGATCCGGCAAAGTCGACGAAGCCGAGGCTGTCGAGCCAGCCTCCTCCCCACTTCCAGCTGACGATCATCGGGTAGAGAACAGCAGTGATGATTGCTGAGTAGGCCAGATAGCCAACGAACTTGGTGCGACCGGCGACTGCGCCAGACACGATCGTGGCGGCTGCGGCGGCAAAGGCAGCCTGAAAGAGGAAGTCAACAGGCACAGCAAGCGGATAGAAGCCATCGTCGGCTACCGCTTCCGGTGAAATGTCGACAAGGAAACCTTCGGTGAGCCCGGCGATGCCGAGACCGGCGGAACCGATCCACCCGTTGAAGTCGCCCGGGTAGGCGATACCCCACCCGATTGCGGCGAACAGGGCAATTCCGAGGCTCGCATCCATGAGGTTTTTCATCATGATGTTCGCCGCGTTCTTGGCTCGTGTGAGTCCAGCTTCGAGTAAAGCGAAGCCGACTTGCATCATGAGCACAAGCACGGCGGCGACGAAGATGAAGATGTTGTCGAGTACGACCATGTTCATGAAACCGCTTGGTTCGGTTCGGTCGTACTGCGACGCTATGTCGGCTGCTTGAGCAGCCAGCGCGCCGAGCGCTATCTCGCCTAGCATTTTGTGTCTTTCCTCCGCTAAGTAGGGGTTGTGGCCATGAACGTACTGAGGTCAGATTTCCCGGGCATGTATGAACCGTTAAGCAGATGTCAGCAGATTGTTAGCTGTTTCTTAATGGCTGGTTCGGTTGGGCGGTCGATCTGGCCATGCCGAGAGCGCGAGTGGCGACTTCACTGGTGTGGGTTGGGGTCGGAGCTTGGTGGTTGACTCTGTCCAACAAGTAGCCCCGCTTGCGAACCGTGTTGATCTCAAGTCCGACAGCGGTGACCCGCGGTCGCAGCTTGTGTAGATAGACGTCGAGTAGATTGCGGCTCACCTGCTGGTTTGGCCAGGCGGCGTTCTGTAGTGAGTCCCGGTCGACGACGGTCCCATACCTGCCGACGAGTTCGGCCATCAACTTGACCTCGACGTCGGACAACGCCAGCCATCCTTGCTCGGTTCGGAGGACCCCGTCGTCGTCGATGATCAGGGGGTCGAGGTTGTCAACCGATCCGGTGAAACGTGCTCCGAGTGAAGTTAGGCGAGCGTCAAGGTCGGCTTGGCTGTAGGGTCGCCGAATCCAATCCTCGAGGGGATCGGTGACGACGGGCGGTGGTTGATCCGCTTCGAGTAGAAGAAGCCGAGGGACACTTCGTTGTGCCAGCGCTCGTCTGCGATCATCCTCGGCGGGCCAGTTCAATGTTTCGACTGACATGCTCGAACCCTAAAAGGGCTTTGTTACACGGTTGTTTCCCGGCCGTTACGGGCCGAACAAGCGTGTTATTGACGTGTCGAGATGCTTGTCGACGACGTTGCTGGGCTAGGTGCGAAGTTCTTGAAGAAACTTGATGACTTGTGAGCGGTCTTTTGTTCTGGTGAACGGCGGCATTGCCCCGATGAGGTCCCACCGGTACGACTTGTTAGTGGCAAGTCGCGGATCGAGAACGGCCACTACACCTCGATCTGATGTTGTTCGTACCAGTCGCCCCGCGGCCTGCGCCAACAACATCTGAGCTCGTGGCAGATCAACCATCCGGAAGGCGGCAGCCCCGGCCAGGTCCCGCCGAGCCTGGGTCACCGGGTCATCGGGTCGGGGGAACGGGATCCGATCGATGGTGACCAGGGTGAGGGTTTCTCCTGGCAGGTCGATGCCCTGCCAGAACGACATGGTGGCCAGTAAAACCGAAGACGGATCGGCTTTGAACGTCTCAACAAGGGCGGCCTTTGATGCTTCTCCTTGGACCAGAATTGGGAAGTCCAATTCGTCCTTCAGGCGTTCGGCAGCGGC
The DNA here is from genome assembly GCA_937981915.1 of uncultured Acidimicrobiales bacterium. Classification (GTDB taxonomy): domain Bacteria; phylum Actinomycetota; class Acidimicrobiia; order Acidimicrobiales; family SZUA-35; genus JAHELU01. The sequence goes on from CALJMD010000259.1 coordinate 28,540, forward strand.
GTCCATGGCGGAGAAGCTGGTGAAGAGCCCAAGGGTTCGGCCGCCGGCAGCCGTGATCAGTTCCACCATTTCGTCTTGTGTTGCCCGGCGGTAGTCAGGACTACGAGGGGAAGGCAGGTCGACTGGGCAGTACAAGACGGCGTTGGTCTCGTAGTCAAACGGTGATTCGACTTTCATGGGCGTTCCGGCCTTGGCCCCGAGCCCCAACTGGGCTCCGAAGGCGTCAGGCAGCGTGGCGCTGGTCATGATTACTGACCGCTCGGGCCAAAGTGTGTCGGCTAAAACCCGGTCGTAGGTCAGCGGTGTTTTTCGCAGGACTGGCGCATCGGGCTTGCCGTCTACCCACAAAACGCTTTCACCGGATTCGGTGGAGGAGTCGTCGCCAGCTTGATTTGCTAGGAGCTCGTCGACGTCGGTGACAAGTCGAGTGAGTGAGCGCTGTAGCCGCTCGATTCGTGCGGCGACGTTTGAGCCTTCAGATGCATCGAGTTTTCGCAGCGTGTCCATGACCGACATGCACCGTTGTCGTGCGGATGCGGCGATGCGCTGTAGTTCGGCGTTGACGGCGATTCGGTTGCCAGCGTCGGGCCGGAGCAGACTGTCGAGTTCGCTGGCAGACCGATCGAGGGGTTCACTTGCCTCTTCGTCGGTGAGCATTGAACGAACGCGACGGGCCGCTGCTCGCAGTCTTCCACCGCTGAATTCGACGCCGCAAGTGGCTGAAAGCGTGTCGGGCAGCTGGTGGGCTTCGTCGAAGATGACCACGTCGTGTTCCGGCAGGAGAACACCACCCGATGAAAGATGTAGCCCGTAGTAGTGATGGTTGGTGACGATCACGTCCGCAGCCATGGCCCGTTGTCTGGCACGTTCGGAGTAGCACTCACCGCCTGACGGGCATCGGGTCGCCCCGGGGCACTCGTCGCCGGACACGCTGACTGCTCGCCATATGTCGGCGGCGGGGGCATCGTCCAACTCTTCGCGATCGCCCGTTTCGGTTTCGGACGCCCAGGCCAAGATGGGCTTCAACCGGTCTGGGTTGCGACCTCCGAGGAGGCTCAGCTGGTCGGAGCGTTTTGTCTCCACCAACTCGTTGAGTTGCTGTTGGCAGAGGTAGTTGCTGCGTCCTTTCAACACGGCTGCGGTCAACTGCCGACCCAGCCCTTCGTTGACGAGTGGAACGTCCTTGTCGACCAGTTGACCTTGTAGGGCGATGGTCGCAGTAGCGACGACGGTCTTCAGGTCGGCGTCAAGCGGCGGCACCAGGTAGGCCAGAGATTTGCCGGTGCCTGTCCCGGCTTCGACGAGAAGTACCGAAGATGTACGGGGCGCGACGTCATCATCAGTTTCGTCAGCAGTTTCACTGTCGGCTTCATCGACCTTTTCGCTGTCGGTTTCATCGACCGTTTCACTGTCCGCGGCGTCGCCCGCTCCCACGGTTCGCCAAACTGCTTCGGCCATCTGTAGCTGCCCGGGCCGCAGTTCTCCGCCCCCCGGTAGGTGGGCGGTTACGGCACTAAGGAGCCGTTCGACCTGTGCGGTTGTGTCATGCTGGTGCGTATTGCTCATGGCTCTCATCTGGCCGGGAAGCTTTACACTATATGGCTGTGCCCGGGTGGGCTCATGTACGTGATCGCCTGGTGAGGATGTAAGGGAAGCGATGAACGATAGAGCCAAGCCGGCTCGGTCGCTAGAGCAGAACGGCAAAACCCCATTAAGCGAATGGGGAAGCGAGGTCGGCGATTATCAGGACTCAGCCGATATCGACGACGCGTTTGCCGAGCTGTTGGAAAAGTCGCCCGTGCGTTCGTCTGAGGAAGAGCAATCAGCCGGTGGCAATGAAGCTCGCCTGAGTCCGGACGATCTTCCCGGATCCGATGTCTCCGAGTCTGAGGTTCCTGTAGCGGCGCCGGCCGTTGAGCCGGTGGCTCCAGCCGGGCCGACTGAAACCGATGGTGATCTACCACCGGAGGCCGGAGCCTTCTCTCTGCTTGGCTACTTGCTTGAGTCGGGCGAGGAAAGCGACTCGCCGATCCAGGGCGATGGAGCAGACGACCCACCTCTGGAGAGCGACGCTGTCGACGAGATCAATCCCGACGCACTCGATGACGCCGAGGCACCTGATGACGCCGAGAGCGGTGACGTTGACCGTCAGGACGAGGCCGAACTCGACGACAGCCAAGAGGATTCCGACCTCGGAGTCCAGCTGGAGGAACCTGTAGACGCCGGTTTGGTCATCGTCGAACGCTCGCGGATCGTCGACTCCGGCCCCGAAGAGGTGGACCGTGAGCCCGAGCCGGGACTTGAATTCGCTCCTCCCAGCCAGAGGCACCCTGGCGATCTCGCCGGTTCCACTCTGTACTCATCCGATGGCTATGACTCCGACGACTTCGGAGGAATGGACGACACCAAAGAGAACACGGGGCTTGCCAGCTCGTTTTGGGAGGACACCGCGAATGCTCCCGCCTGGCACCCGGACGCTCCCACCAATCTTCAGCACTCCGCTGTTGTCCCCGAAAGCTGGGAATCGCCGTCACTGCCGTCAAGGACGGTTAGGAGCCCCGGAGAGCGACGCCGACCGCAGACCGCGCTCGACGTCGTCGGCGAGCTTACTGACCGCCCAGGCTTCTGGAAGTCGATGGCTGCGCTCGCCGTCGTCGGCATCGGCGGTGCGTTCTACTCGATTGGGTTCTTCGACGAGGTCCTGGGTGGCGGCGGAGAGACGACGACGGCACAGGTAGTGCGAAGCGGTGCAACGCTTCCGGAGACCGAGATTGACAACGAGCCGCCCGATGCCCTTGGCGACTTGCAATCGGCGCTGACCGATGATGCCGGCGACTTGGCCATCAGTACCGGAAGCGGCGGTGAGGATGAACCTGCCGCTCCGACTCGTCGCGTTGACCGCAGTTCTTCGGACGCAGTTGCGACGACGGCGTCCACCGAGCCGGCAACATCGACGAGTACCTCTACCACCGAGCCGTCAGCCAGTACCTCTCAGCGTCAGACCTCCACTACGGCCCGGTCATCTACGACCTCAACTCGGCGGAGTTCGACGACCACCACGTCGCAACCCGCCACGACGAGGCAGCCGACCACGACCCGACCAGTTACCACGACGACGACGACCGAAGCTACTACTACCACTCGTCGAACCCCGCCGAGCCGAGGTCGTCCAACTACGACGACAACCACTACAACAACCACGACTGCGCCGACCACAAGCTCGACCACGACTGCTTCGACGACAACGTCAACGTCTCAGCCGACCACCTCGACCAGTGAACCGACAACCACGACGACCGAGGCCACAACCTCGAGCACCGAGGCAGGCGGCGGCGAGTAGCCGCCAGTCGCAGTTCGTTTCAGCAATGGCTCCAATCCAGCCCGACACCCCGAAGCTTGGGGCCGAGACGCCGATCAGCCGCTTTGAGCGGCTAACTTTGGACTAATGACTGATCCCGTCCGGAACGATCTCCCGATCCCTCGTCACGTTGCCTGCGTGATGGACGGAAACGGACGTTGGGCCCAACAGCGCGGCCTGAAGCGCACTGACGGACACGCCGCTGGGGAGAACGCCCTCATGGAGGCAGTCGACGGAGCGCTTGAGCTTGGTGTCGGCTGGTTGACCGTCTACGCGTTTTCAACGGAGAACTGGCGCCGCCCGTCCGATGAGGTCCGGTTCTTGATGAGGTTCAACGAGGATCTTCTCGTGCGCCGCCGGGACGAGCTGAACGAAAAAGGGGTCAGGATACGGTTCATTGGTCGCCGGGACTGGAAGGTTCCCAAGCGTCTTCTCCGCCACATGGACCAGAGTGCGGCGTTGACCGCAGACAACCGTCGGCTCACTCTGACCGTGGCATTCAACTACGGAGGACGGGCGGAATTGGTCGATGCGATCAAGAAGCTGCTCGAGACCGAGTCGAACCCGGGCGCGGTCGATGAGGCCATGATCGAAAAGCACCTCTACGACCCTGAAATGCCGGAAGTGGATCTGTGGATTCGAACTTCAGGCGAGTACCGGACATCCAATTTCTTGATGTGGCAGTCGGCGTACGCCGAAATGATCTTCACCGAGACCTTCTGGCCCGACTTCAGTCGACAGACATTGTTTGACGCCGTCTCCGAATTCCAGACCCGGGAACGACGCTTCGGCGGCCTTGCCCTACCTGATGCGGTGGACGAGGTCGACGTTCCCCGCACGGCGTAGCGGTTCGCCGTCTATCGGTCCGTGCCGCTCTATCGAGATGACGCAGTAGTACTTCGCACCCACAAGCTGGGCGAGGCCGACCGAATTATTGTGCTGCTGACCCGGGGCCGCGGCAAGGTCAGGGGAGTGGCCAAGGGCGTGAGGCGGACAAAAAGCAAATTCGGATCTCGCCTTGAGCCCGGTTCGATTGTGCAAGTCCAGCTCTACGAGGGTCGAAATCTCGACACGATCACTCAGGTGCAGCGGACCGACACCCCGTCGCAGTCCCGCACCGATCTCGCCCACTACGGACGCCTCACCGTCCTTTTGGAGATCATTGATTCGGTAACGGTCGAAGGAGAATCGAATCCGGCGCTGTTCAAGTTGTTGACCGGGGCGGCCCGCGAGTTGGCTCGGCGACCCAACCCGATGATCGTTCCCGCTTTCACCATGCGGCTGCTCGCCTTGGAAGGCGTACAGCCGTCGTTCGACCGTTGCGTCCGCTGCGGCGCCACCGAGGGCATCGTCGGTGTCAACTTGGCTGAGGGCGGCGTCATATGTCGAGCCTGTCCACCCACAGGCGAAAAGATGAGCGCCGAGGCGCTGGAGGTCTTTCGATCACTGGCCGCAGGGAGAGTCAGAGATGTTCTCGACGACACGCCGTTGGCGCTCCAGCACGACATTGAGAGTTTGGCCGGCCGAGTGGTGGAGCAGTATCTGGAGCGTCGGCTAAAGACGTCGGCCGTGCTGTACCAACATCTTCAGACGTAGAGGCAGTCCGGTCAACTAGACCTCTGCTGCCTCGGTTTCCATGCTGAGCCACTCACCGATGGCGCTGTCATAGCGAACCCAGGCTTGCTGAGCGTCGTTCCAACAAATCCAAGCGTTCCAGTCTTCACTCCAGACCGGGGCAGCCGGGTCGGCGTCTGAAATCTGGCTTGGCCCGTCGGATGCTTCGACTTCTTCGGCTTGGTCGGTCTCGGCTTCGTCGGTTTCGGCTTCTGTAGGTTGTTCGGCTTCGACTTCCGCCGCTACCTCGGATTCGACATCTTCCGCTTCGTCGGTTTCGACCTCGGCCGGTTGTTCGGCTTCGGCTTCTACCTCTTCGACGATCTTTGCTTCTGCTTCTGCCTCTACCTCGATGTTGTCGGCTGTCTCGGCCTCGATGCTCTCGGCTGCGATGGGCGCTGCGACGTCGACTTCGGTTGGTTCGGAAACTGAATCGGCTTCGTCCGCTGGGGGATCGTTCTCCAGAGCAACCGGCTCTGGTGTCGTCTGTGTGTCGGCGGCCGATCGTCGGTGGCTCGGCAACGGATAGCTGGTGGAAGCTGAAGCCTCAGGCGAGGCCGCTGCCTCAACGAGTCGGCTCTTGAGTGTGTCTGTCGGTTCGCTGGCGTCCGGGCTAGAGGCCTCGATCGTGGTCGAGTCGCTCTCGATCTCTTCCGAACTGACTGGTTCGGGGCTGATGTCCTCAGCGGCGATTTCTTCGGGGTTGACGTCTTCAGAAGAAATCTCGTTCTGCCCGTCCCCTGCATGCTCGTCCGCGCCGTCGTCATGTTCCTCGATGAGTTCCTCGACGGCAAACGTTGAGACGGTGCCTTCAACCCAGTCGTCGTCGGACGAGGCACTGTCGGCGGGATCGGGGTCCTGAACGTCGATTTCCAGAAGCTGCCCTACCTCCGTAACCTCGGGTGCAACATCGTCGGCGGACCGCTCCGGTGCGCTGTCGGCGAAACTGCCGTCGGCACCGCCTTCGAGACTTTCGTGGTTTTCGTCGACGCTGCTATCGGCACTGCTCATGTCAAACACCTCGCTAGACGGCTCTGGAACCGAGAACGCAGGCCGTATGTCACCGTTGTCGGTCGACTCGATGAGTTGGTTTAGATGATTGTCCGGTG